>NZ_JCAXEF010000022.1:0-33717 GCF_059758765.1 Pseudarthrobacter sp. GQ63
CCATGGCGGTCTGGGCGGCGCTGCGGGCATTGATGCTTTTGGCGTAGCAGTACGAGTGCGCCACCCCAATGTAGGGCCCAAAGTTGGGAACGGCCTCAAATCCGGAGTTTTCGTAAAAGTTCCGGCCGTCCGGCTGGGCAGATCCCGCTTCGGCCTTGATGCGCGTGTAACCAAGCTTGAACGCTTCCGCCTCGAGGGCCGCCAGTATCGAACTGGCCACGCCTGAGCCGCGGGTATACGGGAGCACGTACAGGCGCTTGATCTCCGCGGTGCTGGCGTCGATCATCCGCAGGCCGCCGCACCCCACGGGCTGGCCCGAGCCTTTGTCATAAGCCACCAGGAAGACGGCACAGTCCGCGCTCGACGGCGGCGGGCCGGGTTCGTGGTCAGGGGTACCAAAGCGGGCGTCGAGTTCGGCCTGCTGCGCGCGCCTCAGGTCGGCGCCTACGGGGTTTGACCAGGGCACCTGCCTGATGTTCAACCGCGGGTTGGTCTGCATTCTGCCTCGCTTCGCCGAAGGGTTATGCAAACCTAGGCTACGAGGAGGCGGTTACGCCGGTGTTTCCTGCCGGTTAGTTCCCGGAGAACGCATCAGGACCCGCCTGCCGCAACTTACTTGGCTGCCTAGTTATTAGGTGGTCTAATATGATTGCATGCGTTCTACGGGTAATGAGGGGTCCGGTTATTGGTATGGGCCCGACGGTCAGTTGGATTACAGCGCCGCGGTGTTGAAGTCCCTGCGGGACTACCGGACCGCTGAAACGGCGGTGCGCCGCTCCACCCGGGACTCCATGGGCATGGGGGAGACGGATATCCTGGCCCTCCGCTACCTGCTGCGCGTCCAAGCCTCCGGAAAATCGGTGGTACCCAAGGACATCAGCCAGTTCCTCGGCATCACCAGCGCTTCCACCACTTCGCTTATTGACCGGCTCGTGGCCAGCGGGCATGTCCGCCGCGAGGCCCACCCCACCGACAGGCGCTCCGTCGTTGTGGTCCCCACCGTTGAGTCCGACAGGGAGGTGCGCGTGACCCTTGGCAATATGCACCGCGAAATGATGGCGGTAGCCGAGGGCCTCTCGGCGGACGAGGCGAGGGTGGTGGTGGAGTTCCTCAGCCGGATGACCGAAGCGCTGCAGAAATCACACTATGAAGAAAAAAGTAACTAGCCTGACTAGCTAGATTGACTAGCAATATGTATGCTTACGAATAATCCCGAACATTTACAGCCGGAGTCGTGAGCGTGTTGGTTACCTTTACTGAGCTTGTGCCCATGGATTCCCCTGCATCCAACCCTGACTCCAGCGGACCGTGGCCGTTGGACGGCACAGGCAGCGCCACTGCCCTCCATTGCGGAACCGCCATGGACCTCGTCACCCCCGCCGTGGGGCCTGCCGCCGTCGGCTACTCGTTTGAACCTGAGGACGGCGGTCCCGTCCAGCTTCCGCCCGTGTGGCGCTGCGGGTGCGGCTTCCAGCTGGATGCGTGGATCCGCTCCCCTTACGCCCGCGCATCCGGTCCAGGGGCCGCTGTGCAGGATGCGCCGTACTCCGCTGCCCTCTCGGCATGAGCGTCCCGTCCCCTGCGCACAGGCAGCCGCCTGGCGCGCCAGCCCTCGGCGGGACCGTGGTGGCCGGCCGCTACCAGCTCAAGGACCTCCTGGGCCGCGGCACGCTGGCCCAGGTCTTCCGGGCCGCCGACCTTAATGGCGGACCGGATGTGGCCGTCAAAGTGGCGGTGGACGATTCCGCGAAGCATTTCGAGCGGATCAGCAATGAGGCCGCCGTCCTGGCCGCCCTCAGGCACCCCTCGATTGTCAGGTACATAGGACTGGGTGTTGTCCCCAGCGGAACGCCGCTGGCGGGGCGGCCGTTCCTGGTGGAGGAGCTCGCCCTGGGCCCGAGCCTCTCGGAGGCCGCCCGGAACACCCGGCACCACCCCGACGCCATAGCCGGCTGGGCGCGGGGGCTCTTCGAAGCCCTGGCCCACCTCCACGGCGAAGGGCTGGTCCACCGGGATATCAAACCCGCCAACCTGATGCTGAGCGGCCTGCGGCGAAGCCCGGTGCGCATTGTTGATTTCGGCATCGTCGCGGCCGCCGGCTCACCCGCGGAACCAGGTGTCTCCTCGGGAACTGTGCACTACATGAGCCCCGAGCAGGCCTCGGGAGGTCCCGTCCGTCCTTCCTGGGACGTCTACGCGATGGGTCTGGTGCTCCTGGAGCTCCTCACCGGATCCAAGGCGTTTCCCGGGACGGCCATCGAGTCGCTCGTGGCCAGGACCCTTCGCAGTCCCCAGGTGCCGGACTCCGTGGGTCCAGGGTGGTCTTCTTTCCTCCGGTCCCTGACTGCCATGGACAGTGCGGAACGGCCGACGGCGGCGGAGGCCGCAGGCATGGCCGCGCGGCTCATGCCCGTACCCGTCGACGAAGCCAGCAGCCCCTGCCGCAGAATGGCGGTTTTTCCCGCCCGCAGGATCCGGCAGCTGACCTAAGCCCCGGCGGTGTCCTGCCCGGTGGGGTCCTCCGCAGTTGGATCAGCCAGGGCAAGTCCGCCAACCGGGCTGCCGTCCCAGTGGAGCAGTTTCCAGCCGCGGTCCGGGTCACCCTCCAGCGCCACGATTCCGGTGTTGGCCAGCACATGCCGGGCCGCGAACTCGTGGTCCGCATCCTCCGCCCGGCGTCCCGCCCAGGTCCGGATGGCTGCGCCGTGGCTCACGACGGCCGCCGCCTCATGCCGGTGGTCGAGCGCCCGTTCCACCACCCGGCGGATGGCGGCGTCAAAGCGTTCAAAGAAGGTATGGCCGTCAGGGCCGGCCGGCATCCTCCGGTCCAGGTCCCCCGCCGCCCAGGAGAAGACCGTTCCCATGTAGCGCTTGTGGGACTCCTCGTCCGTCAGTTTCTCCAGGGACCCGGCTTCGATCTCGTGCAGGCCGTCCAGCACCTCGACCTCCAGGCTGTGCACCCGGCCCAGCGGTGCGGCGGTGATCTGGGTCCTGATCAGTGTGGACGCATACAGGGCGCCGATGGGTTCGTTCGCCAGCGAGCGGGCCATTGCCTCGGCCTGGCGTTCACCCAGTTCTGTGAGGCCGGGCCCCGGGTGCTCAGTGTCCAGCTGGCCGAGCACGTTACCGGGGGTTTGTCCGTGGCGGATGAGCAGCAACTTCATGCTTCCAGTTTCGCACTCCCGGCACGGTTGAATGACCCGCACCAGAAGGCGCCGGGCCCCTTGGGAGCCCGGCGCCGCCGTCGTACTTTACTGCCCTACCGTCCGGGGTACTGCAGCGGGAGCTACTTAAGGTGGTCCACCAGCTGGTCCGCGATGCCGGTGTACTTGCCGGGCGTCAGCGCCAGCAGCCGGGCCTCGGCTTCAGGTGACAGGCCGAGGCTCTGCACGAATTCCTGCATGCGGGCGGCGTCCACCCGCTGGCCGCGGGTGAGGTCCTTGAGGCGCTCGTAGGGGTTTTCCATGCCTTCCACGCCGGCAATCGCTTCTGCGCGCATGACCATCTGGATGGCTTCACCCAGGACTTCCCAGTTGGTGTCCAGGTCTCCGGCCAGCACATCCTCAGCCACGTCCAGGCGCTCCAGGCCCTTGGCCACGTTCGAAATTGCCAGCAGTGAGTGGCCGAATGCCACGCCAATGTTGCGCTGGCTGGAGGAATCGGTGAGGTCCCGCTGCCAGCGGGAGGTGACCAGCGTGGAACCCAGGACGTCCAGCAGCCCGCATGAGATTTCAAGGTTGGCTTCCGCGTTCTCGAAGCGGATCGGGTTCACCTTGTGCGGCATGGTGGAGGAACCGGTGGCGCCCGCAACCGGGATCTGCGCGAAGTAGCCGATCGAGATGTAGCTCCAGATGTCCGTGCAGACGTTATGCAGGATCCGGTTGAACCGCGCGACGTCGGCATACAGTTCCGCCTGCCAGTCGTGGCTCTCGATCTGCGTGGTGAGCGGGTTCCAGGTCAGCCCCAGCCCCTCCACGAAGGACTTGGACACCTGCTGCCAGTCGGCGCCGGGGACGGATGCCACGTGGGCGGCGTAGGTGCCGGTGGCGCCGTTGATCTTACCCAGGTATTCGGTCTTTGCGATCCGGTCCAGCTGGCGGGTGAGCCGGTGCGCGATGACCGCAAGTTCCTTGCCCAGCGTGGTGGGCGTGGCGGGCTGGCCGTGCGTGCGGGACAGCATGGGGACCGCGCGGTTATCCTCGGCCATTGCGCTGATCTGGGCAACAAGGCTTCGGGCCGCGGGGAGCCACACGTCCTCCACAGCGCCTTTGACGCCGAGCGCGTACGAAAGGTTGTTGATGTCCTCGGAGGTGCAGCCGAAGTGGACCATGGCGGTCAGGTTTTCGATGCCGATGGCGGGCAGGCGGCGGCCGATGTAGTACTCCACGGCCTTGACGTCGTGGACAGTGACGGCTTCGATATCCGCAAGTTCGGCCACCGAGCCTGCGTCGAATTCGGTCACGATGGCCCGCAGCTGGTCCTGCTGTGCAGCGGTCAGCGGCCCTGCGCCCGGAAGGACGTTGTTGCTGGTGAGGTGGATCAGCCATTCAACTTCCACAGCCACACGGTCACGGTTGAGAGCCGCCTCGGAGAGGTAGTCCACCAGGGGCGCAACGGCTGACTGGTAGCGGCCGTCCAGCGGGCCGAGCGCAATCTTTTCCGGGGACGCGGCAAGGGCCAGGCGTCCTGAGGGCGTACGGGTGTCAGCTGTGGCGGCAGTTTCAGGCATGTGTTGATTCTTTCACGAACTCCGGCGGCCCCTTAAGCGGCGGCCTGCACGTTACTTGTCCACATAGCCGACGGCGGCCCTACAGCCCGGGACAGTCCTTTCGTAGCGTCGGGACAGGGAAGAGGGCCGGGCGGTGTGTCCTGGCGGGGTGCTACGGAAGTGGGGCGGCATGGAAGGGGCAGTTTCGGGATGGGAACGGGACTTGTGGCGGCGGTGCGGTGCGTCCGTGGGGTGGGAGGGTGAGCAGTGAGCTGGCAGGGGCGGACCTGCAGGCCGACTTGCACCGGGTTTCCCAGGTGGACCAGTTGGCTGCCCGTGTGGCGGCCTGCGTGGTACGGGGAGAGGAGGTGCTTGCAGGATTCAGGGACATCCAGCTCCTGCAGTGGGAGTCGCCGGCAGGGCGGGCCTACCGGGACACCGTGGCTCTGCAGGCGGCGGCCCTGCGGCGCTCCCTCGAATCATTGATGGAAGCAAAGGCGGCCGTGGAACGGCACAGCCGGGAGACCCTGGTTGCCGGCTGCTCCTACGGCGGCAGGTTTTAGGTGGCCGAGGCCACGCCGTCCGGCACCGGCGGCCCTATCCGGGTCACCGGCCCGGAACAGGACGGCCCCCTCGCAATCCGGGGCGGGGTGGGCGGCATCAGCTTCCAGCTGGAGGAGCTGGCCGCTGGTGCGGAAAAAGTGGATGCCTTGGCGGGAAAACTTGCCGGGGTGGAGGCCGAGGCCCGCCGCATCTGGGAAGAGCTCATTCCGTTCCAGGACCAGCCCCGGTGGACCGGGACCATGGCCCTGAGCGCGGTGGGCGAGTCAGAGCGGAGCCTCCAGGCCGTACGGACCGAACTCCAGCGCATCAGCAGCCAGGTCCGGGCGTGCAGGCAGGAGTACGAAGTGGCGGAGGCAAGGGCAGCCGCTGCCCGCGCCAATGGAATTCCCGACATCCAGGCCGAGCTTCAACGCCATGCGGATTTCTGGAGAACAGGGTTCCTGAACCGCAGCGCGGCCGAGAGCCTCTCAAGCCATGCGGCAGCTGCTACTCCGCTGCTGAAAACCTTGGTGGAGGGCGCATACCCGGGAATGAGGCCACGGCCGGTGACAGTGGGCCGGCAGGAGAGCATACCCATCGACTTCGATCCTTCCCCCTCCGGATTGCTTGAACGCATACGTCTTGTTGATGAACGTGGAGCGGGATTTATCGAGGTTATTGAAGTCGAAAACGGTGGCGAAAAGGCATATGTGCTGGTGATTCCAGGAACACAACTCCATGGTGAAGGGGCGGACCGCAATCCGTTCGGCCTAGGTGGAATTGTAGAAGGCGTTGGCAACGGCTCGGAAAACGTGAAAGGGGCTGTCATGGAAGCCCTCAAAGCCGCCGGGGCTGAAAGAGGGGCCGCGGTCGTGGGCGTGGGCTACAGCCAGGGAGGCATTCACGCCATGAACTTGGCAGCAAGCGAGGACTTCCTGGACGAGTACGACCTCAAATACGTCCTGACCGCTGGATCACCTGTTGGGGGAATAACGCCGTTGCCCGAGGTCAGCACGCTCCATTTGGAACATCGAACAGACTGGGTCCCTGGGACCGACGGCGCAGCCAATCGTGATGCCAGGAATCAGGTAACAGTCACAATGACCAATGACCACTACGTTCAGATTGGCGAGGACGTCGGCATTGGTCCCGGCCACCAGCTCAGTAGCTATCAGGACGGCGCCCGGCTGGTGTCAGCAAGCTCCGATCCGTCGCTGGTGCAGTCCACTGCCGCGCTGGGTGCTGTCCTCGGCGCCGGGGGCACAGCAACGGCCATGCGGTTTTCCTTGGCGCGGACACCGGCGCCTGCGTCACATCTCCACGCCGCGGACCTCCGCCGGCGGGAACGCGGGCATGGCGGGCGGTAGGCAGGCCTTCTAGCGGCGGACTCCGGTAATCCGGCCGGCCACCAGCGAGATCAGGGTGATGATGATGGCAGCGAACACGGCCGTCCAGAAGAACGAATCGATGGTGAAGTGCACCGGCGTGAAACTGCTGATCCAGGAGGTCAGGTACAGCATTGCGGCGCTGATGACGATGGTGAAGAGGCCCAGCGTGAGGATGGTGATCGGAAGGGACAGGAAGCTCACCAGCGGGCGGATGAACGCATTCACCAAACCAAAGATCAGTCCGATGAACACATACGCCAAAGCCGTGCCGGCCACATCCGTTCCTTGCGAGACACCCGTCTGGGCTACCGCGTCTGTTGTTGCCGATGTGGAGATTTCCAGCCCGGGAAGGATCCAGCTTGCAATCCACAGCGCCAACCCGTTGATGAGGACCCGGCCAATGAAAGAGAGCATGCGCCTATGCTTTCACACCTGCCTGTGCGCCAGGTGCAGGAGACGGTTCGCCTGGGCAGTCCGCCGGAGTGCCGTGCGCGGGCAGCTTCCTTCGAAGGATGTCACACGTTTGCTTACTGGTATGACATCGGTGCAATGAATCTTGTCAATCTTCGACTGAGGCCTTGACATTCGGAAAGCGGTTTCTCATAGTAGAGAAATCGCTTTCCGACGTGCGGGCCATCGCCTGCGCCGAAGCGTGGTTCATTCCAATGGAGGAAGAGAGATCATGCGTCATAAGAAGCCCCTAACACCCGTGTCTGTGGTGGCGGCCCTTGCCGTTTCACTGCTCGCAGCACCAGCCCCCGCGTTGGCATCGCCCGCGCCGCAGGCGGACCCAACAGCCCAGACGGCCCGGCAGCCGCTCGAACGCCAGGTACTGCCGGAAAGCGACGGCTGGGCGGCGGCGGGGGCCGGCACCACCGGCGGGTCCGCCGCCGGCGCTGACCGCGTGTACGACGTTTCCAGCAAAACCGAACTCCTGGCCGCCTTCGCACGTGGCGGCACGGACCCGAAGATCATCCGGGTCCACGGGGACATCGCGGCCAACGTGGACGCGAGCGGCTCTCCGCTCAGCTGTGAAGACTATGCCAGTGGCACTGGCTATTCCCTGGCGCAGTACCTTTACGATTTCGATCCCGCCCGGTATGGGACAACCAGGGAACCTGAGGGCGCCCAGGAAACTGCGCGGCGCGCAGCAGCGGCCAAGCAGGCTGCCACCATCCGCTGGGATATCCCGAGCAACACCACCATTGTGGGCGCTGGCCCGGACAGCAGCATCACGGGTGCAGCACTGCGGATCAATCGCGCCGGAAACGTGATTTTCCGGAACCTCACCGTACGCGATGCCGCCGACTGCTTTCCGGCCTGGGATCCGAGCGACGGCGCCACCGGCAACTGGAACAGTGAGTATGACCTGCTGCAGATCATTAACGGTTCCACCAACGTGTGGGTTGACCACTCCCACTTCACCGACGCCCCCAACCTGGACAGCGCCCAGCCCAGCTACTTCGGCCGGCCCTACCAGATCCATGACGGAGCGGTTGACGTCACCAACGGCTCGGACCTCGTCACCATGTCCTACAACCGGTTCTCCGACCATGACAAGCTCCTGCTCATCGGATCCACGGATTCCACCAACCGGGGTGACGCCGGCAAGCTGCGCGTAACAATCCACCACAACGTGTTTGAGAACGTGGGCCAGCGGGCACCGCGGGTCCGCTACGGCCAGGTGGACGTCTACAACAACCACTTCAAGACCTCCGCTGACTCCGAGGTCCCCTACGGATATACCTTTGGGGCAGGGGTGGAATCGCACCTCTACGCCGAGGCAAACGCTTTCACCCTTCCCGCAGGTACCCCCGTCGCCTCGCTCATCGCATATTTCAAGGGCAAGGTCATCGCCACCACCGGGAACGCGGTCAACGGCAAAATCGTCGATCTCCGGGCAGCCTACAACGCAGCTGCTCCGGCGGACCGGCAGTTGGGTGCCGATAACAGCTGGACGCCGGTGCTGCGGACCCATGTGAACGCCGCCCAGGCCGTTCCCGCCCTCCTCTCGGACGCCGTCGGGCCCGTCTTTACGGCTGGGGAGGCCAACTGATGCGCCGCCTCAAACCCAGCCGCCGTTCAATCCTGGCTGCTGTTGCGGCTGGAGCAGCGACGGCCGCGGCGGGAATCTCCGGACCGGGCGCTGCGCGCTCGCAGGCCGCCGTCCGCCCCGCCAATGCGTCCCCGCAGGGCCGGACCCGTCCGGTGATCTTCGTGGTGGGGGACTCAACCTCGTCGGCTTACCAGCAGTCGGAACGGCCCCGCGCAGGCTGGGGCCAGGCGCTTCCCCTCCTGCTGGGGCCGCAGGCAGGGGTGTTCGACTACGCATGGTCCGGCGCGTCGTCCAAGAGTTTCGCCGACGCCGGCCTCCTCGATGAGGTGACGGCAATGCTCCAGCCGGGGGATTACCTGCTGATTTCCTTCGGGCACAATGACGAGAAGGTCCAGGATCCGGCCAGGGGCACCGACCCCCAGACCACGTTCAAGGACTACCTGCAGAAGTACATCGACAGTGCCAGGGCCCGCGGCGCGAAGGCCGTGCTGGTCACGCCTGTGGAACGCCGGCGGTTCAGCGCGCTCGGCATTGCCCAGGATTCACACGGTGCCTACCCCCAGGCTGTCCGGGAGCTTGCCGCTGCGACGGGGACGCCCCTCGTGGATCTCACCGCCTCCTCCAAGGACCTGTGGCAGAAGCTTGGCCCGGAAGGGACAAAGTCGCACTTCCTCTACGCGTCGCCCGGCCAATATCCGCAGTACCCGGAGGGCGTGGCGGACAACACCCATTTCCAGGCGGAAGGTGCCCTTGCCGTGGCCCGGCTGGTGGCCTCGGAGCTGCAGGCGCAGCAGGCAGTCCCGCCGGGATACTTCCAGCCTGTTGATGCCCAGCTGGACCCCCTTGGCGGAATCCACTGGCCCAGCGAACGTCCCATCGACAAGCCCGTGGTCCTGGAAGTCGGGGCAGGATCCGTGTTCCGGACAGTGCAGGCTGCCGTGGACGCCGTGCCGGCCGGAAACACCCACCGCACGCAGATACGCATCGCTCCCGGAACCTACCGGGAACTTATCAGGGTGCCGGCCAACAAGCCCAGGATTTCCTTCATTGGTCTGGGGGACAGGGCCGAGGATGTTGTGCTGGTCTACAACAACGCCTCCGGCACTCCGAAACCTGACGGCACCGGACCTTATGGCACGGGTGGAAGCGCCAGCGTGCGGATTGACGGGCCGGACTTCACAGCGGCGAACCTCACGTTCAGCAACGACTTCGACGAGGCCGCCAACCAGGAGATGAAGAACCGGCAGGCGGTGGCACTCTTCCTGACAGGAGACCGGGCCGTCCTGCGCAATGTCCGGTGCCTGGGGAACCAGGACACCCTGCTGGTTGATTCGCCTTCCCGGGGGGTGCAGTCACGGTTCTTCTTCAGCCACTGCTACGTGGAAGGGGACGTGGACTTCATCTTCGGCCGGGGAACGGCGGTGTTTTCCGGCTGCGAGATCCGGTCCCTGGACCGGGGGTCTGACAGCAACAACGGCTACGTGTCGGCCGGCAGCCTCAACATCCAGATCAAACATGGCTACCTGTTCGCCGGCTGCCGGTTCGTCTCGGATGCCGCGGCCGGCACGGTCCACCTGGGCCGCCCCTGGCACCCGAGCGGCGACGTGGAGGCGATTGCCCAGGTGCTCATCAGGGACTCCTGGCTGGGTGCCCACATCTCCGGCACGCCCTGGACGGACATGAGCGGGTTCTCCTGGCAGGAAGCGCGCTTTCACGAACTCAATAACAACGGCCCCGGATCACGGGTCACCCCCACCCGGCCCCAGCTCGACCCGGCCTTGGCCGGTGAGTACACGCTGGAGGCCTACCTGCGCGGCGCAGACGGCTGGGCGCCGCAGCTGGCAGGCACCAGGGCGGACAGCACCGCAGCACCGTCCGGCACCTAGGCCAACAGCGTGTGACCAGCCTGCTTCCCTCCTGCAGCACGGGAAGTAGGCTGGTCTGCATGACGTCTTCTGAGACCCTCACGGGTGGTGTCCAGCCCCGTCCCGTGGTGGCCGGCCTGCCCCGCTATGCCGCTGGGAAGCCGCCCGCCGCCGTTGACGGGATGGCCAGCTACAAGCTGTCCTCCAATGAAAACCCGCTGCCCCCGCTTCCTGCCGTCCTTGAGGCCATAGCGCACCAGACCGACTTCAACCGGTACCCCGATCCGCTCAGCAGCAGGCTGCGTGCGGAGTTGTCCGGCTTCCTGGGCGTGCCCGCCGAGGACATCGTCACCGGCGCGGGCAGCCTGGGCGCACTGAACCAGCTGCTGGCCACGTTTGCCGGACGGAACGACGACGGGACGCCGGACGAAGTGGTCTACGCCTGGCGCTCCTTTGAGGCGTACCCCATCAGCGTGGGACTCTCCGGGGCCGAAAGCGTGCGCGTTCCCGTTACTGCCGACGGCAGGCATGACCTCCGGGCCATGGCGGCTGCCGTGACCGCCCGCACCAAAATGGTCCTCCTGTGCACGCCCAACAATCCCACCGGACCCGTCCTGGGCACTGCCGAAACAGAGGATTTCATCAGGCGTGTCCCACCGCACGTCGTGGTGGTGATCGATGAGGCCTACCAGGAATTCGTCAGGGCTGAAGGTGCCGTGGACGGGATCGCCATGTACCGCAAATACCCAAATGTGGTGGTGCTCCGTACGTTCTCGAAAGCACATGGTCTGGCCGGGCTCAGAGTCGGCTACAGCGTGTCCAACGCCGCGCTGACGCAGCACCTCAGGGTCGCGGCAACCCCCTTTGCCGTGTCCCAGATTGCCGAGAAGGCCGCGATTGTTTCGCTGCAGAACTACCCCCAGGTTGTAGAAAGGGTACAAAGCCTGGTGGATGAACGCGATCGTGTCACGGCAGGGCTGCGGAGCCTTGGCTGGGCTGTTCCCGACGCGCAGGGGAACTTCGTGTGGCTGGACCTGGGCGAACACAGTGCCGGATTTGCCGAACTTGCGGGCGCCCAGGCACTGTCAGTGCGGGCGTTCCCCGGCGAAGGGGTCAGGGTGAGCATCGGCGAGGTGGACGCCAACACCAGGTTCCTCCAGCTGTGTGCGAACTATACAAACGCGCCACGGGGTTCCTAGCGCTTAACAAGTAGCTCGGCGCGTACCTACTGAAGATAAAGTTAGGATCAGTAAAGCAATATATATGCCGCGCCGGGAATCTATTCCTCTTGAGGCATATATCCCAGCGACATTGCACTGCATCCGCATGCGGCAAGCGAGGAGACGGTATGGGCACACATCTGCCTTCCACCGAGTTCGACGGAACAGCGGTAGACGACCAGCGTGAGGCTGATGCCGAGGCGGTCATGGGTGAGCCCCCCGCGCAGATGGTCCAGCTCCTGGGCCCTGACGGGAAGCTGGGTTTCGACCCCGTCTTCACCCAGTACGCGGAGAAGGTCACCCCGGAGGTTCTTCGCGGCCTTTACGCGGACATGGCCGCCATCCGGCGCTTCGACGTGGAAGCTACTGCGCTGCAGCGGCAGGGACAGCTCGCGCTGTGGGTCCCGTTGACCGGCCAGGAGGCCGCGCAGATCGGCTCCGGCAGGGCCAGCCGGCCGCAGGACTACATCTTCCCCACCTACCGTGAGCACGGCGTCGCCTACACCCGCAAGGTGGACCTTGCCGAACTCCTTCGGCAGTTCCGCGGAGTGTCGAACGGCGGCTGGAACCCCAAGGACACGAACTTCCACCTCTACACCCTGGTCCTGGCCGCCCAGACGCTCCACGCCGTCGGCTATGCAATGGGCATCCAGCGCGACCAGAAACTGTCGGCAGCGCAGGGCAGCGGGGAGGAGGCCGCGGTCATCGCCTACTTCGGCGATGGTGCCAGCTCCGAGGGTGACGTCCACGAGTCAATGGTCTTTGCTTCCTCCTACAACGCCCCCGTGGTGTTCTTCTGCCAGAACAACCACTGGGCCATCTCCGTCCCCACCAACGTCCAGACCCGCGTGCCGCTGTCCAACCGCGCCAAGGGCTACGGCTTCCCGGGGATCAGGGTGGACGGCAACGACGTCATCGCGGTCCATGCCGTCACCGAATGGGCCCTGGAACACGCACGCCAGGGCAAGGGCCCTGTCCTGATCGAGGCCTTCACCTACCGGGTGGGCGCCCACACCACCGCGGACGACCCCACAAAGTACCGCCAGTCCGCCGAGGAAGACGCGTGGCGGGCAAAGGACCCCCTGGCCCGCGTGGAAAAGTACCTGCGCGCCGAAGGCCTGGCCGACGACGCGTTCTTCGCCAAGGTGAAGGCCGACGGCGACGAACTCGCCGCGTACGTCCGCCGCACCACGCATGACCTTGAAACCCCGGACATCCGCTCCGCCTTCGCCAACACCTACGCCGAGGCGCATCCCCTGGTGGCGGAGGAGCTCGCATGGTTTGAGGAATACACTGCAGGGTTCGAAGGCGGAGACCTGCCGGCCGGATCTTCCGGACAGCCCGCAGCAAAGGCAGGCCACTGATGACAACCATGACCATTGCCAAGGCCATCAACGAGGGTCTTCGTGAGACACTCGCCGGCAATCCAAAGGCCCTGCTGATGGGGGAGGACATTGGTCCGCTGGGCGGGGTCTATCGCGTGACGGACGGCCTGATCGGCGAGTTCGGCCCCGACCGGGTGGTGGACACGCCGCTGGCTGAATCCGGGATCATCGGAACCGCTATTGGCCTTGCGCTCCGCGGATACCGGCCAATCTGCGAAATCCAGTTCGATGGGTTTGTCTTCCCCGGCTTCAACCAGATCACCACGCAGCTGGCCAAGATGCACGCGCGCAGCAATGGCAATCTCACCGTCCCGGTAGTCATCCGCATCCCCTATGGCGGCGGCATCGGTTCCGTTGAACACCACTCCGAATCGCCGGAGGCGCTGTTTGCCCACACTGCCGGCCTGCGCATCATCACTCCCTCCAACGCGCATGACGCCTATTGGATGGTCCAGCAGGCCGTGGAATGCCAGGATCCGGTGATCATTTTCGAGCCCAAGCGCCGCTACTGGCTCAAGGGTGAGGTGGATACAGCCGCGCCGGGCCGGGCAGAGGACCCCTTCAAGGCACATGTCCTCCGCGAGGGGACAGACGCCACCGTCGTGGCATACGGCCCCCTGGTGCCGGTTGCGCTGGCGGCCGCGAACGCCGCGGAGGAGGACGGCCGGAGCGTGGAGGTGATCGACCTGCGGTCCATTTCCCCGCTGGACTTCGACACCGTCACGGCCTCCGTGCAGAAAACCGGGCGGCTGGTGGTGGCCCATGAGGCACCCACCTTCGGCGGAATCGGCGGTGAAATCGCTGCCCGGATCAGTGAGCGGGCCTTCCACTCGCTCGAGGCGCCGGTCATCCGGGTAGGCGGCTTCCACATGCCCTACCCGGTTGCCAAGGTGGAGGAAGACTACCTTCCGGACATCGACCGCATCCTGGAGGCGCTGGACCGCGCCCTTTCCTACTGAGGCTTCACCCGAGGACACCATGACTCTCAACAAGTTCAACCTGCCTGACGTCGGCGAAGGGCTCACCGAGGCCGAAATCGTCTCCTGGAAGGTCAAGCCGGGCGACGCCGTCGCCATCAACGATGTCCTCTGCGAGATCGAGACGGCCAAGTCCCTCGTGGAACTTCCCTCGCCCTTCGCCGGGACCGTCACTGAACTGCTGGTCCCGGAAGGGTTGACCATCGACGTCGGCACCGCCATCATCAGCGTCAGCGACGACGTGTCCGGAGACCCCACCCCGGCGGATGTCCGAGCGCCTGAGGCTCCCGGGCAGCCGCTCTACGGCAAGCTTCCAGCGTCCGACGGCGGCACAGCAGACAGTGCGCAGGCCACGGAAGGTGCCTTGGAGGGCGGGCCCCTCGTGGGCTCCGGCCCCAAGGCCGACGCCGTTAAACGCCGGCCGCGGAAGACGTCCCCCGCCTTTGCCCTGTCGCCCAACGCCCCGGAAGTGGAGCCCGTCCAGCCCCATTCGCCGGCCGAAGTGACCCAGGATCCGGGCCCGGCAACCAGCCCTGCTGCCGACGTCGACAACCGTCCCACCCTGGGCGGCACCATCACCGGCCTGGTCAACCGTGTGCTCGCAAAGCCCCCCGTCCGCAAAATCGCCCGCGACCTGGGCATCGACCTGGCAGACGTGGTGGCCACAGGCTCCCGCGGCGAGGTGACCCGCGAGGACCTGGTGAGTTACCAGGCCCAGCGGGACGCGGAACTGGACAAGGCTGACGGGTTTTGGGGCAAGGCGGGCAAGCCGCAGGACCAGCGCATCGAGCGGATCCCCGTCAAGGGCGTCCGGAAGGCCACCGCAAAGGCCATGGTGGATTCCGCGTTCGCGGCGCCGCACGTCAGCATCTTCGTGGATGTGGACGCCAGCCGCACCATGGAGTTCGTCAAGAGGCTCAAAGCGTCCCGGGACTTCGAGGGCATCAAGGTTTCGCCGCTGCTCATCCTGGCCAAGGCAGTGATCTGGGCGGCCGCCCGGAACCCCAGCGTCAATGCCACGTGGGTGGACAACGCCGACGGAACCGACGGCGCGGAGATCCAGGTCAAGCACTACATGAACCTTGGCATTGCGGCTGCCACACCGCGCGGGCTGATGGTGCCGAACATCAAGAACGCCCAGGACCTTTCCCTGAAGGAACTGGCACTGGCGCTCAACAACCTGGCCGTTACGGCCCGGTCCGGAAAGACGAAGCCCGCCGAAATGCAGGGCGGCACGCTGACCATCACCAACATCGGAGCCCTGGGGATCGATACCGGCACGCCCATCATCAACCCCGGCGAGGTTGCCATCGTGGCCTTCGGAACCATCAAGCAGAAGCCGTGGGTCCTTGACGGGGAAGTGATCCCCCGCTGGATCACCACGCTGGGCGGATCGTTCGACCACCGGGTAGTGGACGGCGACCTGTCCGCCCGCTTCATGGCCGACGTCGCCGCCATCCTGGAGGAGCCCGCGCTCCTCCTCGACTAGGACAGGACACCGGCAATCAACACCAGCACCCTCCGGGTAAAGAACAGGGCCGCGCGGTGGGTGACGGAGGCATTCCAGCCGCCCGTGGTGGTCAGCATCCAGCTGCTGCTCAGTCCCGTAACGCAGCCCGGCTTTCCCGGAACAATGGGGTACGGTGCGCTGGCCGCCATGTTCGTCTGCGTGCTTCCGCTGTTCCTGCTGCTGATGCTGGTCCGGCGGGGGAAAGTCACTGACCACCATGTCAGCGACCGCCGGCAGCGGGCCCCCGTGCTGCTGATGGCGCTGGCTTCCATCCTGGCCGGGCTCCTGGTGCTGGCGGCAGCGGGTGCCCCGCAAAGTGTGGTGGTGATGGTCCTCGCCGTGGTGGCGGGCGTAGTGGTGCTGGCGGCAGTCAGCCCGTTCTGGAAGATCAGCGGGCATGCAGCGGCGATGTCCTCGGCGGCAGTGATCAGCGTGCTCATGCTTGGCCCGGTGTGGCTTCCGCTGCTGCTCCTGGTACCCGCCGTCGGCTGGTCCAGGGTGGTGCTGCGCGCCCACACCGTGGCGCAGGTGATCGCCGGTTCGCTCTTCGGCGGCGTGGTGATGGCCGGGATCTGGTTCGCCCTCCAGGGCCGGATGGTGGCTTAGCCCGGCCTCAGAAGGCGGCGTAGGCGGTCAGCATCTCAAGGCTGGCCGGGTCCGCGGTGGTACCCAGTGCCACGGCAGCGCCCGTCATGAGGACAGCCATGGCCGCTGCCATCCCGCCCCAGGCCGCCAGGAGCTTCCAGTCCTCCCGGAGCACGCTGCCCACCGTCTCGGGGAGCTTGATCCCCGGCGCGATGAGGTTGGGGGCGCTGTCCACGCTGCCATCATCCAGTAAAGCCACCACGCGGTCGTTGCTGCGGTCAACGCGCATGGAGCAGATGTGGTTGCCATGGCGGGCGAGGAGGATATCGTGGCCGGCAAGCTGGCGGCGCTGGAGGGTAATCAATGGGGCCCCTTATGGTGGTGGATGCTGGGTGTCCGCACCGTTGGGGGCTCCTCCAATTTTATCGCCGGGGTGGAGCAGGGAACGCGTTTTTGGGCGTGAGAACGGACACCATGCGGGGCGCGCCTTCCGCATGGTGTCCGTAAAGTCTGCTACTCGGCGTCGTACGTATTGGCGATGTAGACGTCGCAGGGCGCGTTGTGGGCCACGCTGTTGGCAACGCTGCCAAGCACCCGCCCGATGCCGTGCATCCTGCGGTTTCCCACCACGATGATCCGTGCGTCCATCCGCAGGGCCTCCTTGATGAGGGCGTCGGCCGGCCTGCCGCGGGCGGCAGAGTAGGTGACCTTGATGTCCCTGCCCAGCGATTCCGCAACTGTCCGCGCCACATGCTCCGCTGCATCGGCGTCGGATACGATCCACCGGTCACTGCCGCTGCCGAACACCTCGGTGCGGTCGCTGTCGAAGGCGGATACCACGTGGAGCGAGGCGCCAAGGGCTGCTGCGAGGTCCCGCGCCGATTCGGCTGCCTTCTTGGCAGTTGCGCTGCCGTCAACCCCTACAACGATGATTCCGCTCATGTGTGCTCCTTTGCTTGGTTTCAGTAGCGCTGGTCAGGCCAAGGCTACAGCGCGGCGATGGCTTGCTGAAGCACCGGCGCCAGGCGGCGTACCCCTTCGGCGATGGCCTCGGGCGGGACGGCGCTGAAGGCGAGGCGCAGCTTGTTGGAAGGATCGTCCGACGGCGTAAAGGCGGCCCCCGGGATGAACACGACGCCGGCGTCGATCGCCTTGCGCAGCAGGGGGTAGGTGTCCACACCGTCGGGAAGGGTCACCCACACGAAGAAGCCGCCTTCCGGACGGGTCCATGTGGTGCCCGGCGGCATGTGTTCCTCCAGGGCGGCCAGCAGTGCGGCGCAGCGCTCGGCGTACAGCCCGCGGTATGTTTCGATCTGGCCCTTCCAGTCGTAGTCGCGGAGGTAGGCCGAGACCAGCATCTGGTTGAAGGCGGGAGGGCAGAGCGTTACGGCCTCGGCTGCCAGGTAATAGCGGCGCTGGAGGTGTTCCGGGACCAGCGCCCAGCCGATCCGAAGGCCCGGGGCGAAAATCTTGGAAAAGGACCCCATGTAGATGACGTCGTCCGGATTCGCCGCCCGCAGCGGTGCCAGCGGTTCACCGCCGAAGCGGAGCAGCCCGTAGGGGTTGTCCTCCACCACGAGAATATTCGCACTGCGGCATATATCGACGATCCTTTGGCGCCTGTCCGCCGCCAACGTGATTCCCGAAGGGTTGTTGAAGTTGGGGATCGTGTACAGGAACTTGATGTTCTTGCCGGCCAGTTGAAGGGCGGCAATCCGTGCCTCCAGCTGCTCCGGAACCAGGCCGTCGTCGTCCATCTCCACGGTTTCCACCTGGACCTGGTATGCCTCGAAGGTGTTGAGGGCGCCCACATAGGTGGGATCCTCCACCAGGACCACGTCGCCGGGGTTGCAGAAGACCTTCGTGGCCACGTCCTGGGCGGACTGCGAGCCGGCGGTGATGACCACGTTCTGCGGCAGCGCGTCCGTGATGCCTTCCGCGGCCATCACGTGGCAGATCTGGGTGCGGAGTTCCTCCGATCCCTGCCCGCTGCCGTACTGCAGGGCGGTCAGGCCGTCCTCCGCAATGATCCTTGCGGCTGTAGCGGCAAGGCGCTCCAGCGGAAGGGACTGCAGGTAGGGGCTGCCGCCGGCGAGCGAGACGAGTCCCGGCCGCAGGGAGATGTCGAAGACGTCCCGCACTGCTGACTGCCGGATATTCGCGGCCCGCTCCGAGAAGAGTTCTTCGTGGCGGTGCGCGGAGGTCGCCGCCCGCTCGATGGCATCAATGGCTTCTGCTGGCAGCGTCCCTGCTGCGGCGTCGAGTGTTTCGTGGCTCACACCTTCAGGATACAGCGAGGTGTTGCCCTAAAAGCAACACCTGTTTATATATAAGCCACAGCTGGAGGTTGCCGGCCGCGCCCGCTAATCGAGGCTCAGCACTTCCGCGAGGGTGAGGCCATTGACATAGATTTCTGCCCTGATGGCACCGACGGCAGCCACCGCCGTCTGGGTGAGCTGAGCTTCCAGGCGGGGGAGGTCGCACGCTCCGCCGGGGCGGAGGGAGCCGGCGAGGTAAACCGTCACCGTGGTCCCGTCAAAGCTGCCCGAGAGGAACTTCAGGCGCGAACTGGCGAGGGCGTTGTAGAGATCGGGTTCTTGCGCCCCCACAGCTGCGCTGCCTGATGCGTCGAGCAGTGCGCCGACCGCGGCAGGAAGGGCCTCCACGGCAGGTGAACTTTCATGGGAGACGCCCACCAGGCTGTCGTTGCAGCCAAAACGCACACCGTTCCGGCCGCCGTCGTCCAGGAGCACGTAGTAGGCCGTCACCGTATGCGGCGTGGTTCGAGTGTTGGTGGGCCCGGGCCTCTCAGAAGCCTGCAGCACCGCAGCATCGCCAAGGTCCTGGGGGGCTGCAATGCTGGGACCCGGGCTGCCCGGACCCGGGGTACTGGGCGTGGAGAAATCCGCTGCCGGGGCGCTTGGCCCGCCGGCCCCGGCGGAGAAGCCGGCCGATGCCTGGTTCAGCGATCGGGCAGGGGGAGCGGACGTCTCCGTCCGGGCCGCATCCTGCGGCTGCGGGGAGGGAGCAACGGGCGGCGGGGCGGCCGGTGTGCTTCTGCTGATGGCAAGCGGAGCGGACGATGCGGGCATGGACTCCGGGGGCGCCTCTGCCACGCAGGCGCCGAGCCACAGCGGAAGCGCCAGGCTGGCTGCTGCTGCCGTCAGCAGCCCCGCCCCGCGCTTTCCTGCACCCCGTGCCCGCATGCCTCCACCGCAATCCCGTTCCGGTTTGGTGGATTAACGTTACGGCTGGCGCCCCGGCCCGGAAATGCCGGGAAGGTACCGGTTGGGACAAGAGTTGATCACGGGGCGGCGCCTGCCGGGCCTGCGCCACGTTCCGCCGGGGCCCGCCATCAGGACGCCGGCCGGCCCGGCCACTCTTTACCCGCCCAGGGATCGTAATCGGCAATGAGGTCCTTCTGCGGCGGACGCTCGCCCTCCGGGACGTGCTGCAGGTTCACCCGCACCCGGTACCAGAGCGAGCTCGATCCGCGCATCCCGTCCACCAGCACATCGGCCGGATGCAGCGCCGGGACAAGGTCCGCGTGGCGGGATTTCCATTCGTCGAGGGCGGCTTCCGCTTCGGGCTTTGTCCTGGTCCGGGCAACTTCAATGAGCGGCATCACCGACTGCCGGCGGCCGGAGCCGTCACCGCTGCGAGGTGGCTTTTCCGCAGGGCCGAGCTCCGCGCCCAGTGCCAGGAGCCCATCCAGGGTGCCTGCCGCGTCATCAATCCCGGCGTGCGGGTCGCCCATGTCCGCAAAGCGCCGGGGCACGGTGAGCACCGTGAACTGGTCCGGCCTGGCGGTCCGGACCTCGTCCCAGGTCAGGGGGGTGGAGACCCGGGCGTCGGGCAGTGGCCGCACGGAGTACGCGGACGCCACGGTGCGGTCCTTGGCGTTCTGGTTGAAGTCAACGAACACGCTCTCGCCGCGCTCCTCCTTCCACCACCGTGCGGTGGCAAGGCCGGGCGCGCGGTTCTCCACCTCGCGGGCAAGGGTCTCGGCGGCGAGCCGGACCTCCCGGTAGGTCCACTGCGGCGCGATGCGCACCAGGATGTGCAGCCCGCGCGAGCCGCTGGTCTTCGGCCACCCCGCCAGGCCGACGTCGTCGAGCACGTCCCGCGCCACAAAGGCGGCGTCCACGATCTGGGACCAGTCCACGCCCGGCATCGGATCGAGGTCCACCCGGAGTTCGTCGGGGTGTTCCAGGTCCTCCGCGCGCACGGGGTGGGGGTTCAGGTCGAGGCAGCCTAGGTTCACCACCCAGGCCAGTCCGGCGGCGTCCCGGATGACGGCTTCTTCCGCTGACGTCCCCGAGGCGTAGTGCAGGGTGGCGGTGTCGATGAAGTCCGGGTGGTTTTCGGGCACGCGTTTCTGGAAAAACGGCTCGGCGTCGATGCCTTTGGGGAAGCGCTTGAGGACCATCGGACGGCCCCCGGCGCCGCGGAGTGCCCCGTCGGCGACGGCCAGGTAGTACCTCACCAGGTCGAGCTTCGTCAGCCCGGGTTTGGGGAACAGCACCTTGTCCGGGCTTGAGATGCGGACCTCGGTCCCGGCGATGGTGAGGATCTCGGCCGGGGTCTTTGAGGGACTCATGCGGTCACGGTAGCAACGATCGGGTGCGGCAGCCAGAGCATCGCCGGCGCGGCCGGGCGCCGGGATCAGGCAGCCGGGCGGGCTTAAAAGGCGGTACCCGGCGCCTTGGCGGCGCCGGGTACCGGAGTCATTGGTTAGGCCGCGGGCTGGGAAGCGGTGAGTGCGTCGAACACGCCCTTGATTTGCTCTACGACTTCAGCGTCGTCTTTCGGGTGGACTTCAGCGAAGCGGACCATGGATCCCGGCACGGCGAGCTTGACGTCCTCGAGGATCTGCGCGCCCGCGATGCCTGCCGCCTTGCGGGCCTCGTCCTGGGCCCAGACCCCGCCGTACTGGCCGAACGCCGTGCCGACGACGGCGGTGGGCTTGCCGGCGAGGGCGCCGGCACCGAAGGGGCGGGACAGCCAGTCGATGGCGTTCTTCAGTGCGGCAGGCACGGTGCCGTTGTGCTCCGGAGTGACGAGCAGCAGCGTGTCTGCCGCATTCGCGGCGGCGCGCAGGGCTGCCGCCGCTTCGGGTACCTGGCCTTCGACGTCGATGTCCTCGTTGTAGAACGGGATGTTGCCCAGGTTCCCGTGGATCACCACGTCAACCTGCTCGGGGGCGTTCAGCTGGATGGCTTCGGCCAGCTTCTGGTTGGTGGACTCGGCGCGGAGGCTGCCGACGAGGGTAAGGACGGTGCTCTTAGTCATGGGAACTCCTGGGGTCTGGGTCCGCGGGAGGGCCGCGGGCCGGTCTAAGCTGAGGCTTGTCAGTGCCTTCACCCATCTAAACGGACTGCGGTCCGCTTATTATTCCGGAGGTCTGGAATGTCGGATGTGAGTTCCATCCCACCGCGGCCCGGCCTGCCGGCGGGCGCGGCGGCGGAACGCCGGGACGCCGCACGGAACCGGGCGCGCCTGCTTGCGGCTGCCCGGGAGCTGATTGCTGACTGCGGGGCGGAGGGGCTGACCATGGACCGGCTTGCCGAGCACGCCGGTGTGGGCAAAGGCACGGTCTTCCGGCGGTTCGGCAACCGTGCGGGACTGATGCTGACGCTGCTGAGCGAGTCCGAGGCCGATTTCCAGGCCCGGTTCATGTTTGGGCCGCCGCCCCTGGGTCCGGGTGCGCCCGGGCTGGAACGCCTCATCTCCTTCGGAGCGGAGCGGATCTCCTACGTCATGGAGTTCGGGGACCTGGTGCTGGCTGCCGAGCATGCCTCGCGCGGGCGCTTTGAAGCCCCCGCCGCCGCCCTGTGGCACCGCCATATCGAAATCCTCCTGCGGGAAGAAGGGTTCGGGCCTGACCCGTGGCTGATGGCCGGCTCCCTGGCGGCGACCCTGGACCCGGAGCGCCTGTTAAGCCTTGTCAAGGTTCACGGGGTCACTCCCGCTAGGCTCAGTGACTCCTGGCGGGATCTTGTCACACGGGTGGTCCGCGGCGCGCAGGCTACGCCACAGTTTAGAGCCGCGTCCAGTCACACCAACTTCACAGAACTATTCATAACGATCTGATACGGGCGGGTAGCTTTCCGGGCATTCGCCCGCATTTTCGGTTCCGGCTTGTGATAGTTTCCTCTGGAATGTGACCCGCGACATAGTCCACAAGGACCAAGCCCTGACAGGCTGCGGGAGGCCAGCTACCCGCTGGCAAGGACCCGGTGAGGCGGCGTAACCCCCGCTGATCAGGGGATAACGGAAGGATCCAGCACGTGATTGTTGATTTGCCTAGCAGCCTGGCCCGCCTGCGGATGATGCGGTGTCTGACCGGCCGGCTGCCGGCGGCGACGATCCAGAAGTAGCTGCCGCATGCTCAGGTATCTCGCCAAGCGCGGCATCACGTATGTCTTCATGATCTTCCTGACAACGTCGGCGGGATATTTCCTTGCCGTCAGTTCCCTCAAGCCCGCGCTGCTTGAACAGGAACGGATTCCCCGTCCCACCCCGGAGCAGGTGGCAAACTCGATGCGCCTGAAGGGCCTCGACCCCGACCTCAGCCCCTGGGAACGCTATGTCGAATGGCTTACTGCCATTGTCACGCGCTGGGACTGGGGCCGCAGCCCCAACGGCGCCTTCATCAACGCGGAGTTCGGGGACCGCGTCTGGATCTCCACCCGCCTTTTCCTGGCCTCCATCATCCTCACCCTGGTGATTGGGGTGGCCCTCGGCGTCTATTCGGCCGCCCGGCAGTACAAGTTCCAGGACCGCGTCATCACCTCGTACAGCTACCTTGCGTACATCGTGCCGGCCCCTATTGCCTACTTCCTGGTGCAGCTGGGTGCCATCAACATCAACGAGACCGTTGGCGAACGCATCTTTTTTGTCACCGGCATCTCCACCCCAGGGATGGAACCGGGCTGGGCCCAGTTCATCGACATGCTGGCGCACTACGCCGTCCCCACTGTTGCCATCACGCTGGTGGGCTGGGGGTCCTACCAGATTGCCCAGCGCCAGTACCTCCTGGACAACGTCAATGCCGACTTTGTCCGCACCGCCCGGGCCAAGGGACTCACCAGGAACCAGGCAATCTCGCGGCATGCGCTGCGGGTCTCGTTCATACCCGTGGCCCAGAGCATCGCCTTCACCATCCCGGCCATCTTTGCCGGCGGCTTCTTCGCGGAGAAAATCTTCGCCTGGCCCGGCGTGGGTTCCTGGAGCATCGACGCCATCTCCCTCCAGGACGTCAACGCCGCCACGGCCACGCTGGCCTACGGTTCCGTGATCTTCGCCCTGGGAGCCATTCTGGCGGATTTCGCCACCACCCTTGTTGACCCGAGAGTGCGGGTGCAGTAACCGTGACCAACCTCAATGCAGTAGACCCCGCCGCCGTCGCGCAGGACGCCCACCTGGAGGGCGCCGACGTCGTCATCGGCAAAAACACCATCATCTTCCGCCGCTTCATGCGGAACAAGACAGCCGTGGCAGGGCTTGCCATCTTCCTCGCCCTGACCGTTTTCTCCTTCGTGGGCGGGTACTTCACCCAGTGGGACAAGCAAACCATCGACCCCTTCAACATCGGCATGCCGCCGTCGGCCGAACACTACCTGGGCACCTCCCAGGCCGGGATCGACCTCTACGCAATGACGGTGGAAGGCACCAGGATCTCCATCCTGATCGGACTGATCGTCGGGCTCGTGTCCGTCCTCGTCGCCGCCGTCTACGGGTGCACCATGGCCTACTTCGGCGGCAAGGTGGACAAGGTGATGCTCTTCATCCTCGAAGCGCTCATCATGATGCCGGCCCTCCTGGTGGTGGCTGTGGCCACCAGCGGCGGAGGCGAAGGGCTCAGGCGGGACCTGCCGTCCTGGCTGCTGCTGATCATTGTGCTGCTCGTCTTCAGCTGGATGGGAACAGCAAGGCTCATCCGGTCCCTCTCCATGTCCCTCATGCAGCGGGATTTCGTCAAGGCCGCCCAGTACATGGGTGTGCCGGCGCGGAGGATCGTGTGGCGCCACCTGGTGCCCAACATCGGATCGCTGCTGGTCCTGGACATCACCCGTGGAGTCACCGGTGCCATCCTCGCTGAAGTTGCCTTTTCCTTCATCGGCATCGGCATCAAGGTTCCGGATGTGAGCCTCGGTGTTTTGATCGGCGGCGCCACATCCCAGGTGCAGACCTTTCCCTGGATGTTCTGGGTGCCGTTGACCGTCATGTTCCTGCTCACGGGCTCGCTCGCCATGATGAACGACGGACTGCGCGACGCCTTCGATCCAAGCTCAAGCTCCTCCGGCAGCGCCAAAAAGCGCACCGCCCTGAAAGCCCGTGTTAAGGGGAACGCCTCATGAGCAGCGAAATTGCCGCCGGACCGGTTGACCAGCCGCAGTCAGCTGTGGAGCGGCTGCACATCGCCGGCCTTCACGCCCCGGCGGACGCAATCCTGTCCGTCCGGGACCTGAACGTACGCTTCAACACCGAAAACGGTGTGGTTCATGCAGTCCGGGGCGTCGACTTTGACCTCATGCCTGGAAAAACACTCGGCATCGTGGGTGAATCCGGCTCCGGCAAATCGGTCACGTCCCTTGCCATCATGGGCCTCCTGCCCACCACGGCGGAGGTCAGCGGCTCGGTACGGCTGAAGGGCAAGGAATTGCTGGGCCTCAGCGACAAGGCCATGTGCGAGTACCGCGGCAATGAGCTTGCCATGGTCTTCCAGGATCCGCTGTCCTCGCTGACGCCCGTCTACACGGTGGGCAACCAGATCATGGAAGCGCTGACCATCCACAACCCCACCATGAGCAAGCAGGCGAAAGAAGCCCGCGCCGTCGAACTTCTTGCCATGGTGGGCATTCCCAGCCCCAAGGAACGGCTCAGGGCCTTCCCGCACGAGTTCTCCGGCGGCATGCGCCAGCGCGTGATGATTGCCATTGCCATCGCCAACAACCCGCGGGTCCTCATCGCGGATGAGCCGACGACGGCGCTGGACGTCACCATCCAGGCGCAGGTGCTGGAGGTGCTGCATAGGGCGCAGGAGGAGACCGGAGCCGCCGTCGTGATGATCACGCATGACCTGGGCGTTGTGGCGGGCATGGCGGACGACATCATGGTGATGTACGCAGGCAGGCCGGTGGAGACCGGAGCGGTGGATGACATCTACTACAACCCGCGGATGCCGTACACCATGGGCCTGCTCGGTGCCGTTCCGCGCGTTGACGTTGCGGAGAAGTCATCGCTGGTGCCCATCGAGGGCATGCCGCCGAACCTGATCCACGCGCCTACCGGCTGCTCTTTCGCGCCCCGTTGCCCGCTCGCCACGGACGCGTGCCTGGAGGGTGAACCGGCGCTGGCGCCGGTTCCGGGGCCGGCCGCCCACCGCGCCGCCTGTATCAAATCCGGTTCGCTGGGCGGCGACGTTGATGTCCATGACGTCTTCGCCGCTCCGCCGGTGCCGGTATCCCGCTTCGATGCCATCCCGAGGGAGGAGCGCTCCACCGTCCTGCAGCTGAAGGACGTCCGCAAGCACTTCCCGCTCACCAAGGGCGCACTTCTGAAGCGCCGCATTGGCACTGTCAAAGCCGTGGACGGACTGAGCTTCGATATCCGCGAAGGGGAATGCTTCTCCATCGTGGGCGAGTCGGGCTCAGGCAAGACCACCACCCTGCTGGAAATCATGGAGTTCCACAAGGACCAGGACGGCGAGGTGGTGATCGGCGGGATCAGCAACAAGCAGGCCGCCGACGGCAAGACCAGGAGCGCTATGCGCCGGGAACTCCAGATGGTGTTCCAGGACCCCACCGGCGCGCTCGATCCCCGGTTCACGGTGTATGAAGTCCTTGCTGAACCGCTGCAGAACGCGGGCATGAACAAGGCCGACACCAAAAAGCGGATCATGGAACTGATGAAGCTGGTGGGCCTGCAGCCTGACCACGTGAACCGCTTCCCCAACCAGTTCTCCGGCGGGCAGCGCCAGCGCATCGGCATAGCCCGCGCACTGGCCGTGAACCCGAAGCTTGTAGTCCTGGACGAGCCTGTCTCGGCCCTGGACGTCTCAGTGCAGGCCGGCGTGATCAACCTCCTGGACAAGCTCCGGGCCGAGCTGGGCCTCAGCTACCTGCTGGTGGCGCACGATCTGTCAGTAGTCCGGCACATCTCCAACCGGGTGGCGGTGATGTATCTGGGGAAAATCGTGGAAATCGGCGAAGTGGACCGGGTGTTCGACAACCCCCGCCACCCCTACACCCGCGCCCTGCTCTCCGCCATCCCCGTACCGGACCCCCAACTGGAGCGCACCCGGGAACGGATCATCCTGCAGGGCGACCTGCCGTCTCCACTGGGCACCCCCAAGGGCTGCAACTTCGCCACCCGCTGCCCTGTGTTCGCTGCGTTGCCGGCAGCCAAGCAGGAAAAGTGCCTGACCCTGGAACCGCCGCTGGAACAGGTAGCACCCTCCCCGGCGGCCCAAACCCTGGCGGCGGATCCACTGCCCGCCCCGGACCAACGCTTCGCCTGCTTCTTCCCTGACGGAGAACTGGACGAGGACATGCTGGTAGTCCACGAATCGGCGGACCACCATGCGCCCTAGGTTTCTTCGACCCATCACAAGCACCACCACTCGCACCAACGAAGGGAACACCATGAGGAATCTGAACAGGATCGGCGGAGCGGCGGCGATCACCGCAGCTCTGGCGCTGACGGCCTGCGGCGGCGGTGGCGGGTCCACCGGCCCGGAAACGGCCAAGGGGCAGGAGGCAGGCAGCGACCTGTCCAAGCTCATCAGCGTCAACGAGAAGCCTGCTGCGGACCTTGAACAGGGCGGCAAGGTCACCCTTCCGCTGGGCAACATCGGCCCCGACTTCAACGGGTTCTCCAACAACGGCAACAGCGCTGACAACTCCGCGCTACAAATCCCAATGAACCCGGTCGCTGTGAACAGTGGCGGCATCGGGGGCTGCTGGAAGCTCGACTTCGAGGGCAAGGCGTCCCCCAACAAGGACTTTTGCGAGACCGTGGAAAACGAAGTCGAGGATGGCAAGCAGACCATCACCATCAAGGTCAACGAGAAGGCCACCTACAATGACGGCACCCCGATCGACGTCAAGGCCTTCCAGAACACCTGGAACATCCTCAAGAGTCCGGATGCGGGCTACGACATCGTCAGCTCGGGTGCCTATGAATTCGTGGAATCCGTCGAGGCAGGCAGCAGCGACAAGGAAATTATCGTAAAGACCAGCCAGCCGGTTTATCCGCTGGAGGACCTGTTCTTTGGACTGATCCACCCCGCCGTGAACAGCCCCGAGATCTTCAACGAGGGCTTCAACGGCGAGCTGCACCCGGAATGGATGGCCGGTCCGTTCAAGCTGGACCAGTACGACACCGCGGCCAAGACCGTCACGCTGGTGCCCAACGAGAAGTGGTGGGGCAACAAGCCGGTCCTGGAAAATGTGGTGTTCCGCCAGCTGGAGACCAGCGCCCAGATCGCTGCCTTCAAGAACGGTGAGATCGACGCCATGTCCGCCAACACCATCTCCCTGTACAAGCAGCTTGAGGGTACCAGCAACTCCGAGGTCCGCCGCGGCCAGCGCCTGTTTGCCGGCGGTATGAACCTCAACGCCCAGCGCATCACCGACGTCGCCGTCCGCGAGGCCATCTTCGCCGCGGTTGACCGTGAAGCCCTCCGCAAGGTGCGCTTCAACGGCCTGAACTGGGAAGAGCCCAGCTCCGGTTCCATGATGCTCCTGCCCTTCTCCGAGTACTACCAGGACAACTACCCCGTGAAGGAAACCGGACCGGAAGCCGCCAAGAAGGTGCTGACGGACGCCGGCTACACCGAGAACGCGAACGGCATCATGGAGAAGGACGGCAAGCCCGCGGCCTTCAAGATCAGCAACTTCGGTGACGATCCCACCACCCTCGCCTTCACCCAGACCCTGCAGCAGCAGCTCCAGGCCGGCGGCATGGATGTTGGAATTGACCAGCGCGCCTCGGCCGACTTCGGTAAGGTCCTGGGCTCACGCGAGTTCGACATGAGCGTCTCCGGCTACACCGTGGGCGCGGACGCCACGTCCGCCGTCAAGCAGTACTACGACTCCAAGACCAACGAGAACCAGCTGGGCGACGCCGAGCTGGACAAGAAGATCGCTGATCTGGCCTCCATCGAGGACAACGCCGAGCGCAACAAGGCGGCCATGGAAGTGGAGAAGGAGCACATGGCGAAGTACTTCTCCATGGGTGTGGTCATGAACGGCCCGCAGATCTCCTTCGTCCGCACGGGCCTGGCCAACTACGGCCCGTCCCTGTTCCAGAGCCTCTCCCAGGTTCCGGACTGGACCACCCTCGGCTGGGAAAAGAAGTAACCCCACCCAGTAACGCTCTCTCACTACCTGCAGGTTTTCCTGCGACGCTCTCCCACTTCCCGGCGATCCTTACCGGAAAGTGGGAGAGCGTTTGTGTTTTTGGGGCAGCAAGTGAGAGAGCGTCCGGAGTACGGTAGGCCTATGACCGGGACTGAAGCTTCAGCACGCACAATTCGCACCGCCGTCGTGGGTTTCGGGTTGTCCGGGAGCGTGTTCCACGCGCCCCTGATAGCAGCGGACCCGCGGTACTCACTCAGCATGATTGCTACGTCCAACGCCGGCAGGGAGGCTGCGGCGGCCGCGCAGTACCTGGATGTGAAAACCGTGCCGGACGGCCAGGCAGTCCTCGAACACGCCAACGATGTGGACCTGGTGGTGCTGGGGACTCCGCCCGCCACCCATTACCCGCTGGCCAAGGCCGCCCTGGAAGCGGGCCTGGATGTGGTGGTGGACAAGCCTTTCGCCGTGACCAGCGGGCAGGGGCAGGAGCTCATCACGCTGGCCAGGGAACTGGGCCGGATCCTCACGGTTTTCCAGAACCGGCGCTGGGACGGCGACTTCCTGACCCTGCGAAAGCTCCTGGAAGCTGATGCCCTGGGTAAGGTGACACGGTTTGAATCACGCTTTGAGCGGTGGTCGCCCGCCATCGCCAAGGCCTGGAAGGCCCGCGCCACCGCGGCCGATGGCGGCGGAACGCTGTTCGACCTTGGCAGCCACCTGATCGACCAGGCCCTTCAGCTCTTCGGGCCGGCCGCCGTGGTCCACGCGGAACTGAAGGCACGCCGCTCCGACGAACGGGCGGATGACGACGTTTTCCTGGTCATGCGCCATGAGTCCGGTGTGATCAGCCACCTCACCATGAACATGCTCTGCGCGCAGCAGGCCCCGCGGTTCCGCGTGCTGGGTTCCGTGGGCGGTTTCACCAAGAACGGGGTGGACCCGCAGGAGCCGTACATCGCCGCCGGCGGCAGCCCCCTGGACGCGGAGTACGGCCAGGAGGCGCCCGAGTGGGCAGGCCTCCTGGGCCGCGATGGACACCTGGACGCCCTGCCCACCGAGCGCGGCGCGTACCCGGAGTTCTACCGGCTCCTGGCAGAGAAAATCCTCGACGGCGGCACAGCGTCAGGCCTGCCCCTCCCCGTAGACCCACAGGACGCCGTCGAGTCCCTCAAACTAATAGAACAAGCACGGGAACTGGCGAGCGGCAGGTCTTAAATCACAACGCTGGACGACAGGCATCCGGCAGCGGGCGTCAGAGGCGACGAAGGAGCCAGCCCGCAGAGGATGCGTGTCGTCGAGCGCAGCGGGACGGGTGAGACCTACGCAGAAACCAGTTCGTGCCAGTCCGCTACGAGGGGCAGGTTGTGCGCCTCGGATACGGAGTGGTGTGCCACGTGGCCGGCGGCGATGTTGAGGCCGGCTGCGAGGGCGGGGTCGCGGTCGAATGCTGCCCTGACGCCCAGGTTGGCGAGGGCCACCGCGTGCCGCAGGGTGACGTTGGTCAGCGCGTAGGTGGAGGTGTTCGGCACAGCGCCGGGCATGTTGGCCACGCAGTAGAAGATGGTGTTGTGCACCTTGTACGTGGGTTCCTGGTGCGTGGTGGGGTGGGTGTCCTCGAAGCAGCCGCCCTGGTCCACGGCGATGTCCACCAGGACTGAGCCGGGCTTCATGCGGGCCACGAGGTCGTTGGTGACCAGCTTGGGGGCCTTGGCGCCGGGGATGAGGACGGATCCGATCACCAGGTCCGCGTCCACCACGGACTTTTCGATCTCGTACTTGTTGGACGCAACGGTCTTGAGCCGGCCCTGGTACTGGGCGTCCAGTTCGCGAAGGCGGTTGATGTTGATGTCCAGGATGGTGACGTCGGCGCCCAGGCCCAGGGCCATGGCGGCGGCGTTGGTGCCGGCCACGCCGGCGCCGAGGACAACGACCTTGGCGGGCCGGACGCCGGGGACGCCGCCGAGCAGCACGCCCTTCCCGCCTGCGGGGGCCATAAGCGAGGATGCGCCCACCTGCACGGAAAGCCGGCCCGCAACCTCTGACATGGGGGCGAGCAGCGGAAGGGTGCGGCCCTCCTGGACGGTTTCGTAGGCGATGGCGGTGACGCCGGAGTTGATGAGCTCGCGGGTGAGTTCGGGCTCGGCGGCCAGGTGGAGGTAGGTGAAGAGGATCAGGCCCTTGCGGAAGCGGTGGTACTCGGCCTTGACCGGCTCCTTGACCTTCATGACCATGTCCGCGCGTGCCCAGACGTCGTCCGCCTCGTTGACGATCTCGGCACCGGCGATGGAGTATTCCTCATCGGTGATGCCGGAGCCCAGCCCCGCGCCGCGCTCCACCAGCACGGTGTGGCCGTTGCTGCGGAATTCGTGGACGCCGGCGGCGGTGATGGCCACCCGGAACTCGTTGTTCTTGATTTCTTTGGGGACGCCGATGATCATCGTGGGCTCCATATCTTCGGCCTGGTCAGCCGGAAAGTGCGGAAGGATTTCGTGTATCAACGATAAATCCGGTTGTGAGCCAGCTGACATGAAAGCGAGGTGAGGGCGGAAGCAGATCCGCGCCATTCCGCGGATCTCGCCGTCATCAACTCGACGTTTGTCGAGCTGCAGGGCGGCAGGTGTCGCCTCATGTCCGTTCGTCCACGGGACCTTCCGGGCAGTAATGTTGGCGCATGCAGCTGCAGGGTGTGGAAGAACTGGTTGAGCAGGTGGCGCAGAAGCTGGGCCGTGGCCTGTCGCTCGAGGACCTGGACGGTGTGCTGCTTGCCTACAGCTCCAACCAGTCCCACGCAGACCGCGTCCGGGTGAACTTCCTGCTGAGCAAGAAAGTCCCGGCGGACGTCAGCGCGTGGCAGCTCTCGCACGGCATCGCCACGGCGGTGCGGCCCGTGGTGGTTCCCGCCAACCAGGACCTGGGCATGCTGGGCCGGGTCTGTGTTCCGCTGATGGTGCGAGGCTTCCGGGTGGGATACCTGTGGGTGCAGCAGGACTCGGCGGATGAAAGCCCGACGGCGATCCTCACCCAGCTTCCGGCCGTCAACCACGAGCTCGAGATGCTCTCAGGGCTCCTGCTGGACTCGAACACTGCGGAATCGGAGTTCCGCCGCGGGCGTGAACGGGAGTTCCTGGCCGCCTGCGCCGGCGAACCCAATGCGGTGGCCGCCGTGGCGGGCTGGAAGGAAGTCCAGGGCCGCGGGCCCTGGCAGGTGGTGACGGTGCTGGACGCCGACGGCTGGTCCGGCGGGCCGGACCCCATCGCGTCCACCCTGATCCACCGGGCCGCCGCGCTGCAGGCGACCATTGGTGTGGATTCCGCCCTGTTCAGCGCTGGCACGGAGACGCATTCGGTGGTCCTGTTCCGTGAGTTGTCCGGCCGGGCGAACCACGCCCAGGTCCTGGTGCACTACCAGCTGGAACTGGCCAAGCGCTCCGGCCGTCCGGTCCACCGCATCATCCTGGGGCTCAGTGAGGGCTTCGGCCGGCCGCGGGAGCTTGCCGCTGCTTACCGGCAGTCGAAGGTGGCGGCCCAGGCCGCAGCCGTGGATCCGCAGCTCGGCGAACTCGTTGACTGCCGGGCCGCCGGGGTCTATCAGCTCCTCGCATCCGCAGGAGGAGGGGCCAGTGCCTGGGCTGACTCGGGTTCGGTCTACTTCCGCATGCTCGAGGACCACGACCGCAACGGGGAGCTGCTGCCCGTTCTGGAACTCCTCTACGACAATGACGGCTCCGTCCAGGACGTGGCCACGAAACTCCACCTTCACCGCAGCAGCATCTACAACAGGCTGGGCCGGATCCGGCAGCTGCTCGGCGTGGATCCGCTCAAGGGGATGCCCCGCCTGGAGCTCCACGCCGCGCTGAAGATGCGCCGCTGGGCAGGCAGGCCCAGGATCTAGGCGCCCGCCCGGGGGCCTTCCCCACCTCGCGCAGCTCGGATTTTTTCTGCCCCTCCAGCCACGCCATGATGGCGGCCCGCGGAATCCGCCGGTGTGTGCCGCGGTACTCCACGGGGATCTCGCCGCGGTCCGTCATGTTCCGCAGGTAGGTGTGCGAGATGCCGGCCAGCTCCGCTGCCTTGGATGTGGTGAGCATGTCCTCCACGCTGCTGACCGTCACCGCGTCGCCGCGGCTGAAGCGGTGCAGGAGATCGACGACGGCGTCCCTCGCCTGGGGCGGCAGCCGGTGGACCGTGCCGTCCACGAAAACGGTGATGTCGTCACTGCCCGCCAGTGCACGGCCCAGCTTCTCGGCATCCTCCGACGGGAGCGCGCCAGTGATCCGGGGAGCTATCAGTGCCATACACCCAGCCTACCGGCGGCCACCCCGCCCCGGGCGGTATGCTCGGCTGATGGAACTTAGTGGCGGCCGGGACGTCGAGGCGGGCGGACTCCGGGGCAAGCTGTACGCCTCGGTAAAGCCCGCAGGATCCGCGCCCAGGCCTGCCTACGTCCTGCTGCACGGCATTGGAGTGTCCCACCGGTACCTCGCCCGGCTGCACCTGAAGCTAGCCAGGGAAGCGGACGTCTACACCTTCGACCTCCCGGGCTTCGGAAAGGCTTCACGGCCCCCGCGCCAGCTGCAGATCGGTGACTTTGCGGCGTTCGTGGGCGCTGTCCTGGCGGAGTCAGGAGTTTCCAGCTACGTGGTGGTGGGCCACTCCATGGGGACGCAGTCCGCGGTGGAGCTCGCGCTCCAGGAGCCCGGCCGGGTGGCGGGCGCCGTGCTGATGGGACCCGTGGTGGACTCCCCCCGGAAGACAGTCACCAGGCAGGCGCTGGCACTTACGCGCGATGCCCTGTTCAGGGAGAGCCTGACCTCGAACGCCCTCGTGTTCAGCGACTACTTCAGGGCCGGCCCGCGCTGGTACCTGACCGAGCTTCCCGTGATGATGGACTACCCCATGGAGGAAAAGGTGGCCGCCGTCAGCCAGTCCGTCCTGGTCCTTCGGGGCGCCAGGGACCCCATCGCGCGCCGCCCCTGGTGCGAACACCTTGCCGCAGTCGCCCGTCAGGGCACCATGGCTGAAATCCCGGGGCAGGGCCATGTGCTGCAGCACACCGCCCCGGGCGCATCGGCCGAGGCCATCAGCGGCTGGGTCCGGGCCCTGGACGGCTTC
>NZ_JCAXEF010000023.1:0-32467 GCF_059758765.1 Pseudarthrobacter sp. GQ63
CGCCCACCACCTCCAGGTTCGGTGAGGTCGCTGGCTGAGAGACGGTGACGGCTTAGCGTCGCGTGGGCCTCCAGCACAGAAGTAAAGGAATTGCAGCCCCGGGACATTCCTGCGATGTCCCGGGGGGGCTCACAGAACCAACGGAACGACCGTCGCAGGTCAGGCAGGTTGATTGCGTCGTCGTCGGCACGGCCTTCGTTACCACCGCAATAGCCTCCGAAAGGAACCAAGGACACGATGGTTGCTACCGCGGTGGCCGCTGGACTAGCTGGGCAATAGAGGATTCGACGAAGCTTGTCCCCGGTTGAAGTATTGCCAGCCCAGCTCCTCCAGTGCTTCAAGGCAGGTCAAAGGGCAGTGTTTTGTATGCGGTTTCTTTGTTCATGTTCCAGCCGGCGACGATGCCGGAGCCGATCATTTGGTCGCTGAGGCGGGCGAGGCGGTAGGCGGGGTCGGAGTCGAGGGCCAGTTGGAGGAATTGATGGGCTTTGCTGCCTCTACCTTCCCACCAGTTGATGTAGCCGATACCGGTAAGGACCGGTGCTGCGTGTTCGGGGCTAGTGAGGGTGTAGGCGTGCAGGAGCAGCTGCTGGGCCCATTCGATGCGTGACCACTTGGGCGCCGCGTGGGTTTGGGCGAACAGGATCTGCTGCATGGGTTCGTCCACGCCTGGGATGTCTGCGATGAGGCGGTCGCGGATTGTTGGAAACTGCAGGTTAGCGACGAGGGCCTGGCAGTCCTCATCACTGGGGAAGGCTTTGGAGTCGAGCATGTCTGCCCAGAGTTTCCGGCCTTGCAGGAGCGCGGCGTCTTTGGGCTGAGTCCTGATGGTTTCCATGTGGCGTTCGACGGCGGCAGCTTTAGTTGCTTCCTGGTTGTTGGTTGGGAGGGTGATGTGGTCGGTAGGTTCGATGAAGCTGCCGCGGTAGATGAATTCGGCGTTGATCGCGCTGGTCTGGGTGGAGTTGATGGGCAGGGCGAGGCTGGTGCCGGGTTCTCCGTCGTAGGGGGAGAAGGTTTCGTCTCCGACGAAGAGTCCGTCCCGGATCTTGATGCCTTGTTCGGCGAGGACCCCGGTGAGAGCGGCGATGGTCCCGGCCTGGGGCCTCACCTGTCCGGGGTGGGCGGTCTCGCTGGTGTAGACGGCAAAGAGGATGGACGTGGCGGTGGTGTCGCTGGTCAGGTAGTGGGCGACGGTGCGTGCGTAGGGGAGTTCCTGACCAGTCTGTCGGGGGAGGTCGATGCGCAGGGTCGCGCCGATGCTGTTCTCGTTCAGGGTGATGCAGACCAGGCTTTCCTGAGGCCAGAAGCCTAGGGTGTGCCCGATGAAGCTGAGCACATCTGATGGTGTTGTAATCGTGAGCTTTTCCATGATGCCGTGTTTCCCTTCACCCTGGTGTTGCCGTGTTTTCTGCGGTTGTTGGTTCTGGCGTCGTTCTGGTAAGGGACCAACCGCTGGGATGAGGGGCCGGAGTGCAACTTGGGGGACCGGCCACGGGACGAAAACTTCGACCGGAGGCAGTGCTTCGGTCTTTCAATGATGAAGTTTTCGGTTCCGGGGTCGGCGCGGTAGCGCCCTGGTTGCGCGGAGGACCCGCCCAGCGATCATGGGGCCTATCAGAATGACAAGCAGCGATGCAGCTTTCACTCATTCATCGGAGTAGGAAGATCCAGCAACATGACGGTGGGGCGATGGCCAAGCTGCAATTTGTAGCCACCGGATTCAATAAAAGGGGCCGGCAAGGGGGCGCATCCCGAAAGTTGGATTTGAAAAGTAAGAGTCTAGGTCTCGGGGGTGCGGTTCAAATGCCGCCTCGCGTAATGCATGAAATCCATACGCGCCGTGCCGCTGCCGAACTTGCGGAGCTGGGGCACGGCGCGTGGGCAATAGGCAGGGGGCTAAACGTTCCCAGAAACAGGGTTTTCAAGTGGATCGGGCACATCGGCGTCAGGGTAACGACGGATTGGAACCCTCGACGATGAACCAGAAATACTCCACGGAGATCAAGATCCCCGCCGTCGAGCCTTTCCTGATCGGAACGTCAAACCCCAAGTGATGAAGGATTTCGAGATCCGCAGTCATGCAGCCTTGGACAGGTGGATCAGGGCTTATGGAAAAGACGGCCCAGAAAGGCTGGAGCCCAGAAAGCCCACCGGCCGGCCGCGAAAGCAGAGGACGCTGGCTGCACAAGAAACCCTCGAGGAGAAAGTGCGACGACTCGAGATTGAGAACGCAGCACAAAAAAATTGCAGGCTTCGGCGGCCCTAGGGCGACCACGCGAATCAAGGTAAGCGTGGTCGCCTGGCTGGAGCAGATATACCCCATCAAGGCCCTGCTGGTCTGCGTGGATTTGCCTGCAAGCACCCACTACCACCATCCGGGCTTTAGCCATGAAAGATGACAGTTACGTCACGCGCAGGACCCTGGGCAAAGTATTTTCGATGAAGCGCACGGTCGCTACGGGCACCGCAGGATCCGGATCGAACTGGCAACACGGCACGGCATCCACATGAGCGGCAAGACAGTACTCAGGGGAGTGACCATGGCAGCATGCAAGGTGAGCCCGCGGGTTCGTGAAGACGTTGACAGCCCGGTTGAGCCGCAACGGACCGCACGGTCGCTGGGCACGGGAGTCTGGTGCTCGCAAAACGCGGCCTCGGAACGGGCCCTATCATCGTGTGGCCGGACGGTCAGAATATGGTGACTACCACAGGGGCCTACTTGTGAATCCGCTGGCGCCGAAGGCGACGACGCCGGTGCGAGAAAGCCGCTAGGCCCCGTCGAAAGTCACATGTCCGCCTCTCGTATTGGAAAGGGAGAAGGGTTCGTGGTGATCATCTCGATGTGAGGGCGAAGGACATTGACCCAGGCGGCATACCCGGCGCCACTCAAGTGGAGATTGTCGAGGGTGTAGTCCGGGTTGAGGACACCTGCGTCACCTTCCAGTGCGGGCCACAAATCGATCCACGTCGCGGAATGCTCTGCTGCGACGCTGACAAGCGCCAAGTTTAGGGCCTGGATCTTCGTGGCGTATTTCGCTCTGCGCGGCATGACGCTCTGCAGGTAGATTGCCGTCGCGGGACTTTTTGTGCGGATTGTCTGAAGGATGGCTCGGACGTTGTCGACGATCTCGCTCTGTGGGATTCCCAGGGCCAGGTCGTTCGTGCCGATAAGGAGGAACACTGCTGCCGGAGTGTTTGTGACGGCAGTGTGCATTCGCGACATCACCCCCGCTGTCGTGTCGCCGCCAATCCCGCGATTGCGTAGTGGGGTGTGCAAGAACCACTCATGCCACAATCCACCCTCCGTGATGCTGTCTCCGAGAAAGACGATCTCGCCGTCGCCAACCTCAAACTTTTCAAACTGTGAGGCGCGCGTCCGTTTGTTCAAACCCAGCAGCTTCTCCGCGGTCCACTGCGCAAACTTGCCCATTGCATTGCTCCTTTTCCTACGTGGCCGGCGGCGCACCGTCGACCACTCTTGACAAAATTTCTAGGCCCATCGACGCGCCGCGATTGATACGGTGGCCGGCTCGTACCACCACTACGCAGAGTACGTGCACCCTCTGGCCGAGTTCGGCCCGTCTCGAATCGTGTGTTCGCGGTCAAGAAGCTGTGCCGAATCGTGTTCCCGACAGTAAGAAGCAAACCTTGGATGCACCCATTAACGGCAGCAACCTTGTAGTCAATACCTATTTCTCCAGCCAGGACCCGGAAAACCTGAAGCCCGGGATCCCCTCAGCTTCTGGGTGGCGCCAGAAACCCTGATCTGGAGTGTGGATGCGGTCATGCCGGACGAATCCTGATTTTGGATCTGGATCGACGGTGGCACGGGACGGCGCATGATTGATTCCCGGGATGTGGCTGCCGTTGAGCAAATGCGCACCACCCTCAAGGGGTTTTAGCCCGCGTACGTGGACGCAAGTGGGAGAGATGACCCCTTCCCGCAACTGAGACCTTCATTCACAATGGTGGTCTCGCCCTCGTCAAGAGCGCGATCGTCCTCGACGTCGGGTGTGGTCATTCAGTGGTTGTTGTCTTCGTCCTTACGAATGAATGAGGACAGCAGCGTCTCTATAGCACCTGGTAGATCGATTTCGGGGTTGTATAGCCACTGCAGCTGCATGCCGTCGATAGAGGCTATAAACAGACTCGCCAGAACCTCCGAGGGTGCATCAACTTGCAGGCGGTCTGATGCCCTGAGTTGGTCGAATGCGCCGGCCAGATAGAGACGTAGCTTTTCGTAGCGGTCATGGTACATCTCGTGTGCAGGGTGGTCCGGTGCGGTGCCTTCTGCTGCGATGACGCTGTGAAGCTGGATGATGCCTGGGCGGTTGACATTGTCCCTGACAACATCGAGCTGGCCGCGGAAGATGTCGCCGCTGCCTTTGCGGACTAATGCTGTGGAATGTGCTGAATGTGCTGCCAAGACGCCCTTGAGCAGTTCTTCCTTGTTGGAGAAGTGGTGGAGGAGCCCGGCCTGGCTGATCCCCGCGCGCTCGGCCACGTCTTTAAGCGTGGCACCGTTGAATCCGGCCAGGCCGAAGGCGTCGATGCAGGCTTCGAGGATCTTTTCGCGAACCTCGGCTGACTTGGCGTACGGCCCCCGAGCTTTGCCCGTGCGTCTTCCGGTGGTCTGGATGCTCATCGGACAATCCTACTTTCTCAGGGGCTACGGAACGGGCTTAGGCCTAGGTAGCCTTCCCCCTCCGCGGCGGGAAGGCTACCGTTAGCGGCTGATCAAGGCCCATTCATGGAGGCGTTTACGTTGTCGTATTCGCCGCTAAACCCGCTGTGAGCCCTGCGCCGTGGCTTTTGGCGATGCCGCCCAGCCAGGCAAGGCTGGGCTTTGGAGTGCGGGCAAAGGTTTTACGGTCCACAGCAATCAAACCGAAGGTCGGCTCCCAGTGGCCCCATTCAAAGTTGTCCAGTGCGCTCCAGTGCAGGTACCCGTGGACGGTGATCCCTTCCTCCCTTGCGTCGAACAGGTGACGAAGCGCTTCGGAGGTGTACGCGATGCGGCGGTCATCATCCGGGGTCGCGAGGCCGTTCTCCGTGATCAGGATAGGCACGCCATGCGTCACTTCCCAGGCGTGACGTACAGCTATACCCAGCGCTTCGGGCCGATAGGCAGTACCCACCATCGTGTTGTCTGGGCTCGGCGCCGGCGGCACGGGCCCGTTCTGATCTACCTCCTGGGTGGAGTATGCCTGAACGCCGAGGAAGTCATCCCCTCGGGCGCCTTCCAGGTAGAGGTCCTCGCGGGCGTACCGCTCAACCTCGAGGTATTTCTGATTTTCCGGTGTTGAGTACAGCGCCTGGTTCGCAACAGTCCAGCCGATACGAGCCGGGATCCGGCGCTTCAGCTCGGTACGGGCAGCGTGGTGGACCTCCACGAGGCGGTGACCGATCTCCACGGATGGTCTCGGGAGAATGAACGCCTCGCCCTGCTGCACCGTGGGGGTGAGCATGTCCGGCACGGCATCGGAATTGATCACGCGGCTCATCAGGATCATGAGCGCAAGCATGTTTGGCTCGTTGAGCGTGCACACCCAATCAACACCGTCAAGGATCTCCGACACCTTTGCTACGTATGCGGTGAAGCGGTCAACAGCTGTGTCCCCGAGCCATCCGCCTTCCTCAATGAACCAGCGGGGACTGGAGAAGTGATGCAACGTCACAACTGGGGTGAGACCCAGCTCGAGGGCAGTCTCAATCATCCTCCGGTAATGGGCGAGTTCAGCAAGGGAAAACTGACCGGGAAGCGGCTCCACTCGAGCCCACTCGATTCCAAACCGGTAAGCGTTGAGCCCGGCGTCAGCAAGTAGCTGCATGTCTGCCCGGTAGCGGTGGTAACTGTCAACCGCGTCCCCACTGGGTGACATACGGGGGGATTTTTGCTCGTAGACCCACCAATCGCTGTTGAGATTGTTTCCCTCGATCTGGTGGGGGGCAGTTGAGGCGCCCCAAAGGAAGTCCTTCGGAAGAGTCATCGTTGTCCTTTTCCTTTCATTATCAGAATATTTCTAGCGGTCGGTTTCGGCGTCTGCGGGAGCAGTTAGGGGTGCCAATGCGACGCCAACCTGCGCCGACAGCGCGGCTGCCGAAAGTTGCGCGGGACTAGTTGGTCCGAGGCGCGATTACTTCGAATTCCGCGCAATTGTTCGTCTCGGATGACCCACCGATCCAGACGTCGAAGGTGCTGGCGTCCTGGACGTAGCCCCGGGTGGCCGAGCTCCAGTAGCGTAAGTCGTCGCTGGTAAGGGTGAAGTGAACAGAGCGCTTCTCTCCGGGGTCCAGGGTGATGCGTTCAAATCCTTTGAGTTCGCGGACTGGACGTGAGGACGATCCGTAGCGCTGATGAATATAAAGCTGAACCACCTCGTCGGCAGGACGCTCGGACGTGTTCGTTACCTCCACGGAAAGGGATAATTTTTCTCCGATGGTGATGACGTCACGGTCGGGGAGAACCTGGCCGTAGCCAAAGTTTGCATAACCCAGCCCATGGCCGAAGGCGTACAAGGGTGTACTCGGCTCGTTGAAGTAGCGTTTGCCCTGCTCGTCAGGGTGGAAGGTTCGGTTGTGCGCGTAGATCATCGGAACCTGCCCTACGTGTCGTGGCCACGTGAAGGGCAGCCTTCCGGCGGGGGATGTATCGCCCAGCAGTACTGCGGCGACTGCCTCCCCGCCGCGGGTTCCGGGATACCAAATCTGCATGATCGCAGGGATGTTCTCGTCAGCCCACTGAAGGTCCAATGGTCGTCCGGACATCACCAGCAGGACAACGGGGGTACCTGTGGCGCTGATGCGTTGAAGTTGCTCAAGTTGCCGTCCGGGCAGGTCGAGGGTGGATGTGGAGGCTGTCTCGCCGATCTGGTTCTGTCGTTGGCCGACAACCACGATGGCGACGTCAGCCCCCGCTGCAAGGTTCACCGCCCGCTCGATTTCTGCGTCGTCGTCGTGTCCGGTGGGTGTCCTGCTGACGGTGGGGTCCATCTGGTCGAACGGCGAGGGGTGGGAGCGGTCCGGAATGCCGGCTCCTGATGCGTACTCCACTGCCGCGTATCCGCGGAGACGGTCGCGGAGGCCTTCTAGGATCGTGACGGATTCGTCCGTGTCCTGGTCGAAGACCCATGGGCCGAGGGTGTCGCGTTTGCTGTCGGCCAGCTCTCCGATCACGGCAACCGATGTCAGTTCCTCTTGGAGGAGGGGAAGGGTGCCGGCTGTGTTCTTGAGCAAGACGAATGACTGCTCGGCAGCGGTCCGTGTCGCGGTCCGTGTTGCGGAATCGTTGAGCACCGTGGCGGCGGCAGTTTCATCCACGTAGGGATTTTCGAACAGGCCGAGTTTGAACTTGGCGGTGAGCACGCGACGTACGGCCGTGTTGATCACCTCTTCGTCGATCGTTCCGCACGCGACGGCTTCCGTGAGGTGGTTGTAGGCGGGATCGAACATGCACATTTCGACGTCGAGGCCTGCCTGGACGGCCCGGGCTGCGGCGTCGGTGAGGTCCTTTGCATGGTGCTGGGTGACCATGGACCGCACTGCGTTTGCGTCGGAGACGGTGAATCCGTCGAAGCCGAGTTCCTCCCGTAGCACGTCCGTAAGGAGCCACCGGTTGCCCGATGCCGGCACTCCGTTGAGGTCCATGTAGGCGCTCATCACATTGGCGGCACCAGCTTCCACGGCTGCGCGGAATGGTGGGATGTACACGTTCCACAGCTCTGAGTCGGAAATTTCAGCGTCGTCGTAGTCCCTGCCGCCCCGTGATGCGCCGTAGCCTGCGAAGTGTTTTGGCCCTGCGAGAATGCGCTCATGGGAAAGGTCGCCCTGGAAGCCGCGCACCTGGGCCGCTGCCATGGCAGAGCCGAGAACCGGATCTTCTCCCGCGCCTTCAACAATGCGGCCCCAGCGAGGATCATGGGTGACGTCAATCATCGGCGCGAACGTCCAGTTGATGCCTACCGCCCGTGCTTCGCGTGCGGCTGCAGCCTGGGCAAGTTCATTCATCCGGGGGCTCCACGTCGCTGCCAGGGCGATGGGTACTGGGAAGATGGTCCGTAATCCGTGAATGACGTCGTACCCGACCAGCAGCGGGATGCCGTGTTCGGTCTCTTCTACGGCAATTCGCTGAAGCTGATTGGTGATCGCCGCTTCCTTGGCGAAAAGCACCGCGCCGCTGCGCCCGTTGCGTATCTCGTTTTGCACCATGATGGGCTGCTGCAGAAAGGCTCGTCGTTCCTCGGGGACGGAGTCGATATCGAAATCCGCGGGTAAATTCAGCGCGACGCCCATATAGAAGTATTGGGTGAGCTGGCCTGCTTTCTGTTCCAGAGTAAGGCGGGCAAGCAGGTCCTCGACGCGGGCCTCGACCGGCAGGTCGGCGTTGCGGTAGGCAAAGTTGGTCATGATGTCCTTGGTCTAGATGGTTGGCGCGGGGAGGCGCTCGTTCGCTGGGGTTGGCCGCTGCTAGGCCGTTTGTGCCTCTGCGACCATGCGTTCGATGCGTTCGGGCTGCACGTGAATGCCTCTGCCGGCGAGCATCATGGAGAGCATGGTTTTCAGGGGTATCTCTGCGATGACTCTCATGGTGTCGTCGTCATGCTCAGCTTCTTTGGGTTCCAGGAACTCGTAGAGCATTTTCCGCAGAGCCTTTGCTCCAACGGTGTCGGAGTACCATTCGCCCATGGTTGAGTCCAGGTCGATGCGGGCGGCGGGTTCCGTTGAGTCCAGGTAGAGGGCCGAAACCAAGCGCACGTCGCGGGATGATGCAGCGGCCTGAATTTCGTACTCGCCCGCCGACCTGACCCATCGGCTGTGTTCAACACTGTAGAAGTCGAGATTCTCCAGTGGAACCGTCACCGTCACGGAACGCCGCTCTCCAGGCTCAAGGGTTACCCGCTCGAATCCAACGAGCTCGTGTGCCGGGCGGTCGACCGATGACACGGGTGGTGCTGCGTAGATCTGCACGGTTTCGGTCCCGGGCCGTGACCCGGTGTTGGTCACGTCCAGCTGTGCCCTCAAGATCGAGGACGCGTGGTCCGCCGTGATGTTCAGGTTGCTGTATTCGAAGCTGGTGTAGGTCAGGCCGTGGCCGAACGGATACGCCACGGGGTGGCCCACGGTGTCGTAGAACCGGTAACCAACATAGATCCGTTCTCCGTAAAGCACTGCGTCTTTGTCGCCCGGGAAGTTCAGGTAGGTTGGCGTGTCTTCGATCCGGAGGGGAATGCTCTCCGCCAGCCGACCCGAGGGCGCCACTTTGCCAAGCAGCAGATCAGCTGCTGCTGCTCCGCTGGCCTGGCCCCCCAGCCACATCTCAAGTACAGCGCCGACCATGTGGTCCCACCTGGACGTGGAGACCACTCCTCCGTTGGAGAGGACGACGACTATGCCCGGGTGCACCTCGGTAAGTTGATCGAGCAGGCGCAACTGGTTGGCAGGCAGATCGATGCTTTTCCTGTCAAAGCCTTCGGATTCTTCGGCATCAGGAAGGCCGAGGAACAGCACAACATCGTCCCCCCGGGATGCCGCCGCCGCCGCCGCCGCGACGGCGCTGCCCGCGAGAGCATCATCGGCTGCCCCGTCGAGGAGGAAACCGGGTTCGAATACCACCTCCTTGTCGGGTAGGTGGTTGCGGAGGGCGTCCAGCGCATTATCGACCCGGGTGGGAACAAGGTGGGAACTTCCTGCCCCCTGGTAGCGGGGGGTCCGGGCAAACTCCCCGACGACGGTCAGCGAAGACGTCTGTCCGGCCAACGGCAGGACGCCGTTGTTGCGAAGCAGGACGGCTGATTCGATTGCCGCACGCCGGGCGAGGTCATGGTGCGCTGCTTGATCGACCTCCGTTGCCGGCGTTGAGGAGGACCAGCGCTTGGCCAATGCGATGATTCGTGCGGCGGACCTGTCGAGTTTCTCTTCGGACAGATCCCCGCTACCCGCTGCGGCGATCAGGGCGCGCGCGCTGACGCCTGCGTTGCCGGGCATTTGCAGATCCAGGCCTGCACGAACGGAGGCTACAGGATCCTCCACTCCTCCCCAGTCTGAGACCACCGCACCCTGGTACCCCCACTCATCGCGAAGCACTTCGGTCAGCAGCCAGTGATTTTCCATGGCCCGCACGCCATTGATCCTGTTATACGAGGCCATCACTGTCGCGGGTTTTGCCGCTTTCACTACACGTTCAAAAACCCTAAGGTGCAGCTCCCTGAGGGTCCTTTCGTCAACCTCGGCGCTGATGCGCATGCGCCCGGTTTCCTGGTCATTAGCCGCGAAGTGTTTTAAGGAGGCGCCGACACCACCTGACTGCAGTCCGTTGACCCAGGCCGTTCCGAGCTCTCCGGCGAGGAGTGGATCCTCGGAAAAATACTCAAAATTCCGGCCGCACAGAGGGCTGCGCTTGATGTTCAAACCTGGCCCCAGAAGGACGTCCACTCCAAGGGCCCGCGCCTCTGCGGCCAGGGCCCGCCCGATCTCTGAAAGAAGATCACGGTTCCAGGAGCACGCTGTCGCCGATGCCGTAGGAAATGCTGTCGCGGGCAGGCTGGCATTGAGCCCCAGATGGTCGGCCTTATCATCCTGTCGCCGCACCCCGTGAGGCCCATCGGAGAGGTAAACGGACGGGATACCTGCGGACTCTACTGCAGCGGTTTGCCAGAACCCGTCGCCCGAAAGCAGCGCGGCTCTTTCCTCGAGGGGGAGCGAACGGACAATGTCATTCATTTTGTGAAGATCTTCCATTAGTTGTGCGACCCGCTCATATCAGCGGGTGATTTCGTAGTGGCGTACCGGAGGCCGTGGCCGAACGGAAAGAGGGGATCGGATGTATCGAAGGGTACGTCCGTCCTGCTGGCCTCCACCGCCGCCATCGATCGGGGCAAATCAACCGGAAGTTTGCCTTCGGGCTGCGCGTCCCCGAACAGGACTTCGACAAATGCGTGGTCGTGGGTTCCAAAAGAGCCAAGGACGGAGGTGGCTGCCTCCAGTCCGGACAGCACGGCGGGCCGGTCGAGGAACACATCGACAACGGTGGGTACGTCGGCCGCCAGTGCATTGACGTGGTCGATAACGTCTGCCGGGAACTCCAGGCTGCCCCGGTGCATTGAGCCCAGGAATGCTCGTGCGGGATCCGAATAGTCGGGTGCAGAAACACGGACAATGGCCACATCGGCCTCGGCCGGAGATTTGACCACAACGGCAAAGCCCTCAAAAGTTGTCACGTCCATACCTTCTGCGTACACCCTGATACCAGGTGTTAGAGGCAGAAGGGGCTGACCTGACGTCTCTGTCAGGCCGTTTTTCAGCAGGACAAGCGAGGCTTGCTGGGCACGTTTGCCTGCGTCAACGTGGTCCGGGGATCCGACGATCTCGATGGCAGCCTCCTCGTCAACGAAGCGCTTTTCGTCGAACAATCCAAGGCGGAATTTTTCGCCCAGAAGCCGCCGCAGTGGAACGTTAAGGTCCGACTCGTGCACAAGACCTGTTCGGATGGCTTCCAAAAGGATGCCTGGGTCTTTCTCACCGCCAAATTGGTCCACACCAGCCTCGAGCAGGCGGGCCACCCGCTCCGGAGCCGACAGGTGCTCGACCCCCCAGGCCCGTGCCGGGAAGTAGTCACCCATGCCTGTAATGACGCCAAAATCGGTGCAGACGATTCCGTCGAACCCCAACCGCCGGCGGAGGAGATCGGTGATGATGCCCTTGTTGTAGGAGAACCCCACTTCTTCCCATTCCGTGCCGGAGGGAAGACCGTAGTAGGGCATCAACTGAGAGATGCCTGCATCGATGAGGGAGATGAACGGCGCGAGGTGGTAGTCGAAACGGCCGCCGGGATAAATCTGGTCCCGGCCATCGGAAAAGTGAGGATCGAGTCCGTCTTTCTGCGGCCCGCCGCCAGGGAAGTGCTTTCCCATCCCTGAAACGGAGTGCACACCGACCGTTTCGCCTTGGAGTCCACGCACGTAGGCCAGAGCAAGCGATGTGGTGAGCTCCGCGTCTTCGCCAAAGGTCTGCATGATCCTGGCCCAGCGCGGTTCAGTGGCGAGATCTACCTGCGGGTGCAAAGCCACCCGGATTCCCACGGCTGCGTATTCCTTGCGAACAACGTCCCCAAAGAGTTCGGCAAGTTCAGCCGAACCAATGGCCGCAACCCCCAAGGGCTCGGGCCACTGTGAGAAGCCACCTGCGGCGCTGGACGTGAGTCTGTTCTCGCTGACTGAATGGCGCGGATCCGATGAAACGGTTACGGGGATGCCGAGCGGGTGCTCAAGTGCGATCCGCTGCAGGTGGTTGTGCCAGGCTGCGAGCTCGCGGGCATCGTCCACGGCGCCCTGGACAAGGAAGTGCGTGATGCCGTGCTCACGCATCAGGATGCCGGCTCCCGGCCGTCCCCACTGGTCTGAGCTGTCCGGGGATCCGAGACCCACATCAGCATGAAAGAGCAGGGCCGCTTTGTCCTTGAGCGTCAGAAGGGACATAAGATCCGACACCCGGTCGGCAATCGGCAAAGAAGAATCGGTGTAGGCACGATCAGCCTTGTACATGGAAGCCTCCCAAGAGCGCAGGCCCTATTGCCTGCGCACCATCACTGTAGGAAGAAAGACAACGAATATCAACCGCACGTTCGATATTCGTTGCCAACACTAAGCAACATGTTCCTCGCTGCAGGCGAAGAGAAATACTTTCAGAAGGGTCTTCCGTCGCCCAAGTTGCTTGTGATAAGTTCTCTCGCGACTACCAATAGCGAATGCATGATCGAAATTCAGGCCAAGTGGCCACTTCGAATCGCATCAGCTGATCAAGGAGGATCAACATGCCCAATCAACACCCCGAAGCGCTGCCCCGGGACGAACACCTGGGGGAACACGCCGCAACTGACGTCATAGCTGACGGAGAGGCGAACCCCCTGGTCAGGCAGGCCGACGTCCCTGGCCACGCTGCGTCCGTAGACGGCCAGAGTACGGGGCAGGACTACGCCCCCCGAGAAAAGGTCGGGCCCAAGTACATCTGGCTTATGGTGCTGGCGACCTTTGGTGTCATGGTCGCCCTCGTGACACCTATTGCTATCTCGCTCGCCATCCGCGTTCAGGAACTGGTACCCGGCCAGGAAGAAGTCCTGGGTTACGTCCTCGGAGCAGGCGCAGCAGCCACCGTCTTCGTGGCACCTCTTGTGGGCATGCTGAGCGACCGCACCCGAACCCGAATCGGCCGCCGGCGCCCCTACATGATCGGGGGCGGCATTCTGGGCATGATCGCCCTGTTCATCATTGCCGGGGCCCCCAGCGTCCTGATCCTCGGACTCGGGTGGGTCATGGCACAAATCGGGTGGGGAGCAATCGCGCAAAACGCGCTTATCTACACCCAGGCTGACCGCCTCCCTGAAGAGCAACGCGGAAAAGTTGCCGGCATGGTCGGCTTCGCGACCATGCTCGCGCCAATTATGGGCGCCGGTATTGCATCGTCACTTGTAGGCAGCAATTACATGATGTTCCTGATCCCCGGCGGAGTCGGCCTGCTGTTCCTGACTCTCTTTGTGATCTTCATGGGCGGCGATGACAGCCGTGAGATGCCGATCATCAAACCCCTCAGCCCCTCTCAGGTTCTCCGCAACTTTGTCTTCGACCCGCGCCAGTATCCTGACTTCGCGTGGAACTGGCTCGCCCGTGTGTTCTTCAACATCGGCGTGGCACTGGCTACGACCTTCACCACCTTTTTCTTTGCCGCGCGGCTCGGTGCGACGGTAGCTGAGATCGCGGGGTTCGTCGTGATCCTGTCCCTCGGCGGAGTCCTGGCGGCGGCACTCGGTGCCCTCGGAGGTGGATGGGTCTCAGACAAGATCAAGAAGCGTCGCCTTCTCGTCCTCATCTCCGGCGCCTTGTTCACCACCGGTGCACTGGTGATGTCGTTTGCTCCCGAACTGCCGGTGATCTTCGCCGGGGCCATGATCACCAACATCGGCCTTGGCATGTTTGCCGCGATTGACCAGGCTCTCGCCCTGGACGTGTTGCCCGAACGTGACACAGATGCCGGCCGCTTCCTGGGGATCCTTGGATACTCAACGTCTCTGCCGCAGGCAATCGGCCCGCTCATTGCGCCCGCTATCCTGCTGGTCGGAGTGGCCGGCGGCGACAAGAATTACACACTGCTGTTCATGGTCGCCGCGGCGTGCACCCTCATTGGCGGCATGATCGTGATGCTCAAGGTGAAGGGCGCACGCTGACCTCACCCGGTCAACTGCCTCGCGTCGGACCAGCACAGCCTGCTGCCCCTCCCTTAACAGTAGAGAGGGGCAGCAGCCCGCATTGTTCTCCCAGCTTAGACCGGCGTGATGCACAGTGTTGGGCCCAGGATTTAGTAGCGGCCCAGGCATCCCAAGCTCACCGGCGCGACTCAAACTTCTTTTACTTCCCCTCGTCCATCCTCGCGTTGCAGTGAATGAAAGGTACGGAGCAGATGACCCATGTAAACAAAACGGCAGGTGCACACCCCACAGTGCCGGAGCTGCCCGAGCAGCGAGCCACAGTCAATGGTCGCTCGCCCGGCATGGTGGAGGTGAATGTTTCGTCAGCCGCCGATATTGATAACGCGCTGGATGAGGCTGTGGCGGCCGTCCGCGACGCCGCCATTCACCACCGCACCGGAATACTCATCACCAGAATCGCCCCTGGCAACTACATTGTGCGTGCCCACCCAGAGGTACCGATTGGGCTCACCCGGCAACGCCTAGCCACGTAATACCTGACAAACGAAACGAGAATAAGAAATGCAGATCGAAGCAGGCCAGGTCGCCGTCATTACGGGCGGCGCCAGCGGGATCGGGTACGGACTGGCCGAGGCTCTCGTAGACAGGGGAGTGGCCGTCGTCCTTAGTGACGTACGTGCCGACGCCCTGCATCAGGCCACGGAACAACTCCAGGCGCGAGGGGCCCGCGCAACCGCCGTCGTCACCGATGTCACCAACCCCGACTCGGTCGACGAGTTGGCCGCCCGCACATTGGCCGCCTTAGGGAAAGTCGACCTGGTCTGCAACAACGCCGGCGTAGTATCACCCGCGGCACCAATGTGGGAGCAGCACCTGGACACATGGCACCGCATGATCAACATCAAGCTCCTCGGCGTCGTGCACGGAGTACGGTCATTCGTACCGCACCTCCTCGCTCAAGGCCACGGACACATCCTCAACACCGCATCATCCGGAGGGTTGGCTCCGCTTTCCGATCGCACACCGTACTCAGGCACCATGCACGCCGTGGTCGGCATGACCGAAACCCTCGACATAGAGCTGAGATCGACGGGACGTGGAGTCGGAGCCACCGTACTGTGCCCCGGGCTGGTTGACACACCCCTGGGCCAGAACTCTGCGACTCTTGGCGCCATCGAACCCCGGCCACAGATGGATTCCGGCGCGATGAAAAGACTGGCCGCGTCCCAGGGCGGCATCATCACGGCACGCGAAGCCGCCGAAGCCGCGCTGGCCGCGATTGAAGCAGACCGCGTATACGCCGCACCAGGGCGCCAAGTCTTTGAGAGAGCAGAAGCAAGGATGCAGTCCCTCCTGGCAGATATCGTGCACGACCGCATCACCAGCAGCAACACCACACTGTGACGGCACCCGTCGCCTAGCAAGACTGCCCCGATGAGGACGGCGTCAGCAGCCCCGTTTAAGCAGGGAAGGCTAAATCCCAGGACGGTCAAAACGAAAACGCACAGGTCTGCATCTAACCGAGCGACCATCAGTGCCAGAGCAATCGCCACATATAGGGACCCGGCAGCGGGGGTCCACCCATCACCTTCCCACTCACGAACCAAACACCGAACGGATGACAATGGACACTTCGACCCCGCTTGACCCCCATATCCGCGAAGCATTTGGCTGGGGTGACCAGTACGAATTCGCCACGATCATGCAGGACCCCTCCTTGCAGGAGCGCCTCACCGCCTCCTACCTCTCACCCGGCTACGAGCCGCCTGCCGTGCCGACAACGGAAGCCCACATCGATGGCCCGCTGGGACCGGAATCCATAAGGATCCGTATCTACCAGCCCGAATCGTCGGAGGCCTCCAACCCCAGGCCAGCGCTGGTGTGGTCCCACGGAGGCGGCTGGCTCGGAGGTGATCTGGAAATGCTCGAGGCCGACGGTGTCGCGCGTGAACTCGTGGTACGAGCCGGCATCACTGTCGTATCGGTCGAGTACCACCTCGCGAACGGGTCCACTGTCGGCTACCCGGTGTTGCACCTGGACGTTGCAGCAGCTTTCCAATGGGTTGTGCAGAACGCTGACAGCTTCCAAATCGACGCAACCCGAGTGTCGATCGGTGGAGCATCCGCCGGGGCGAGCCTCTCCGCCGCGGTCGTCCTCGAACTGCTGGATAACGCTTCCCCCCTGCCCGCTGCGTTGATTCTCGCCTACCCGCTCCTGCACAATCCGGTGCCATCATTCGAAGGCGGCGCGGATCTGAGCTCGCTACCGCAGTTGCTCCGACTTCCAGCGCCAATTGTCAGCCGGCTATACGTCAACTATCTCGCCGCAGCCGACGGTGATAGCCGTTACGCCACCGTCCAGGGCCACGATTTGCGCGGATTGCCACGCACTCTCGTCATCCCTGCCGAGTACGATGACCTCCGCGGATCCGCCGAAGCTTTCATCTCCGAAGCGGAAGCTGCAGGGGTGGAGGTCACCCGCCACCTTGCAGCGGGCGCTCCCCACGGCCACCTGAACTATGCGCCGAGCACCCTGAAGGAAACCGATCGATCCCTCAAAGTGATCGCGGACTTCATCACTAGCTGGTGAGCGTGACGCTGAGCGCCGGGGTGCAGAGTACGCTCACCGGCGCTCAGCTCGGCCTGCTGCATCTTGCGGCGTCCGCGCCCCCCAGCCCTTCGGTCTCGCGGCTGTGGCGCCCCAACACCGCTGCTGAAGGTGCTAACCACAAAGACCCGCAGCCCAATGACAAGAAAGGTACACCCAAGCCTGAAACCCGCGCTTCTGCAAAGTGACGGACCCCCGAGAAGCAGGTGCCACGATGAAGGAGGACGCAGACGCGCGGGGCTACAACACTGGTCGCTTCTCGACAGCTACGAACGCCACAACACCAACCATCAGTCCAAAAGCGATCGAAGCTGCAACGGCCATCGTGCTGGATGCGAAGCCGGCGAACACTACAGCTATGATCGTTCCTGCGGCTACGAGCACAGGAGCTTAGCGGGTGAAGCCTGCACAATTGCTTCATTTGGACTCATGCCCTTGGAGTGCGTCTCCTGAATCCGGGAAACGAAGAACACCTGATAAGCCCTGGCCAATTCGAAGCTGGAAGGTTTGAATGTCGGGAGATAACCTGCCGTATACAGACGTCGGGTACCAGCCCCGGGAGGCCGACGATCAGGATGACCCGCTGAAGCGGGTTAAGCCAAATTGGGCAGGCGTCGTCAGTCCTGAATCATCTTTCACCCAGGGTCAGCACTGCCAGTGCTGCCCGTATGTAGGGGATGGGATCGGAGGTTTCGCTGGTTGCCCACAGCAGCCAGGCTTCAAAGGTGGCTCCGATAAGGGCAGCGCACAGGTACCGGGCGGTCTCTTCGGGGATGCCTCGGGCTGTGAGGTAGGCGCGGGTCTGCTCGCGACGGGTTCCCAAAAAGTCCCGGCTTCGGCTCATCAACTCCGGGTGCTCAGCGATCAGCCGGAGCCTTCCCCGGGTGACGCCGAGGTCCGGAAGAGCGGCAACGCCGGCAAGCACCGCTTCGCGGAGTCCGTCCAAAGTCTCGCGGCGGGACATAGGCGGCGCAGGGGCCGACTCGAACGCCGTACCGGAAGCTTTTATGACCGGTCCCATTCCGCCCCATACCAAGTCGGCCTTGTTCGCGAAATGGCGGTACAGGCTTTTGCGCCCGATTCCGGCCTCTCGCGCGATGTCCTCCATCGAGGTCTGCTCGTACCCGCGCTCAGCAAACATTTTCAGGGCGAGGGCTGCGACCGCCTCGGGGTCGATGGTCGCTGGCCGCCCAGCGGGGCGGGTGGTGGTGATCAGGTCATTCGAAAGCATGCCACCAGTATCCACCCTTCCATAATGACACAGCGTGTCATAAGCTGGCCGGGATAACTGATTTTTTAGCGTCTGGAAGGACATCATGGGCAACGAAGCCACGTGGCAGGAAACCATCACCCCTAACCGTTTTGCAGGCAAAACCGTCATCGTCACCGGTGCGGCCTCAGGGATCGGGCAGGCGACTGCCCTGCGCATCGCCAGGGAGGGCGGCAGGGTGATCGCCGCGGACATCAGCAAGGAACGCCTCGATGCTTTGGTTGAAGAGAACAGCGGCCTGGACCTGGTACCCGTCGCCGGTGACATCTCCACCGAGGAAACCGTCGCCGCCGTCGTTGCTGCCGCCGGCGGGCGGGTTGATGCCCTGGCCAATGTCGCCGGGATCATGGACAACTTCGCTCCCATCCATGAGGTGGATGACGACCTCTGGGACCGGGTCTTCCGCATTAACGTCACTGCCCTCATGCGCCTAACCCGCGCCGTCACCCCGCTGATGCTCGAGGCCGGGACCGGCTCAATAGTGAACGTCTCCTCCGAGGCCGGCATCCGCGGCTCGGCCGCCGGCGCTGCCTACACGGCGTCCAAGCACGCCGTGGTCGGCCTGACCAAAAACTCGGCAGTAATGTACGGCCCCAAGGGCCTGCGCTTCAACGCGGTGGCGCCGGGCCCCACCATCACCGGCATCGTAGCGAACTTCGGATCCCAGCTGGCAGCAGAACGACTCGTTCCGCTCATGAAGGCCAACATCCCCACACCAGTGAGCGCCGCACATCTGGCCGCCTCCATCACCTTCCTGCTTAGCGACGACGGCACCAACCTTAACGGCATCGTCCTCGCCTCCGACGGCGGCTGGTCAGCGATTTAGATGTACTGAAGCGGACGACGGCGGGAAGTTCCGCCGGCGTCCGCGTCCTGAGTCTGTCCCGGGTCAAACCGGAACCGGCGCCCAGGAAGTGAAGGAGCAAAAGCATGGCAGAGTCAAAGCCTTTTGATCACATTTATGACGTCGTCGTCGTTGGCACAGGTGCCGCGGGACTGGCAACAGCGATGGGCGCCGGGGATGAGGGCATGCGTGTCCTCCTGCTGGAGAGCACCGGCAAATGGGGCGGCAACACGGCCATGTCCGGGGGTGGGATGTGGATGCCCAATAATCCGCTGATGCAGCGCGAAGGCGCCGGGGACTCCCGCGACGAGGCGCTGACCTATCTCGAGGCGACGGTCGGCGAGGAGTGCCGGGCCACGACGCGCGCCCGCAAGGAGGCATTTGTCGACGGAGTCGCCGACTTCGTCACCACCGCAGAGAAGTACGGCGTGACCTTCGTACGTGCGGCGGACTACCCGGACTACTACCCTGAACTCCCCGGCGGCAAGATCGGCCGTGCTCTCGAGGTGAAGCCCTACGACATCAAAAGAATCGGGGAATGGTGGAAAACCTGTCAGGCACCCGCGGCGATGCCGGTCAAGACCGACGACGTGTGGCTCTTAGGCCGCGCCTGGTCAACGCCTGCCGGATTCGTCCGCGGGGCGCAGCTCGTCTTCCGTGCCCTCGGCGGCGTGGTCACCGGCAAGAAGCTCGGCGGTATCGGTGCCGGCTTCGCCGCCGCATTCCTTGATGTCGTCGTGCAGAAGCAGGGTGCTGACCTGTGGCTGAATTCGCCGCTGCAGGAACTCATCGTCGAGGACGGCCGTGTCGTAGGGGTGCGGATCACGCGTGACGGTAAGCCAATGACAATTGGCGCGGCGCGCGGCGTGATGCTTTCCGGCGGCGGCTTTGACCACAACAAGGACCTCCGCCAAAAGCACCACGGGATCGACGGCGCCCCGTCCGGCGCTCCGGGCAACCTCGGGCGCCCCATCGAGATCGCACAGGACAACGGCGCCGCGCTTGAGCTTATGGACGACGCCTGGTGGGGCGGCTCCGTCGCCGCAGCGCCGGGACACAGCCCTGCGTTTATCGTGGGAGAGCGTTCCATGCCCTACTCGATCATGCTGGACGCCAAGGGTAATCGGTTCGTCAACGAGTCCGAGTCCTACGTCGACCTTGGTCACCACATGCTTGAGCACGACAAAGACGGCCCGTACTGGTTGGTCGGCGATGCGCGGCATGCCCGGCGCTACCTGCGCACCTTTGCAATCGATCCGAAAAACAACAAGGCCATGAAGGACGCGGGGATTATGGTCAAGGCGGCCACACTCAGCGAGCTCGCCGCGAAGCTCGACCTGGAGCCTGCCCGGCTGGAGGCGACCATCCGCCGGTTTAACGGCTTCGCCAGGGCCGGTGTGGACGGCGACTTCGGCCGCGGCAACTCAGCCTACGACCGCTACTACGGCGACCCGACGGTCCACCCCAACGCCTGCCTCGGTCCGCTCGAAAAGGGCCCGTTCACCGCGTTCAAAGTGGTAATCGGGGACCTCGGCACCAAGGGCGGCGTCGTCACCGACGCCGAGGCCCGGGCCCTGCGCGAAGACGGTACCGTCATAGAAGGCCTGTACTCGGCAGGCAACAACTCCGCCTCCGTCATGGGACGGACGTACCCCGGCCCCGGCTCAACCATCGGACCCGCCGTGGTCTTCGGAGTCCGCGGCGCCCGTCATATGGCCGGCCAATGCAGATGACATGGGCGCTGCTTTAGGTAAGGAGTTCATTAGATAGGGCAGCTAGCACTAGTTCAGCAGCGGGCGCGCAGCGTATGAAGTTTTCGACCTCAAGGGCGCAACCCTGCTGGTTTAGGTCGAGCGGTGACTCCGGTAGAGCCAAGAGCAAGGGTGTGGACATAGTCCACACCCTTGCCGCGGAGCAGATGATTCAGTCTTCGAACTGCGTCGGATTCCGCATGATTTTGGGAGTTCCCAGTGCTTGCAAGGGTGGAAATGCAGAGTCCCACCTCGGGCACAGCGTTTCCGCAGGTCAAAGACTTTCTTGCATTTGGGTGTGCACAAAGCTTGACACCTGGTAACTTTTGGGTGTGCACGCAGGTTCCGTTGCGGGGCTGACAGCCGTCGTACCTGCTACCTGCCCCGAGCCTTCGTGCCTCTGCCTTCCGATTGGAAACTAATGCCCGGGTCGTTTGGCCGGCAGTGACATGCCCATATGGCACCACCATAGGCTCCGGACTGCTGCCTGACGTCAGGTTGAGGTGTGCCCTAGTTGGGCGAATTCCCGCCCGTCCCCAGGTTCCTGGGCATTCCGCATCTGCGTTCGGCTTCACACGGGCCCTGTTCGGTCTCGGACTACGTATCAGTATGTGCTCGACAGGTCCACGGCAGTGTAATTCTTCATCGGGCCTTTACAGTCTTAGGCGACGAGGACAATGCCGATACCGATCCCACCAAGTGCCACCCCCGCGAAGACGGTCCAGAATACGCCGGGGATATCGGGGTCGACATTCTCACGTTAGATGCCTTGGGAACTGGCACTGTAGCGGCGTTGGGTGATGTAGATGGCGGCAGCCGCCGCAATCGCGACGGTAAACAACAACAGGATCGGGAGCCCATGATGCGGGAGGCAGCGTAGGAAAATCGCGCAGACCGTCACCAAGGCCATCATGGTCCTGCCCCAGGCGAGGGTGGTCCGTTCCGGTTGGAGCCCCGGGTCTCCATGAATCTCGGCAGGCCCACTACTGCTTCCCATACCTCACGGCCAGAGGATGAAGACCAGGACGACTGCGGCTGCCAGCGCGCCCGCCCCGGCCAGCAGCGGGACGATGAGCGGCAACGGCAGCGGAGCTTTATTGCGCATGCTGCGTTCCACTCGGAGCCACCGCATGGCGGCACCGGCACTTAGCAGCATGCCGAGGAGCAGCAGGAGTACGGCGAGCCCCTTGCGAACCGGCTCCATGAATAGGTCCGAGGTGAATGCCTCGATAGCGATCCCGCCCGCCAACAGCGCCAGGGACGTGCGGATCCAGGCTAGGAACGTGCGTTCGTTGGCGAGTGTGAACCGGGGGTCAGGCTCGGTTCCGTCGGGTAGCAGCTGCTCTGCGATCTTGCTCCGGGCTTGTGGGGGAGGCATGGGGGCATCAGGACCGGTCACGCTGACGCCGTTCGGAAGCCGCAGTTGCTGCTGGATGAATCGGGGGTGTTGGCTGTTCGGGCCGCGACGCGGTATCGGTTGCAGTACGAATCGTGGCAGAGGTAGGAGCCGCCGCGCATGACCCGTCCCCTTCCGATGGTGGGACCTTCTGGGTTTGCGGTGGGTGAGTTGCGGTAGTACTTGGGCAAGAACCAGTCGGCGCACCATTCCCAGACGTTGCCGCTGACTTCGTATAGGCCGTATCCGTTGGGAGGGAAGCTGCGAACCGGCGCTGTTCCCAGGTAACCGTCACCCACGGTATTTACTTCGGGGAATGTGCCTTGCCAGATGTTGCAGTTATGCCTGCCGTCTGCCTTGAGCAGTTCGTTGCCCCAGGGGTAGCGGTTTTGCTCGAGGCCTCCGCGGGCGGCGTATTCCCATTCTGCTTCTGTGGGCAGCCGGCGCTCCGCCCAGTGGCTATAGGCGAGGGCATCATCGTGGGAAACCTGAACGACCGGGTGGTCCGGGATCTCGGACCAGTGTTGCCCTTGGCCTGCAGGATGGGCCCAGTCGGCGCCTTTCACGGTAAGCCACCACGGTGAACCAGAAGCTGCGCCGATGATGTCTTTCTTGTCCGCCTTCACGACGAGGTGGAACACGGCGGATGTGCCGTACTTCTCCGCTTCAGTTCTGTATCCCGTTGCGTCAACAAAGGCGGCGAACTGCTCGTTTGTCACCGCCGTCGCATCGATCGAAAACGCTCCAAGTTCCACTGGGTGGACCGGGACTTCACCATCCGTTGGGTACCCTTCCCCGAAGCTGTCACCCATCAGAAAAGACCCAGCCGGTATCAGGACGTCGTCGTGCCTGAGGGCGTCTCGTCCCACGATCTTCGGCGTATTCTTCAGGTGCTGTAGTGCTGGTGTGTCACGGGAAGGCACACAACAGCCCGCCACCGGCAGCTCGCTGTGGTTGGTACTCATACTCAACGATCCACTACTGACTCTGGGACGTGCTCACGGCAGCTCCGGAGCCCAGAATCTTGAAGGCGCCGGCTTCCTGATTGAACGTGTACGGCTCAAGGAGCTGGATGAACAGCCGGACGTGTTCGTGACGGCTTATCGGCACAGGGCTAAGCAGCCACTGGATCCGAAGCCCATCTGCCAAGGCTATGATCCACCGGGCCACCGTCTCTACGGTGGCCCCTGGCGGAAGCTTCGACTCGTCTACCAGCCCCTCGAGGGCGCGGGTTGTTGAAGCGACCGTCCTCTCGTAACGCTCCACGAACCATTGGTGTCCTGGGTGTTCCGTCGAAAGGCTCTCTGCGGATAGGACAGCGAACAGTTGGACGAGGGCGGGCTTTTTTTCGTTCTCCTCCAAGGTGTTAAGAAGGGCGGTGAAGTAGTCAGTTCCTGACTGCAGGCGAAGTTGCTGGTCACGGTTATTGCGGTCCTCGCGTTCCTGAAGGACCGCAAGCATGAGTGCAGCCTTGGTTGGGTAATGGTGCAGTAATCCCGCTTGGGTCATGCCAACTTGGTTGGCCAGATCTGCCACGCTGACGGCGTGGAATCCCCTTGCCGAGAAAAGTTCAAGGGCGACATCCAGTATCTGGCGTTTCCGGGCATCACCACGTGCTCTCCCTTTCACCTCGGAGCCTCCCGCGGAGGGGGATACTTTGGCTGAGGCCTCGCTTTGTCTCCGCGTCATCGGCGTCCTCCCTCCCATGCTTCCTCGTGACGGCCGTACATTGCGGCCAGTCCCCATCATTTCAGAGATTGTGGTTCCAGACTTGGCGTGGACGCCAGCAGGGTTACCGTGTAGGGGTGTTTAGGAGCGTCGAAGATTTGTTCCACGCTCCCTTGTTCCACAATCTCGCCCTTGTACATGACTGCGACCCGGTGGCTGATGTCACGTACTACTGACAGATCGTGTGAAATGAACAGGTAGCCGAGGCCGAGCTCGTCCTGCAGCTTCTCCAGGAGTTCGAGTATCTGCGCCTGAATGGATACATCCAACGCCGAAACGGGTTCGTCGAGAATGAGAACCTTCGGTTCTGCTGCCAGCGCCCGGGCGATACCCACGCGCTGGCGTTGTCCGCCGGAGAAGGCGTACGGATAGCGGTCCAGATACTGTGCTCCCAAACCTACCCGGTCCAGAAGCTCAGCGCTGCGTTCCCTTACCTGTTGCTGGGGGACCCCCGCGATGCGCAGTGCTTCTTCAAGGGATTGTCCTGCGGTTCGGCGCGGATTCAGGGATGAGAAGGGGTCCTGGAACACGTATTGGATGGCGCGGGCCACGTTCTTCCGGTCCTCTTTGTCCATTGCTGTCACGTCGCGGCCGGCGACCTCGATCTTGCCCGAATAGGGTTTGTTGATTCCGACGATGGTTCGCGACAGGGTCGATTTCCCACATCCAGATTCGCCAACCAGGCCCAGTGTCTCACCAGGCGCAACGCTGAGGGAGACTCCGTTGACGGCGAAGAAGGGTTCGGGCTTGTGGAACAGGCCGTGGCGGGCGGTATTGACGTTGGTTTTCAGGTTGTCGACCACCAGCGCCGGTATTGTTGCCGGAGGTGCGGGGCGTAGGGGTGAATCCATGCGGGGGACCGCTGCCATGAGGGCCTGAGTGTAAGCCTCCCTCGGGGACGTGAGGACCTGGTGGACCGACCCGTGCTCGACGACTTTCCCGTGGTACATCACGAGGACGTCGTCACAGAGTTCGGCGACGACACCCATGTCGTGGGTGATGAAAACGATGGCGATACCGAGTTCGTCCCGCAGTTTGCCGATTAGTTTGAGGATTTGGGCCTGGATGGTGACGTCCAGTGCTGTGGTCGGTTCGTCGGCGATCAGCAGAGACGGTTTATTGGCCAAGGCGATGGCGATGACCACTCGTTGGCGCATTCCTCCTGAGAATTCATGGGGATACCGGGAAATTGCCCGGTCGGGATTTGGTATTCCCACCTGCTCAAGAAGTTCCAAAGTGCGTTCCCGTGAAGCCTTGGCGTCCACTCCATGAATCTGCAAGGCTTCCTGAATTTGGTCACCAATGCGCATCACAGGGTTGAGGGCAGCTTGCGGGTCTTGGAAGATCATGGCAATGTCCCTGCCCCGCACCTGCTGCATGCTCTCTTCTGTGAGTTCCAGCAGGTTCTTACCGCGGAAATCGATGGAACCGCTGTCGATCCGGCCAGGGGAACGAAGCATGCGCATGATGGAGCGGGACGTCACGGACTTACCGGATCCGGATTCCCCGACAATACCGAGTATTTGTCCGGGACGGACTTCAAAGGAGACTCCGTCGACGGCACGCACGACACCCGCCGGGGTAGGAAACGTTGCGACAAGATCGCTGACGCAAAGAAGTGGCTGGTTTTCGGTTGACGTGGTCATTTGCGGTTCACAGTCTCGTTAAGGGCGTCAGCGAGGAGGCTGAACGCGAGGGCGAGCAAAATGAGGATGAGGGTCGGGCCAAGGATGTACGTAGGTGCCTGGTTTATGTAGCGCATACCGACGTTGAGCAGCGTTCCCAGCGAAGGCTCCGGCGGCTGGATTCCCAGGCCAACGATGCTGAGGGCGGCTTCAATGAAGATGGCACCAACGACGAAGACCGCTCCTTGGACGAGGATGGGGTCAATGGCGTTCGGCAGGATGTGCCGAACGAGGATAGTTTTACGGCTCACACCCAAGGTCCGCGCCGCTATGACGTATTCACGGTCCATCTGGGCCATCATTGCGGCCCTGGAGAGGCGGCCGAAGGCGGGCAACCCGGCGATGCTGATGGCCGTGACCAGCGCTGCCCAGCCCGGCCCCATGACGAGGACGATGCAGATGCCCAAAACCAGTCCGGGGAAACCGAGGATGATATCTAGCACGCGCTGCACGACTGTGCCTGCTATCCGCGAGAGGGCGCCGATAAGTCCGAGCGCAGTGCCTACGACCATGCTGATGGGCACAGCTGCGAGAATGATGCTGAAGTCGGTACGTAGACCGTATATGGCGCGGACAAAGATGTCTCGGCCGAGCTCGTCGGTTCCGAACAGGTGCGCCGGCGATGCCGGCAACAGAGAGTCTCTGGTCTGGACGTCATAGCCGCCCGGGAACAGCATGGGCGCCAGCAGGGCTATGCCTCCCAGCAGCATCAAGACCGCTGAGCCAATGATTCCCTTGGGTGTGCGGAAAGCTGCCAGATAGCGGCGAACTGAGGCGCTGAGTTGAAATCGTCGTTGGTTGCGTGGGGCTGAGGTAACGGTAGCCATGTCAGGCCTCCAATCGGATGCGCGGATCCAGGGCCGCCAAGATGAGCTCGGTAAGCACTTGAAGGACGACCGCGATAACAACAGCGCCAAGGATCAGGACCTGAATGACGAAATAGTCGCGGTTTTGAACGCTGATAATGGCGAGCTGCCCAAGGCCGTTGCGTGCGAAGATAGCCTCGATGACGAGCGCGCCGCCCAGAAGCTCGCCCAGGCGGAGCCCGATCGCAACAACGGCCGCTCCCAGGCTGTTGCGCAGTACGTGGCGGTAGGTGATGCGCCGGGGGGAGGCCCCCTTGGCGAGGGCAAGATCCACAAAGTCTTCCCCGCGGGTGCTTTGCATGGAGGTTTGAAGTAGTCTGGCGATCACCGCCGCCTGGGAGAGCGCCAAAGCTATGGCCGGGAGAATCAGGTACTGAATCCCTCGAACCGGGTTTTCCAGCAGACTGATTTCGCCACTTACAGGCAGCAGACGCCAGGCGATTCCGAAGAGCAGAATCAGCAGGAGCCCGGTCAGGAATGGCGGCGTCGCGAGCATGACCGTGTTGGTGACGTCAAGGACCGTACGTGCGAACCGTGAGCGGGGAGAGCCGGCAAGGACGCCCAGGGTGAGGCCAACGATGATCATGATGATGGCGGCCAGTCCGGCCAGTTCTAGTGTGCTTGCAACCCTGCTGCCGATCAGCTCAGTCACAGGCACGTTCTGGAGGTAGGACTGGCCTAGGTCTCCGCGGAAGATCCCCGTCACCCAGTTTAGAAACTGTGCGACGAGGGGCTCGTTCAGACCCGCTTCTTCCCGGATTGCTGCCACCTGTTCAGGTGTGGCATCCGCGCCGGCCAGCGCTGCGGCAGGATCACCCGGCGCCAAGCGGGGAAGGATGAAAGCAATAATTGCGCTGATGAAGACCACGATCGCGAGCGACGGCAGTTTCTTCAGGAGGAAGTGAGTCATTGATTATCCTGCCAAGAATGCTTCGTCGAACAAAAGGGCGCCGCGCTTGGTGGTGGAAACTCCCTGCAGATCCTTGGCAATGACGACTTTGCCAGGAGCCTGCAGTACGGGAACAGTCCAGGCCTCGTCCAACATGTACTCGGTCAGTTCCTTTAACGCTGCTTCAGAATCTTCTTCCTTAGCGGTCAGGAAGGCTTGACGGAGTCGCTGGTATTCGGGGCTGTCGAAGTGGGACGGGTTGTTGGCCCTGAGGGAGGGCAAGGAGTTGAGCATCGTCGTCTCGCCGAAACCTACCTGGCCATGGAGAAGGAGGAACGCCGGCCCCAGATTCCCCTGGTTCTGCAGCGAGTTAAATGTCGTTTCGTCCACCGTCACTGCGCTGGGTTTGAGGCCAATTGCTTCAAGGTTGTTGGCGATGATTTCATATTCGCTTTGAATGGTTGGCAACGTCACGACGGTGATCGGAACCTCGGCCCCGGTTGCTCCCGCTTCCTCAATGAGCTTCTTGGCCTTGTCGACGTCATAGTTGTAGCGGTTGCGGTGTCCGTCGGTGATCCCGGGAGCATTGGCGCCCCAGAAGACATCTGTCACGGTCCCCGCGTTGGCGTAGACCTGCTGGTTGATCCGCTCGGCGTCAATGGCATATGCCAAAGCCTGACGGACCCTGACATCGTCGAAGGGTTCTTTTGTGACATCCACACCCATGGGGTAGATGGTTCCAGCGGCGTCCGCGACCTGGTACTGAGGGTCGTTAACAAAACCCTGTGCATCCGTAAGGCCAAGACCGTACGCGAGCTTGGCGCGGCCACTGCGCAACGCCGAGAGCTGCGCTGTGCTGTCACCAACACGCTGGAAAGAAACCTTATCCAGATACGATCCATTTTCCTTATCCCAATGGCCGTCGTAGCGGGTGAGTTCAACTGAGACACCGGGACGGTAAGCGCTCCACTGGTAGGGCCCCGTACCTATGACCTTCGATCCATCAGCGAGGCCTGCGAAGCTCTCCTGATCAAGGATGTAGGTCTGTTCGAAGTAATCGAAAATGGTCGCCGGATTGGTTGCATTGGCGAAAGTGATCTTCAGGCTGGTCGGGCTAAGCATTTCTACAGCCGTGAACTGCTGAGCGATGAAGCCGACCTGGGAACCACTCGCCGGATCCTTCGTTTTCTCAAACGTCCACGCAACGTCTTCTGCAGTCATCTTCCGGCCACTGTGAAAGGAAACATCGTCGCGGAGATTGAGCGTGATGGAACGGCCGTCTTCGGCGAACGTCCAGTCGGTGGCCAGGAGCGGCTGCGGCTTGCCTTCCTCATCCAGACGGGTCAGAGACTCGAACACGCTTGTAACCCAGGGAGAATTGCCTGCCCGCAGCGCGAGGATGCTGTTGGGCTGGAAATCACCTGCCTGGGCGATTTCCACGCTCCCGCCGGCCTTCGGGCTTGCGTTGGTAGGTGAAGTTGATTGCCCGGCTTCACAACCGCTCAATGCAACGGCAGCAGCAGTGAACAAGGCGGTAACTCCGGCCGTCGTCCTGCGATTCCCCTTAGGACTCAGTAACTTCATCGTCGCTCTCCTCATCGTTGAGTACCTCCAAGAATGTGAGGTATCACACTCTTGCTGGAACTAAGATACACTACTAACCGAGTACTCGCTAGGTTTGTAGATTGCTCCCATCAACGCTCGGACATTGACGTCTTTGAGAGGACATACATGAAGCGCGAAAGGAATCAACCTGGGCCTGCGAGCCAGGGTAGATCTTCATGGATCGTCCCATTGCTGGAGGCGCTCAAGACCAACGGCGCCCCTTGTAGCAACACCGACGGCGATGCCTCAGGGGCCGCGCGTGCTGTCGGCCGTCTGGGCAGTCCGTTAGCTTTCTGTATGGAGCGCGGTCGACTGCCGCTGGAGCTGGTGCCCGCGTAAATGTTTCAGAGACAACCCAGCACGCAGTCCGGAACTATGGCTTCACCGTGGCAACAAACGCGGGTGCGGCACATTCACGGAACCTGCTGTCCAAGATGCTGACCCGGCCGTCCCTTCTATCCAAAAGCCATGATCCGCGGGCCAGCTGCCTGCTTCCACCCGAGGAGTCCCTTTGAAAGCGATCGTCGTACTGTTCGACACCCTTAACCGGAGATACCTGCCCAGCTACGGAGCTGACTGGACCCATTTGCCCAACTTCCAGCGCCTTGCCGAGAAAGCGGCGACCTTTGAGACCTGTTACGGCGGCAGCATGCCCTGTATGCCTGCGCGGAGGGAAATGCATACCGGAAGGTACAACTTTTTGCATCGCTCCTGGGGTCCGCTTGAGCCGTTCGATGACTCAGCGCCGGAAATTCTTGGTGACAACGGCGTGTATACGCACCTTGTTACCGATCACCAGCACTACTGGGAAGACGGGGGAGCCACGTACCACAACCGGTTTCGCACCTATGAGTTCTGTCGCGGGCAGGAAGGTGACCGGTGGAAGGGGCATGTGGCCGATCCGGTGATTCCGGACACGATCAGCTGGAGGGACAGTTTTACGTGGCGGCAGGACTGGGTCAACAGGCAATACCTGCAGGACGTGAAGAACCATCCGCAGACGAAGACTTTCGACGCTGGACTGGAGTTCATCAACACGAACCACCGAGAGGACAACTGGTTCCTGCAGATCGAATGCTTTGACCCTCATGAACCATTCTTCAGCTACGACGAGCATAAACAGCACTACCTGCACGACTACTCCGGGCCCCATTTTGACTGGCCGGACTACAGACGCTCCGTTGAAGACGACGCAACAGTCGAACATGCACGGTACGAATACGCCGCACTCCTAACAATGTGTGACAGTTCGCTGTGCAGGGTCCTGGACGCCATGGATGAAAACCAGCTCTGGGAGGACACCATGCTCATCGTCATGACGGACCACGGCCTTCTGCTTGGAGAAAAGGGCTGGTGGGGCAAAAACGTTCAGCCCTGGTTTGACGAGAACATCCACACCCCGCTCTTCGTCTGGGACCCCCGCAACCCGGCTGCTGCCGGCCAACGGCGCAAGTCTCTGGTTCAGACGATTGACATCGCCCCGACCCTGCTCTCGCTTTTCTCTGTACCGCTACCGCCCGATATGCAGGGAAAGGATCTGGCACCAGTCCTCAACGAAGACCGGGCCCTGCGGGAAGCCGGGTTATTCGGCAGTTACGGCGCCCACGTTAACGTCACGGACGGCCGCTATGTCTACATGCGCACCTGCGCCAGCCCAGATAATTCTCCTCTGCTCGAATACACCCTAATGCCCACCCACATGACCAGCCGTTTCCATCCCAGCGAGTTCAAAGACGTCAAGCTCGCTCCACCGTTCCCCTTCACCAAAGAGACGCCCACATTAGAGATGAAGGGCAACCTCATGGGTAACCCGTACGCATTTGGTGCCCTGCTGTTTGACCTCGAGTCAGACCCGCAGCAGATCACCCCGATCATGGATGACGTCCTGGAGCTGAGGATGATGAACCTCCTCGTGGACCAAATGCGGCTGAACGACGCGCCACCTTCACAGTTCCAACGCCTCGGCCTGCCCTTGCACGGAGCGCCGGACGAATCCCACCTGCAGGTCCGGAAGATGTGGCCGCAAGTGCTACAGTCCCAAAACCAGCCGGACCCCAAAAACAACTTTGAAAGCGACGGGCCCGGAGCGCTCTGGACACTTGAAGAACTATTGACCGACGAAACCTCAACTTCTGTCATCGGCAAACACTTCCCCATGATCATCGAAGACCCACGACTGCTCGAACGCGTCCGGAAAATGTCACCGTGGCAACTCGCAGTCACGCTCCCAGGAATCTCCTGGGCTGACGTGCGGTCGCTGCACCACGAACTGACAGAGCGTTCAGGCACAACCAATGAATACGAGCACCTGATATGAAATCCGTTCAGGAGTAACGTCTGGGTATCTGCCTCTGGGCTCTCTTCACATTCTCGCCGACCGACTTGAGATCGGCTGGCACCGGGACTGGATCGACCTCATGGGACATCGGCTCGCCGAGGCCAAACCGTGAGTGGATTTAAGGAATCTATATGAGTGCTCAATCTCTCGGGCCCGGGTATGGTTCTGAAACAAGCGCGTTGTTTAATCCCGCATTCTGTTCAGTCCTGCTCCACAACGCCTGCAAGGGGTACTCCGAGAAGGCGGACGCTCCTATGCCTATCACTACTGCTTTCCTTCTGTTGCCCACCGCTTTGCATAGGCCGACACGGGAAGCGCTTCCAGGGACAACTGCTACGTCAATGTGGAGCTGGCTTCGAGAGAACCCAGTCCTCGTTATGGACCTCCCTGAAAGAGTCCGGGGCTTCCGGCCATTCACCGCCGGTGCTATCACTTTTGGGCTCCGGCATGCAGTTTTGTCAGGAACGCACAATGGCCTCGCCGCAGGCACTGTGGGAAGACGTCCGCGTACGCTTCACCCCACAGCCGACTGGAATAGCTGCCTTCGGGCAGCCAAGTTTCTCGGAAAGTGGTTCGGCGTATCTGACATCGATGAAGCCAATACGCTCGCACACTGGGGAGTCCAACCGTGATGCAACTCGACGCACTACTTCTCTACAACGCCGATGGCGGGATACGGGAAATCCGATTCCGGCCCGGCACACTCAACATCATTACTGGAGAATCCGGTACGGGGAAAACGAGCATCATCGGAATCCTCCGATTCCTCCTCGGGGGTGACAGCCCCAATGCACCCCTCGGGCCAATTCAAAACACGGTCGCGTGGTACGGGTTGCTCGCGCACGTTGGCGACACTTCGTTCTTCATCGGCCGACCTGCTCCTCCGCACGGCGTGAGTAGCTCGCAAGTTATGCTCACCATCGGTTCGCTGGAAGTCCCGACTTTCGCTGAACTAGTAGTCAACGCCAACACGACCGACCTGCTTGACTACCTCGGTGGTCTAATTGGCATTGAGGAGAACCTCCACGTACCGGGGGAGGGGCAGACCCGCCGTGCCCTTGCTGCTAACTTCAAGCACGCCCTGTACTACTGCTTCCAAGGCCAGGGAGAAATCGCCAACCCCGATCTGCTTTTCCACGCCAGAATCGTGACTACCAGAAGCAGGCGATCCGCGACACTTTCCCGTACTTTCTCGGCGCCCAGGGAGCAGACACTCTCCGGAAGAGGGAGAAATTAACAGAACTGCGTCGCGATATCCGGCGTCATACCCGCAAGCTCGACGAAGCC
>NZ_JCAXEF010000024.1:0-20917 GCF_059758765.1 Pseudarthrobacter sp. GQ63
GCACTTGATAGCGCTTCCCCGGGGGATCCTCTCCCACCTTCTGCCGGCAAGAAACGGCCGCAACCCGACATCGAGTGAGAGAGCGCCCCAGGAAACCCGGCATCAAGTGAGAGAGCGTCCCGGGAAACCCCGCATCAAGTGAGAGAGCGTCCCAGGGGGAGGGGCGGTAAAGTTGGGCAGCATGGACAGCCTCTTCAGCCACCAACACGAACCGTCCGGGGGTGACGGCCACGCCGCTTTCGAGATCCTGGAGCCCGTGGTTCACACGGTGGTAGTACCGGGAAGCGTCGCGCACGCATTTACCGGCTTCACAGACCACACCCACCTCTGGTGGCCACTGGAATCGCACGGCGTCTATGGGGCTGGCTCTTACGTGGAGTTCGAGGAGAACCTCATCCTTGAGACGGCGGACGACGGCCGGACCAGCATCTGGGGAACGCTGGATGACTGGCAGCCTCCGTTGTCATTCCACGCCACCTGGCATCCCGGTACCACGGCGCTGTGGTCCACGGAGCTCCTGGTGGCCTTCCGTGCAGTCCCGGAGGGAACCGAGGTGCGCGTGTTCCATGACGGCTGGGAGGGTTCTGAAGAACCGGCCGCCACGCGTGCCAAGTACGCCGATGCCTGGCCCGCGATCCTTGCCAGGTACGCCCGTTTCATGGGCGCCTGAGCCTGTCTTCACGCTGCGGACGCGCCCCTGCCCGGGCATCCGCCAGCCGGTTGCGCCGGGCTTCCCCCTTTAGACTGGGGAGAATCCGCGACGACGTATGGAGGCCAGGTTGGGTAGCGTAGTTGACGAGCTGGAGAGGATCCTGGCACCCGGGCAGGTGGACGCAGGGGAGGCTGCCCTCCGCCGGTATGCCGTTGACCAAGCCCCCGTGATCGACTTTCAGCTGCCGCTGGCTGTTGTCTTCCCGCAGTCAGTGGCCGATGTCCAGGCTGTTGTCCGCGCCTGCGCCGGCACCGGCGTAGCCATCGTGGCGCGCGGCGCGGGCACTGGGGTGTCCGGCGGGGCCCACGCCACGAAGAACTGCATTGTCCTGTCCCTGGAGCGCATGGACCGTATCCTCGCGCTCAACCCCGACGACGAAACGGCCGTGGTGGAGCCGGGCGTCGTGAATGCCGTCCTCAATGACGCAGCCGCGGCTCATCAGCTCATGTACGCTCCCGATCCCGCCAGCTTCCGCACGTCAACAATCGGCGGGAACGTGGCCACCAACGCCGGCGGGCTGCGCTGCGCCAAATACGGGGTCACCCGGGACTCCGTCCTGGCACTGGACGTGGTGCTCGCGGACGGCTCGCTCATCCATACCGGCCATCAAACGTTCAAGGGCGTAGCCGGCTACGATCTCACCGGGCTTTTTGTAGGCTCCGAAGGGACGCTCGGCATTGTGGTCGGAGTTACCGTCCGCTTGAAGTACCTTCCCCGCGACGTGCATACCGTCGCAGCGTTCTACCCCGACTTCCGGCAGGCCGCCGCAGGCGTCCTGGCAGTGGGAAGGGCCCGGGTCCAGCCAGCCATCATGGAACTGCTCGACGGCGGCACGCTGGCCCAGCTCGATGACATCCACGGATCCGACCTCACGGCCCGGGGCCGCGCTCTGCTCCTCATCCAGACCGACGGGTTCGGCGCAGCCGCCGAGGCGGAGGTGGTCCGTGATGTGCTGCTGGCAGGCGGCGCGGCCGTCACCACTGAAGCCAGCGCGGAGGCTGAACGGCTGGTGGAGCTCCGGCGCCACAGCCGGGGAGTGGAGGTCGACGACGAATACCGCGTGGGCGAGGACGTCGCCGTTCCCCGTTCCCGGCTTGTTGACTATGTTGCAGCTTTGGATGCCATGGCGTCGGACTACGGGGTGCACCTCAAAGTTGTAGCCCACGCGGGGGACGGCAACCTGCATCCCACCTTCTGGATCGACCGTACGGGCGGCACGGTGGACGCCGGTGCCGTGGAACGCCTCCAGCGGGTCCTGGACGAGTCAATCACCGCCGCGCTGGCCATGGGCGGCACCATCACCGGCGAACACGGGGTGGGGCAGTACAAGTTGCGCTGGCTGGGCCAGGAACAGCCGGAGCCGGTCCGCGAGATCCAGCGGAGGATCAAGGAACTGTTTGATCCTGAGGGAATCCTCAACCCGGGAAAGGCGATCTGACCCTAGTCGTCCGAGTCCGGGTATTCGTCAATCGACTCATCGTCGCCGTAGCGGGACTCTTCCGTTTCCACCTCGAGGATCTTCAGCATGCCCGTGTCCGGGTTCAGCATGATCGCGGCTTCATCACGGCGGTGGCGCAGGATGGAGTCAATGTAGGACTGTACGGCCTCCGCCAGCGGAATGTGCCGCTCCTGCTTCTCCGACATGTACCAGCGGTGCTCCAGGACCTCATGCACCACTTCTGCCGGTTCCAGCTTGCCGGACAGGTCCCGTGGAATGGACCTGACGATCGGCTCGAAGATCTGGCTGACCCAGAGGTGGGCGCTGTATTCCTCATCCATGTTCGGGTTGTTGTCCGCACGGAAGGAGTCCATGTCGTTCAGCAGCCGGCGCGCCTGGTTCTCCTGCGCGTCGATGCCCGTGAGGCGCAGCAGCCGCCGCTGGTGGTGCCCGGCGTCCACCACCTTGGGCTGCAGCTGGATAGTGGACCCGTTCTGGGTGGTCTTGATGGCGTATTCCTCGACGTCAAAGCCAAGTTCGTTGAGCCGCCGGATCCTTGCACTCACGCGCCAGCGCTCACCTAGTTCGAAGGACTCCTTCTCTGTGAGTTCCGCCCAGAGCCGGCGGTAGCTGTCCATGATGAGCTCGCTGGTGGCCACGGGGTCCACCTTTTCCTCGATCAGCCCGCCGTCGAGCAGGTCCATCAGTTCACCGGCAATGTTCACCCGTGCAATCTCAAGGTCGTATTCGCGCTGGCCCGTGGACAGGTCCGGGTAGAGCTCGCCGGTCTCTGCGTCCACCAGGTATGCAGCGAAGGCGCCTGCGTCGCGCCGGAACAGGGTATTGGAGAGGGACACATCGCCCCAGTAGAAGCCGATGAGGTGCAGCCGCACCAGGAGCAGGGCCTGGGCGTCGATGAGGCGCGTCAGGGTGTCCTTGCGGAGCATCTGGGAGAACAGGGCACGGTACGGCATGGAAAACTTCAGGTGCCTGGTGACGAGTACCGGGTTCAGCGGGCGTCCGTCCAGGGTGGTGCGTCCGGTGATGACGGCGACGGGCTCCACGCAGGGGACGTCCAGGCGGGCCAGCTTCCGGAGCATGTGGTACTCGTGGCGGGCCACGTGCTCGGAGGTTTCCTTGATGGCGATCACGGAGCCGCCGAGGTGGGCGAACCGCACGATGTGGCGGGAGATGCCGCGGGGGAGGGCCGCCAGGTTTTCCGCCGGCCAGTCCTCCAGGGCGATGTGCCAGGGAAGGTCGAGCAGCTCGGGATCGGCCGCAGCCGCCGTGATGTTCAGGGAGCTGGAAACCGAGGCTGCCTTGCCGTCATCGGCGCTGGCGGCAACAAACCGCGGCAGTTTGCCGATCTGCGCATAGTCGGTGGGTTCGTCGTGCCACTGGGCGCTGTATTCCTCGGTCATGGGGTCAATTCTTCCGTACATAGGGGCGGCCAGCTAATTCTTTTGCCTGCGCGGTTAAAGGCCGACGGCGGCCCGCACCGTTTCGAAGGGTGCGGGCCGCCGTGGGTGTGCCAGTGCCGGTGGGTGGGCCCACGCCGGCAGGGTTCCCTAACCGAAGCGAAGCGAGGTTAGGGTGCCGGTGGGGACTAGTCGCCCAGGCGCAGGCCGGTCTTGGTGTCGAACAGGTGCACGTGGCCCGACTGCGGCCGGACGTAGATGACCTCGCCCTTCATCGGAGGGCGGCGGCCGTCGACACGTGCCACGATGTCGTGGTCCTTGCCGTCAAGGGTGGTGTGGCCGTAGACGTAGGCGTCGGCGCCGAGCTCTTCGACGACGTCGACCTCAACCTTAAGGCCTTCGCCCTGCGGAGCGGTTTCGAGGTCTTCCGGACGGCTTCCGAGGGTAACCGTGGAGCCGTGCGCCTCTTCCAGGACGTTGCGCGGCACCGGGTACACCGTTCCGCCGAACTGGACGCCGCCGTCGACGACGGGGAGTTCGAGCAAGTTCATGGCGGGGGAGCCGATGAAGCCGGCAACGAAGACGTTCTTGGGCTTGTCGTACAGGTTGCGCGGGGTGTCAACCTGCATCAGCAGGCCGTCCTTCAGCACAGCAACGCGGTCACCCATGGTCATGGCCTCGACCTGGTCGTGGGTCACGTAGACGGTGGTGACGCCCAGGCGGCGGGTCAGCGAGGCGATCTGGGTACGGGTCTGGACGCGGAGCTTGGCGTCCAGGTTGGAGAGCGGCTCATCCATGAGGAAGACCTGCGGGTTACGCACGATGGCGCGGCCCATGGCGACACGCTGGCGCTGGCCGCCGGAGAGTGCCTTCGGCTTGCGGTCCAGGTACTGCTCAAGGTCAAGAAGCTTGGCTGCTTCGCGGACGCGCTCGGCGCGCTCTTCCTTGGAGACGCCTGCGATCTTCAGGGCGAAGCCCATGTTGTCGGCCACAGTCATGTGCGGGTACAGCGCGTAGTTCTGGAAAACCATCGCGATGTCGCGGTCCTTCGGCGGAACGTCGGTGACGTCGCGGTCGCCAATCAGGATTCGGCCGGCGTTGACGTCCTCAAGGCCTGCGAGCATGCGCAGGGAGGTGGACTTACCGCAACCGGAGGGTCCAACGAGGACCAGGAATTCGCCATCGGCGATGTCGATGTTGAGCTTATCGACGGCGGGCTTATCTGTGCCCGGGTACAGACGCGTAGCGTTATCAAAAGTAACTGTAGCCACAGTTATCAATCCCTTCACCGGCAGGTACGTGCCGGACGATCCGTTGTGAATGGTTCATGTTTGTTCAGTTATGTGATGCTGGCGCAATTCCGCCGAGGCGGAGGAGCGCTGAGTGACGCCGCACGGTTCTTGTGCGCCACATCACAAGCAAGAGTATGTCAGATGTTCTACTAATGGTTGCAAATGTTACGGACGTCACACGTGAGCTTGCACAACCTCCGTGCGCTGCCTCACTCGTCGGCTGTCCCCGGAGTTTCCTCTGCGACGGCGATGCTTCGCTCCTGAAGCAGGACCTCCAGCAGTTCCGCCACATGGACCGGCGCCTCTACCCTGTATTGGGCCTGGGTAAAGTCGAGGCCCACTTTGACGCCGACGTCCCCTGGCTCCAGCCGCGCCAGTGCATCCTCGTCCGTGGTGTCGTCGCCGGCGAACAGGACCCCCGTGGCGCCGGTGATCTGCCGCAGGAAGGTGACTCCCTCGCCCTTGGAGGCATTGACGACAGAGGTCTCAAGGACCCTTTTGCCGTCCTTGAGGAACACCCCTTTCCGTTCCTGCAGCACGGAACGCGCAGCTGCCACGGCATCGTCGGCGACGTCGTCGGGGGCGAGGCGGGTGTGCAGCACCACCCCGGCCGGCTTGTCCTCGAGCATGGTGCCGGGTGCTTCCTTGACGATGTCCTCCAAGACGGCGCGCACCTCGGCAAGGAGCGCTTTTTGCTCGGGTTCGAGCGTCAGCCCGGTGGATCCAGGGCCCAGCCATGCCTCTGCTCCGTGGCTGCCAATGAGGAGGGTGTTCACCGGAGGGGACGCGACGGCGCGCAGGCTGGCGAGGGCGCGCCCGGAGATGAGTGCCGTCGTCGTTCGTGGAAGTACGGCCAGCCCGGCGAAAGCCGCTGCGGAGCGCGGCAGGGGCCGGGCGTCGTCCGCGTGGCCGACGATAGGCGCCATGGTTCCGTCGAAGTCCATGGCCACCAGCAGGTGCTCGGTCCCGGCGATCTCCCGGATGGCCTCCCGAAGTTCAGGAGTCAGCGCGAGCTTGTCCTTCGCGTGGCGGGCATCAGGAGTCATCGCGGACCACCTTTTCGTTGAGCGCGTGCAGGAAGTCGGCAGACCAGTGGTCCACATCGTGTTCGAGGATCTGCTTGCGCATGGCCCGCATCCGACGTCCGGCTTCCCTCGGCTGCATCTCCACGGCGCGCATGATGGCGCCCTTGAGCCCGTCGATGTCGTGGGGATTCATCAGCAGGGCCTGCTTCAGCTGGTCGGCTGCGCCGGCGAACTCACTCAGGACCAGGGCGCCGTCGTTGTTGGTTCGTGCCGTGACGTACTCCTTGGCGACGAGGTTCATACCGTCCCGGAGGGCCGTCACCAGCATGACGTCGGCGGCGAGGTACAGGGCCACCATCTCCTCAACGGGGTAGCTGTGGTGCAGGTAGCGGACGGCAGTGTTCTCGATGGTGTCGTAGGTGCCGTTGATATGGCCCACGGTGCCCTCTACCTCCTCGCGCAGGAGCCGGTACTGCTCAACGCGTTCGCGGCTGGGGCTGGCCACCTGGATCAGGGTGGCGTCACCGACAGAAAGCTTGCCGTCCGCCAGGAGCTCCTCGAAGGCCTTGAGGCGGTGCCGGATGCCCTTGGTGTAGTCCAGCCGGTCCACGCCGAGCAGGATGGTCTTGGGGTTGCCAAGGTCCTGGCGGATCTGGCGTGCCCGCTCAACGATTTCCGGTGTGGCGGCCAGCTCGCTGATATGCCGCACATCGATGGAAATGGGGAAGGCCTGGGCCCGGGCAATGTGGGTGATCTTACCGTCCGGACCCTTGACGTGCACCTGCTGCTGCTTGACGCTGGCGCCCAGGAAGCGGCGTGCGGACCGCATGAAGTTGCCGGCATCGCTGGTCCGCTGGAAGCCCACCAGGTCTGCTCCGAGGAGCCCGTCGATGATTGCCTGGCGCCATGGCAGCTGGGCAAAAATCTCGGGCGGAGGAAAGGGGATGTGGTTGAAGAACCCGATGCGGAGGTCCGGCCGCGCTTCGCGCAGCATGCGCGGCACCAGCTGGAGCTGGTAGTCCTGCACCCATACCGTGGCGCCCTCGTCGGCATGGCGGACGACGGCGTCGGCGAACCTTCGGTTGACCTTGCGGTAGGCGTCCCACCAGGTCCGGTGGAACTCCGGCGGTGCGATGACGTCGTGGTAGAGCGGCCAGAGGGTGGCGTTGGAGAACCCCTCGTAGTACAGCTCCACGTCGTCGGTGCTGAGCTGGACCGGGACGAGGTCCATGCCGCCGTGGCTGAAGGGCTTGACCGTCTCGTCCGGCGCGCCATGCCACCCCACCCAGGCACCGTCTGTCTTGGTCATCATGGGCGCCAGTGCTGTCACCAGGCCGCCTGGGGAGCGGCGCCAGCCGGAGCCGTCGTCCCCGCTGTCGCCGGGGGCGCAGCGGTCCACAGGCAGCCTGTTGGACACCACCATGAAGTCGTACTTTGTTTCGCCGCCGTGGCCTGCTCCGGCGGCGCCGGACGTCGCCGGGGTGGTGGGTTTTTCCTGGACGGGTGTTTGCATTGCGGCCCCCTGGGGTTGCTTGTGCCTCTCTGCCCACCCTAACGGGACGGAATCTTCCGTGCTATTCGGCCGTTCGTCAACCCCGCCAATACTTGAAGGAGCAAGCTCCCAGCTTTCTCCCCTAAAATGTTTGGAGTTGCCACGAAGTGGTCCCCCCACGTCAACCGACCCAAGGAACACATGAGCCCTGCAAACGAAGTCCGTAAGTCCAAGGCTGAGCGAACCGCGGAGGCGCGGGAAAAGGCGCGCCTGATCCGTGAAGCGCAGCTGAAAAAGGACAAGCGCAACAAACTGCTCATCGGCTGGGGCATCGTGGCGGCTGTCGTGGCCATCCTGGCTGTTGTCGCATTGGTGGTGACCACCAGCATCAGGCAGAACACCCCCATCGCCGACCAGGGGCCCGTGCCCGCCAATGCAAACGTCAATGGCGGCGTGACCCTCCTGGCCAACACCGACGTCAAGCAGACGGATCCTGCCACCGTTGACGTGACCACCCTGACCAAGCCCGAAACCCCGCCCAGCCCCGTGGTGGCGCCGGGGGCAGAAGCCGAAGAAGGGCAGCCCGTCAAGGTCATTGCCTACATCGACTTCATCTGCCCGGTCTGCCTGCGCTTCGAAGAGACCTACAACGAGGCACTGACGAGCCTTCGCAATGAAGGCAAGATCACCATGGAGTACCGCCCCCTGGGCTTCCTGGACCGCCAGTCCAGCACCAACTACTCATCCCGGTCCGCCAACGCGGCCGCTTGTGTTGCCGACACGGCCCCCGACAAGTACGGGGAATACGTCAATGTCCTCTTCGAGAACCAGCCCGCCGAAGGCGGTGCCGGCCTGTCCGATGACAAACTGAAGTCCCTCGCCACCGACATCGGTGCGGACATCAACAGCTGCGTGGACGACAAGACCTTCCGCCCCTACGTCAAGTACTCCACGGAATTGGCCGCAAACACCGGCATCACCGGTACGCCCACGGTCTTCATCGACGGCAAGCAGTGGGACGGCGGCACCGACCTGAACGCCGAAATCCAGGCGGCAATCGACGCCAAGGCCTAACGCCTTTCCCGCACCTGTACACCCAGCGGCCCGCTGCCGGATTCTTCCGGGAACGGGCCGCCGGCGTTAACCCTGAATCCGGTGAAGGCCGCCGGCGTTTTTACCACCGGCAGCAGTTGGGCTAACCTTATCTAGCGCCGTTCAGGCGCCGCCCGCAGGGGCACGCCTCCTTAGCTCAGTTGGCCAGAGCACCGCTCTTGTAAAGCGGGGGTCGTCGGTTCGAATCCGACAGGGGGCTCCACCGCCAGACATTCCGTTCAGGCCGCCCGCCTCTCCGTGCACCCCGCCAGTTAAGCTGGTGTCATCCGCATGATCAGCCTGCTGATGAAAGGAGTGTGGGTGCCATGCCCAAGACCGGCAAGAACGACCACGCCCGCAAGGAAGAGCTTCCCTCCACCCTGCAGCGCTCTGAGCAAAAGGCCCAGGACACGTTCGCCAAGACCTACGATTCAGCCCTTGAAAGCTATGACAATGACGAGGGCCGGGCTGCGCGGGCGGCCTACGCCTCCCTCAAGCACAGCTACGAGAAGGTGGGAGACCACTGGGAGCCGAAGGAAAAGCGCGGCCCCTCGGACAAGCGGGCCGAGGAGGGCGGCACGTCATCCGAGCCCACCGCGGGAGGGGTGGACGCGAACGCCTCAAAGGAACACCTCTACAAGCTTGCCCAGGAGCTGGACATCGACGGCCGGTCCACCATGGACAAGGACGAGCTGGTCAAGGCCATCCAGAAGGCCAATGACGCCGCCACCCGGAAGGCGCGCGGAAGCTAATCCCAGGCCCTGCGGCTCTTGCCGATCCACCCTCCAGGGTGTCGAATCAGAGGACACATTTCAGTCCGGTCGGATGGCAAAGACGCCAGGAGGTTTCCCATGTCGGTCAAGGGCACCAAGGACCCAGGCAGGACGGCAGCTGGCCGCAACGGAGCCGAATCACGCCGTGCAGACGCCTCTGCCGGAATTGCCGCGGAGGATCCGGCCAGAATCCGGAATGTGGCGCTCGTAGGCCATTCGGGCGCCGGAAAAACCATGCTCATAGAAGCACTGCTCGCTGCCCAGGGAATGATCACGCGCAAAGGATCCATCCCGGACGGGACAACGGTCAGCGATTCCGACCCCGCTGCCGTGCACCAGCAACGCTCCGTGACCCTGTCTTTGGTGCCGTTGCTGATCGACGGCATCAAAGTGAACCTCCTGGATACTCCCGGTTACCCCGATTTCATTGGCGAGCTCCGGGCGGGCCTGCGCGCGGCGGACGCCGCCTTGTTCGTGGTGTCCGCCGTCGACGGCATCGACGCCACCACCACCGCGCTGTGGCGTGAGTGCGAGCTCATGCAGCTGCCCCGCGCCGTCGCCATCACCCGGATGGACCACCCGCGGGCAGATTACGACGGCGTCCTGGCCGCCTGCCGGAAGTCCTTCGGCGAGGGCGTCCTGCCGCTCTATGTCCCGGTGCGGGCGGGCGGTGAGGTCACCGGCCTGCTGGGACTGCTGTCCGGCACGGTTACGGACTATTCGTCCGGGGAGCCGGCCGCTGCCGTGCGGGCAGCGGATGCGGCGGAACTCGCCGCGTCCGGTGCCGCCAGGGGTGATCTCATTGAGGGGATCATCGCCGAGAGCGAGGACGAGACCCTGATGGACCGCTACCTCGAAGGCGAGGACATCGACACTGATGTCCTCATCGCCGACCTGGAAACCGCCGTCGAACGAGGCACCTTCTTCCCGGTCCTGTCCACGTCCGCCGTGAGCGGGCTGGGCACCGCGGAACTCCTGGAGGTGCTGGTCCGGGCCTTTCCGTCGCCGCCGGACGGCAGCGTGCCCGGGGCGACCGACCTTGGCGGTTCACCAGCAGATGCCTTGCGGTGCGATCCCACGGGACCGCTGGCGGCGGAGGTGGTCCGGACCTCCGTCGATCCGTTCCTGGGCCGCGTCTGCCTGGTCCGGGTTTTCTCCGGGACGCTGCGGGAGGATGCGCCGGTGCACGTTGGCGGCCACGGACTGGCGGACCGCGGCCACCAGGACCACGACTCGGACGAACGCGTCACGCACCTCTACTCACCGCTGGGGGCCTCCCTGCGGCCCGTGCCGTACTGCGTGGCCGGCGACATGTGCGCGGTGGCCAAACTGGGAAGCGCCGAAACGGGAGACACCATTTCCGGACGGGACCGGCCCCTGCTGCTGGCCACCTGGGAGATGCCCGAGCCGCTGCTGCCGGTGGCGGTGGAACCCGATTCGCGCAGCGACGAGGACGCGCTGGCGCGCAGCCTGGGGAAGATCGCGGCCGGCGATCCCACCCTCCGCGTGGAACGCAACTCAGAAACGCACCAGCTGGTCCTTTGGTGCATGGGCGAGGCCCACGTCGAGGTAGTCCTGGACCGCCTCCGTGATCAAGGAGTAAAACTGCACACGGTGGACGTGGTGACGCCCCTGCGGGAAACCTTTGCAGCACCCGCGGCAGGACACGGCCGGCACGTCAAGCAGTCCGGAGGCCACGGGCAGTACGCCGTCTGCGACATCGACGTGGAGCCGCTTCCCCGCGGCGGGGGGTTCGAATTCGTGGACAAAACGGTGGGTGGCGTTATTCCGGGGACCTTCATCCCGTCCGTGGAAAAGGGCGTCCGTGCGCAAATGGAGAAGGGCGTGAGCGCGGGTTTCCCCGTGGTGGACCTGCGGGTCACCCTGACAGGAGGCAAGGCGCACAGCGTGGATTCCTCGGACGCAGCATTCCAGGCGGCGGGGGCACTGGCCCTGCGGGAGGCCGCGGCGGCCGGGCGGATCCAGCTGCTTGAACCGGTCTCGTCCGTGACCATCACGGTGGCGGACGAGCACGTGGGGTCTGTGATGAGTGACCTGTCATCCCGTCGCGGCCGGCTCACCGGCACCGCGTCCTCGGGCGGGGGCCTGACTGAAATCGGCGCTGAAGTCCCGGACCAGGAGCTCCTGCGGTACGCCGTGGACCTGCGGGCGCTCACCGCCGGAACGGGGCGCTTCCGCCGCCGGTACCTGCGGCATGATCCCGTGCCTGCCAGCTTCAGCCTTTCGTAGCGGCACCTTCCATGAACGCGGCTGCCCGGAAGATCCAGCGCGTCTATCTCACGCTGACCCTGGGAAACACCCTGGCGGCCTCGTTCATCTGGGGAATCAACACCCTCTTCCTGCTGGACGCCGGGTTGACCAACCTTGAGGCCTTCGCCGCGAACGCCTTCTTCACCGTGGGCATGGTGCTCTTCGAGGTGCCCACCGGCGTGGTGGCGGACAGCTGGGGGAGGCGGGCTTCCTTCCTGCTGGGGACCGTCACGCTGGCCGGGTCCACCTTCCTGTACTTCCTGCTGTGGCAGTTCTCGGCCCCGTTCTGGTGGTGGGCCGGCGTCTCGGTCCTGCTGGGCCTGGGCTTTACATTCTTTTCGGGGGCTGTGGAGGCCTGGCTGGTGGACGCCCTGCGCTTTTCGGGATACGAGGGCGGGCTGGAGGTGGTGCTCGGGCGCGGACAGATGGTGTCCGGGGTCGCCATGCTCACCGGCTCCGTGGCCGGTGGGGTGATCGCCCAGGCCACGAACCTGGGGGTACCGTTCCTGGTGCGCGTGGGTGTGCTGGTGGCGATGTTCGCGGTGGCCTTCCTGCTTATGCACGACGTCGGCTTCACGCCTGAACGCTCGGCCCACCCCGTGCAGGCCACCCGGGCCGTCCTCAAAGCTTCAGTGGACGGGGGCCTCAAGCATCCGCCGGTGCGGTACATCATGCTGGCTGCGCCGTTTACCGAGGGCGTGGGCATCTACGTGTTCTACGCTCTGCAGCCCTACCTGCTGCAGCTGTTTGGAGATCCCCGGGCCTATGCCATCGCCGGCCTGGCGGCGGCACTGGTGGCAGGAGCGGACATCGTGGGCGGGTGGATGGCGCCGCGCATCCGCAAACTGGTCAAGCGGCGGACCAGCGTGCTGATCGCCACCAACATCGTCAGTGCAGTCATCCTGGTGGTACTGATGTTCACCACCGTCTTTTGGCTTGCCCTGGCGCTCCTGGCGCTGTGGGCAGTGGTGGCCTCGGCAGGGACTCCCGTGCGGCAGGCGTACCTGAACGACATGATCGCATCGAAGCAGCGGGCAACAGTGCTGAGCTTCGATTCCCTGATGGGTTCGGCAGGGGGAGTGGTGGTGCAGCCTGCGCTGGGCAGGGCTGCAGACCTCTACGGCTATCCGGCTTCCCTGGCCGTGGGCGGTGCGCTGCAGCTGATCGCTGCACCTTTTATCCTGCTCAGCCGCAGGCAGCGGCCGCCGGCGGACACGGCATCGGAGAGCACACCGGCGGCGCCCTAGCAGCAGCCGGGGCTACGGCGGACGTTCCGGTCAGTAAGAGTCCATCAGTTCGAGCAGCTAAGCCGCGTCCCTGATGTCATCGTGCCCGTACGGCGCCGCCCTGCTTTCCAGCGAGGAAGCGAGGCAGGGAAATCGTTATGGATTAACGCCGGCGAGACCGCGACGAAACGCGCCCACAACAATCGCTGCGTAGCTTTCAGGCATGATCGCAAACATTCCCGACCGGTTCCGCACGTGGCTCTTTGACACGTTTACCTACGAATCCGGCCAGCAGGCAGCCGATGCCATGGCTGATGCCACCCGGTGGGGATGGCTGCCGGCCCTGAGCGGAGTGGCGGTCGGGGGAGAACACGCCAGGCGGAGCCACAATGAATCCGTGGTCCAGGGCAGCGGAGTGTCCGGTTGAGCACACTATTGCGCCGGTAGCGGGATCATGCCCTAAACTGCTGCACTGAGGTGCCTGAAATGGCGCTGCGCAGCAACGAAAGTGAAACGCTATGGCTACCGATTACGATGCCCCACGCAAGCAGGAAGAAGAAACTCCGGCCGACTCGCTGGAGGCCCTCCAGGCGTCGCGTGGCGGCAACGCGCAGACCGCAGTCATTGACGTCGATGAGAACGACACCGCCGAAGGCATAGACCTGCCCGGCGCGGATCTTTCCAACGAGGAACTGACGGTCATTGTTGTTCCAGAGCAGTCTGATGAATTCACCTGCTCATCCTGCTTCCTGGTCCGCCACCGCTCCCAGGTTGCCCGCGAAAAGAACGGCATGAAGTACTGCCGCGACTGCGAAGGCTGACTCCTCCCGAACTTCCTGCGCCGGCGACCTCCAAAGGTGGCCGGCGCTTTTTCGTCTCCTGCCGCCGTCGTTATGCCGGTAACGGCAAGGTGCAGGAACAGCGCAACCACAGGTCAGAAACGGCCCGCACAGGGCCAAGGAAAGGCCCATTTCGGCTCCGGATTTATGCGTGCGTGATGCGCGGCACCGCAGCCTAACGGTTGCGCGGCGAAGCGGCCACAGGCCTCGATCTGCGCCGGAAACGCTCCTACCCTTGAGCTATCACATCGCTCTACGCATGGGTGGCCCCACAATGAAAAAGTTTTCCACCTGGCTCGCCGCCATCCTCATGGCCGCCGGGCTGGGAATAGTGGCACCGGGGCCCGCCTCGGCAACCACTTCCTATTGCGGGCTCGTCTGGGGGTCCCTGGCGAAAGCCGACCGGGACATGAGCACCGCCAACGTCACCAACGTCCGCGCGGGGCAGCACTACTGCTTCGACAGGATGGTGGTGGACCTCAACGGCCCTGCCGCCGGCTACACCGTGAGGTACGTTCCCCAAATAGTGCAGGACGGATCCGGGTTCACCATCCCGGTCCGGGGAAACGGGCGCCTGCAGGTGACAGTCAACGCACCCGCCTACGACGGGAACGGCAACTCCACCTATAACCCGGCTGACCCTGCCCAGCTCTCCAACGTGGCCGGTTACCAGACCTTCCGCCAGATGGTCTGGGCCGGGAGCTACGAGGGCTACACCAGCATTGGCCTGGGTGTCCGCGCCCGCCTTCCGTTCCGGGTCTTCACCCTGGACGGGCCGGGTTCGGGATCCCGCCTGGTGGTGGACGTGGCGCACTACTGGTGACAGGTGGCCGTAAACGGAGAGGTGCCGCTTCCCCCTGGTACGGGGGAACGGCACCTCTGCTGCGCCCGGGCTGTTGGGCTGGCCCAGGGTGACTACTCCGGCACCACGAGCGCGGGGGTATCCCGCTTGAGGGTTTCGCCGCGGAAGAAGCCGGGACGCACCCTGGCCATAATGAGCATGACGGCGGCGCCTGAGGCCAGGATGCCGACGCCGAGGACGAACACCAGGCCCACTCCAAAGATTTCCGAGCCGCTGCCGAATTGCGGGGCCCAGCTGTCCACTGCCGTCTGCAGGAACACTACGAACAGCCCGACCCCGCCCAGCACCGGGCACACCAGCCGGAGAACGAAGTGCCGCAGGCTGTCGAAGACGCTGTGGCGGAAGTACCAGGCGCAGGCCAGTGCCGTCAGTCCGTAGTAGAAGCAGATCATCAGTCCGAGCGCCAGGATGGTGTCGTTGAGGACGTTCTCGCTGAGCACATGCATTACCGCGTAGAAGCCCGCAGACATGATGCCGGCGGCAACGGTGGCGAAGCCCGGCGTCGCGAACTTCCTGCTGACGCGGCCGAACGGTGCGGGCAGGGCGCCGTAGAACCCCATGGCCAGCATGCTCCTGGAGGGGGACATGAACGTGGACTGCAGGGAAGCAGCCGAGCTGGACAGCACGGCAAGGCACATGAGGATGGCGAACGGACCCATGATGGGGGAGGCCAGGGCGGTGAAGATGTTCTCGTGGATCTCGGTATTGTTCAGGCCGTTGCCGGTATCCCCGACGCCGGCGAACATCATGGTGGCGATGCTCACCAGCAGGTAGATCGCCAGGACAATGAGGGCGGTGAGGGTACCGGCCAGCCCGGAGGTCTTCCGGCCGTTGGACGTTTCCTCATTGACCGTCAGGCAGACGTCCCAGCCCCAGTAGACAAAGATGGAGAGCGAGATGCCGGCGGCGATCTGCCCAAAAGTCTCGATCCTGGTGACGTCGAACCATTCCCAGCTGAACGGGATGGCGGTTTCAGACGAGGACCAGTTGGTAAAGGCCATGCCGACAAACAGCCCCAGGACCAGCAACTGGAATCCCACCAGGCTGTACTGGACCAGCTTGGTGGTGTGGAGTCCCCGGTAGCTGACCCAGACCGCCAGGGCCACGAACACAAAGCAGGTCAGCACGTTCAGTGCCTTGTTTGCTGACAGCTCAGCAAGTTCGGGTGAGCCGGTCAGCTGTGAAAGGAAGAGGTAAAAGAAGTCGACGGCGACTCCCGCGAGGTTGGAGAGCACAATGATGTTCGCGGCCAGCAGGCCCCAGCCTCCCATCCAGCCCACCCAGGGGCCGAAGGCCTTGGTGACCCAGGTGAAAGTGGTGCCGCTGTCCGGGGAATCGGCATTGAGTTCCCGGTAGGCCAGGGAGACCAGGATCATGGGGATGAACCCGATCAGGAAGATGACAGGCAGCTGGAGCCCGGCTTCGTTGACCGTGGGACCCAGGGCGCTGGTGAGGGTGTAGGCGGGGGCAATGGTTGATATGCCCAGGACCACGACGGCGAGCAGGCCCAGCTGCCCGCCCTTCAGTCCTTTGGGGCTGATGCCGGATGTCCCCGGGGAGTGCGGCCCGGAACCGGCAGGGGATGTTCTGGTGCGGATGGTCTCGGTCATGGCACCACTTTCTGGAAGATGTTGAGACAACGGTCACTATATGAATGGCGTTCATTTAGTATGAGTGGATGTGACGCAGGACGCAAGGGGAAATATGAATGCCGTTCGTTTATGTCCGTGTTTCACAAAATTAGTAAGCTCACTGAGAAATCCTCCGCCGACCGTCCACAGCGCGCTGCGGTGCTGATAGCGTCGGGACTACTGGACCACTTGAGGAGGACGCATGAAAGCTTCACCGACACTGACCAACAACCTGCAGGCCGTGCTCGCCGACCTGATCGAACTGCACATCCAGGGCAAGCAGGCGCACTGGAACATCGTGGGAACCAACTTCCGCGACCTGCACCTGCAGTTGGATGAAATCGTGGACGCTGCCCGCCAGTTCGCTGATGACACTGCCGAGCGGATGCGGGCACTGCACGCGCTGCCGGACGGCCGCAGCTCCACCGTGTCCGGGTCCACGAGCCTGGCCCAGTTCCCTGAAGGCCTGATCAGCACCAAGGACGCGATCGAACGCATCGTCGCTGCCCTTGAGGCTGCCGTTGGCACCATGCGCAAGGTTCACGATGAAGTGGATGAAGAGGATCCCACCACTGCGGACCTTCTGCACGAGTTCATCGCCAAGCTGGAGCAGTATGCCTGGATGGTCAACGCGGAAAACATGAAGCCTACCGCCAGCGTTACGGCGCCGGACGCAAAGTAGCAGCGTCCGCAGCGAAGCGGAGTGCAGGGCGCCCGCAGCCGGAGGTGGAATCCTCCGGCTGCGGGCGCCTTTTGCTGTCCCGGGACGTGGTGGGCAGGGCACCTTTCAGCTGTCCGCCTTGGGCACTTTCCGAAGCACGACGGCGGCGAGGACTGCCGCCGTCGCCATCAGTGCCAGCCCAAGTCCTGCGGTGATGTGCACTCCCGAATCGAACGCGGCTGCCGCGGCCAGGCGCACGGCGTCTGCAAGGGGCTGCGGCAGCCTGGCCGCCAGCTCCATGGCGCCGGCGAGGGTCTCGCCGGCCTGCGCGGTTCCCGCGGCGGGGGCGCCTTCGGTGATGCCCGCCGGCAGCCGCAGGTTGTGCTGGTACGAGGCCGTAAGAATGGAGCCCAATACCGCGGTTCCCAGCAGGGCGCCCACCTCGTAGCCCGTCTCGGAGACCGCTGCTGCTGCGCCTGATTTTTCCGGGGGCGCATTTTCCAGGATGAGGTCGTTGGAGATTGTTTCGGCAGTTCCCACGCCCAGCGCGAGGATCAGCAGTGCGGCCAGCAGCAGTGAGGGGCCGCCCGCATGGCTGCCAAAAGTGACCAGGCTGTACCCCATGGCGCTCATCGCGAGCCCGGCCGCCACCACTAAGCCCGGCCGCACCTTCCGTACGGCCGGCACCGCGGCAAGCCCCGCAACAACGGTGGCCACCAGGGCCGGAATCATCGCCATTCCGGCGGCCGAGGGTGACATGCCCTCGATGAGCTGAAGGTGCTGGGCCAGGAAGAGGATGAACCCGTTGAAGGAGAACAAGGCCAGGACGTTGGCGGTGACCGCCATGCTGAAAACCCTGTTCCGGAACAGGGAAATGTCCAGGAGCGGGCTGTGCAGGCGCTGCTGGCGGCGGACAAACACAACACCCATTGCCACGCCGAACGCCATGGTCCCCAGCGCCGCGGCGCCTGGTCCTTCAGTGGCGAACTCCTTGATCCCATAGACCACCGGGGCCATGGTGAACAGCGAGAGCAGGATGCTGGGCGCGTCCACCTTCCCCGGGGACGGGTCCCGGGATTCCGGGATGAAGGCGGGGCCCAGGACCAGGAGGGGGAGCATGATGGGCACTGCGACCAGAAGCACTGCTCCCCACCAGAACTGTTCCACCAGCCAGCCGCCAAAGATCGGCCCCAGCGCGGCGCCACCCGAGAACCCTGCAGCCCAGACCGCGATGGCCAGCCGCCGCCGGTTGGGATCCGGAAAGATGTTCCGGATCAGCGACAGCGTGGAGGGCATCAGCATGGCACCAAAGAAGCCCAGCGCGGCCCTGCCTGCGATAAGCCAGCCGGCGCTGGGTGCAAAGGCGGTGGCTGCTGATACTGCCGCGAAGCCAATGCTGCCGATGATCAGCAGCCGCCGGCGTCCGACTCTGTCACCCAGGCTCCCCATGGCAACCAGGAGCCCCGCCAGCACCAGCGGGTAGGCGTCCACCACCCAGAGGAGCTGAACTCCCGAGGTGTCCAGGGCGCTCGCGATGGCCGGCAGTGCAAACGTCAGTGCCGTGTTGTCCACGGCCACCAGCAGGACGGGGAACATCAGTAGCGCCAGCGCCAGCCAGTCCCGGCGGCCTCCCCGGAAGCGGCTGCCTGCGGGCAGGTTGGACAGGGTGGGGTGGAAGCTCTTGGGCTGGGAGGCGGCGGACGCTGTCATGAACTTAACTGTACCGTCTGGACGGTATAGTTAAGAAATCGAATCCCGACCGTGCATGATGGGAACCATGGCCAGGAAACCCGTCGCGCGAGATGCAGTCCTCGATGCTTTTGAAGAGCTCCTTATCGACGTGGGGGAGCGGGCGGCCACTCTCGATGCGGTCGCCAGGCGGGCCGGCGTCTCCAAGGGCGGCCTGCTCTACCACTTCCCCAACAAGGAAGCACTGATCACGGCCACCCTCGAGCGGCTGGACCGGCTGGCGGGGGAGGATCTCGCCGCGATGGCGGACGCGAAGGAAGGCGCCGCCGCGTACTTCATCCGGTCATCCCTCTGGTCCGACACCCCCATGGACCGCTCCTTTGTTGCTGCCACCCGCCTGGCGGAAGTGGCACATGAGGAGGCGCGGCGCCGTTTCGCCGCGATCCAGCAGCAGTGGCTGGACCTCATCGGGAAGGACGTGGGTACGGCAATGGCCAAGGCGGTGCTGTACATGGGGGATGGGCTGTACTTCAATGCCATGTGGGAGAGCGGGCCGTCCGGTAACCCCGGGAACAGGCGGGAAGACGTGGAGGAACTCCTGGCGGCAGTGGAGCGGCTGAGGGGCTGACCGGCATTTGCCCGCGGGCCCGCAGCGTAGGAGAATTGCTCCATGTGTGGGCCGTCACCGGCAACCACAAACACTACAAATCAATAGCCTTTGATCTGCGGCGGGAGAGTTCTGCCAGAAGGTACAAGCAGGCGCCGTAGGAGCAATACCTCCCCAGGAATCTCACAGGCCCATGTACCGCCGCGGCGAGGCAACTCTGGAAAGCAGCAGGCTGCCGGCTCGGAGATCCGGTCCCGGAGATCCAGGCAGCTGTGCTCACCGACGGTGCAAGCGCGGCCAGCCCAGGCAGGCCACGCGGAAACTCTCAGGTCCACTACAGAGCGGGGAGGGACACGAATCGATGTGGCGTACCCTGCGCCGCCCTATTTATGGAGTTCCTCGTGACTGTATCTTCGGCCTCCGCCACCCCGGCAACCGCCACCCATGCTTCTGCCGAACCCGCTGCCGCAGCCTTCGTTGACCGGCACATCGGCGCAAGGCGCCAGTCCGACGTCGACACCATGCTCAAGGCCGTGGGATACGACACCGTGGACGCACTGGTAGATACCGCCGTCCCCAAGGACATCCGGCAGGACTCTCCGCTGGAACTGGCAGGCGCGCTGAGCGAGGTGGAGGCCCTCGCTGAGCTCCGCAGGCTGGCCGCCAAGAACAAGACCGCCGTGCAGATGATCGGCCAGGGCTACTACGACACCGTTACGCCGCCGGTGATCCGCCGCAACATCCTCGAGGGACCGGCCTGGTACACCGCCTACACGCCCTACCAGCCGGAGATTTCCCAGGGCCGGCTCGAGGCGCTGCTGAACTTCCAGACCATGGTGCAGGACCTGGTGGGCCTGCCCATCGCCAACGCCTCCCTGCTGGACGAAGCCACCGCCGTGGCCGAGGCCGTGCTGATGATGCGCCGGGCGAACAAGGCCACAGGCCAGAATGCAGATGCCCGTGACGGCAAGACCGTGCTGGACGCAGACTGCCTGCCGCAGACCATCGCCATTGTGAAGGGCCGCGCCGAAGCGCTCGGCTTCGAGGTTGAGGTGGCGGACCTTTCCCAAGGACTGCCGGACGGAGCCATCAACGGGATTGTCCTGCAGCAGCCTGGTGCTTCCGGCCGGGTCTTCGACCACTCCGCGGTGATCGGCAAGGCCAAGGAGCGCGGCGCCCTGGTGACCGTGGCAGCCGACCTGCTGGCCCTCACCCTCATCACGCCTCCCGGCGAGCAGGGCGCGGACATCGCCGTGGGCTCCGCCCAGCGCTTCGGCGTCCCGCTGTTCTACGGCGGCCCGCACGCGGCCTACATGGCAGTCCAGAAGGGCCTTGAACGCTCGATGCCCGGCCGCCTGGTGGGCGTCTCCAAGGACAACGCCGGCGTTCCCGCCTACCGCCTGGCCCTGCAGACCCGCGAGCAGCACATCCGCCGCGAAAAGGCCACGTCCAACATCTGCACCGCGCAGGCGCTGCTCGCCATCGTGGCTTCGATGTACGCCGTGTACCACGGACCCGAGGGCCTGAAGGCGATCGCGCAGTCCGCCCACTCCCACGCGAAATTGCTGGCCGCGTCCCTGAAGGCTGCAGGCCTGGACGTGCTGCACACCAGCTTCTTCGACACCGTCACAGTCTCCGTACCGGGCAAGGCTGCCGGAATCGTTGCTGCCGCCGAAGCCAAGGGCATCAACCTGCGCAGCATAGACGCGGACACTGTCGGTTTCTCCACCGATGAAACTACGACGCCGGACATTGCCGGCCGTGTCCTCGACGCTTTTGGCGTGAAGGCCCCCGGCGTCCCGGCCACGGCGAACGGCGACTCAGCCTTCGCGCTGGACAGCGCCGTCGAACGCTCCACCGACTTCCTCCAGCACCCGGTGTTCAACACC
>NZ_JCAXEF010000025.1:0-20174 GCF_059758765.1 Pseudarthrobacter sp. GQ63
CCCCCTGGCGGAGCATGGACAGGAAATGCTGCCTCATGCGCGAGCGGTCCGGTTCCACGCCCGTGATGAGGCCGAAGGCGTCCACCGCCTGGCCCACGGCCATGTGGCCGCCGTCCAGCACACGGCACCCCTTGGCGCCGGCGGCCTTGACCAATTCGGTTTCGATCGGGCGGTAGACGATATCGGCCACCCAGTGCCGGGACTGGAGCAGGTCCCCGTCCAGGGGCATGCCCGGATGGGCGTGCATCCCCACGGGGGTGGCATGCACCAGGCCGTCAGCCTTGGACATCAGATCCCTTATCTCGCCGATCTGCCGCCATTCGATGTTCCTGTCCGGGAAGAACCGTGCGAGGGCCTCGGCCCGCTCCCGGGACCGGGCGGGATCCAGGTCCACGACGCACAGGTGCTCCGCCCCTGCTGCAAGGAGCGCGTACGCCGTAGCTGCGCCGGCGCCGCCGGCGCCCAGCTGCACAACATGTCCAAGGGATGCTCCGGGGAGGCCTTCCTCGAGGGCGGAGCCAAATCCGGAGTAATCGGTGTTGTGGCCGATGAACTTGCCATCACGGATAAGGACGGTGTTGACGGCCCCCAGCCGGGCCGCATCGTCCGAAAGATCATCAAGGTACCCAAGGACAACCTGTTTGGCGGGAACGGTGATGTTGAAGGCGTTGAAGCCAAGATCGCGTCCGGCCGAGAGCAGGGTACCCACGTCGTCAGCCGGACGTGCCAGGAGGGTCAGGTCAACGGTCCGGTAGATGTACCGCAGTCCGTGATGGTCGGCTTCCCTCTCGTGGAGGGCAGGGGTCAGGGAGTGCGTGGTTCCTTCGCCGATCAACCCCACCAGGTACGACTCCGCCGGAGTACTCATCTGTCCACCTTCCGGCCCCGCCAGTGCGAAGCGTCCATGGGTCGGATTGCCTGGTCACAATTTCGGCCGCGGCCTTGTTCCGGGCCTCGATGTGAACTAGATTACAACTACTGTACGTTTTATGCACACATGTTCGTAATGCGTACAAAGTCCCAGATGAGGCGCACTGTCGGAGATGACAGCCGCAAGCCTTGTCGGAGTACGGGTATCAAAGGAGAAAACCGTAGTGAAAACCCTTCTAAAATCACTCGCAGTGGGCACGGCGGGGTTGCTTGCGCTGACTGGTTGCGCCTCGGGCAGCAACAGCAGTTCCGACGCCGACTTCCCCGCGCAGGACATCCGGCTGACCGTTCCCTGGGCCGCAGGCGGCTCGGGGGACCTGACGGCCCGTACCATTGCACCGCTGCTGGAAAAAGAGCTGGGCGTCGAGGTCATCGTCGAAAACAAGCCGGGAGCCAACGGATCGGTGGCCTACAACTGGCTGAAGGACCAAAAGCCGGACGGCTACAACCTGTCGATGATGGGCGTAGAGGTAGCCACCCTGCAGTTCCAGGATTACGACATCGACCCGTCCAACTACGCGCCGATTGGCCAGGGCCTGGCCGGACCCGGTGCCATCGCTGTCCCGGTGGACAGTCCCTACCAGTCGCTCAAGGACCTCGTCGCGGACGCCAAGGCCAACCCCGGCAAGGTCACCTACTCCAGCCCGGGCGTTGGCTCGGTCTGGGATTCCCCCGCCCAGGGCCTCCAGGAACTTGCCGGAATCGAGCTCACGTCCGTCCCGTTTGACGGCTCCGCCCCGGCAGTTGCTGCTGCGGCGGCCGGTGACGTCGATTTCTCGATCGATGCAATCGGCACGCAGAAGAACCAGGTGGACGCAGGCAAGCTCCGCTACCTGGCCATGCTGACCGAGGAACGGGATCCAAAGAACCCGGACGTCCCCACCGCCAGGGAAGAAGGAATCGACCTGCAGAACGCTTCATGGGTGGGGATCATGGCTCCGGCCGGTACGCCCGAGGAAGTTGTCAGCAAGCTCTCCGACGCCATGGGCAAGGCTGTTGAGGACCCGGAGTACAAGAAGGTCATCGAAGGTTCCAACCTTGTGCCGACCTTCAAGGACGCGGAGGAGATGACGGCGTTCCTCGACGAGGAAGCCGACCGCTACGGACCGTGGATCAAGCTCGCGCAGGGCAAGTAGCGCAGGCACACACTTCGAGGCAGACGGGCCGGCCAGCCTTCCGCTGGCCGGCCCCTACTGAGGAACCCCAATGAACGATCACACAGCACCAGGGCCGCCGGCAGGCCTCAACCCAACAGACCCTGAGCAGGACCACGCCGAAGCCCATATCCACCCGGCGTCAGAGGTGCTGGTCACGGACCGTGCGCACCGGCTCAGGGAACTGGTTCCGGCCGCCGTCACCATCGGCCTCGGCGTCCTGGTCCTGGTGCTCGCCCAGGGCATCCGCTCAGGGGTCCGGGTGGAACTCGGGCCTCCCTTCTGGCCCACCATGCTCGCATGGAGCCTTATCGTGTTCGGCGTCCTGCAGGTGGTGGTCAACGTGCTGCGCGGGGTCAGCCGGGCCAACCTCCCTGATCCGCTCAGCGGGTGGGGCATCGGCCGGATGCTGCTGACGGCCGCGATCCTGGTGGGCTACCTCCTGCTGTGGAACGTCCTCCAGTTCTGGTTGATTACGTTCGCAACGTCCGTTGCGCTGACGGCCCTGTACGGTGGCCGAGGCTGGAGGCCGCTGCTCGTGTTCCCGGCCATCGTTACGGCCCTCCTCCATTTCCTTTTTGTCGTCGCATTGCGGGTGAACCTATGATCCAGATCGCTGCCTCGCCCGTCACCGACGGCATCATGACCGTCCTCCAGGTGGACACCCTCCTCTACATAGGCCTGGGCATCCTGGTGGGCATGCTCGTGGGTGCCTTCCCGGGTGTGACTGCCACCATGGCCGTGGCCCTGGCCAGCGGGTTCACGCTGACGCTGGAACCCATCCAGGGCCTCGCCGTCCTGCTGACCATCTATGTGGCCGCCCAGTTCGGGGACCGGGTGCCAGCCATCCTCATTAACACCCCGGGCACACCTGCCTCCATTTCCACAACCTTTGACGGTTACCCGCTTGCCCTGAAAGGACAAGCGGGCCTGGCCCTGACAACGTCCGCCTTCGGCTCGGCCTTTGGCATGCTTTTTGGCATCCTCATCCTGGCGGTTGCCGCGGTGCCCCTTTCGGAATTCGCCCGCCAGTTCGGACCGCCGGAAATGTTCGCGCTGGTGGTCTTCGGCCTGACCATGATGGTGGGTGTCTCCTCGGGACGAATCCTCAAGGGCCTGGCCGCCGGAGCGTTCGGTCTCCTGCTGGCCACCGTGGGCCGTGACCCCATTACCGGTGACGCCCGCTTTACCCTCAACGTCCTGGAACTGAACGGCGGCGTGCCGTTCATTCCGGTCATCATCGGGTTCTTTGGCGTGGCGGAAGTCCTCAACCAGATTCTCACCAGGCGCAGGCACCTGCACCACGTCAAGCCCGTCACCCAGCTGGGCCAGTGGATGCCCGGACGGAAACTGATGCAGCGGCTGTTCAAGCCGATGGGGATCGGCGCGGTGACCGGATCCGTCGTCGGCCTTGTCCCGGCGGTGGGCGGCGACATCGCCGGCATCATCGCGTGGGACAACGCCAGGAAAGTCTCCAAGCACCCGGAGGAGTTCGGCAAGGGCTCCCTTGAGGGCCTGACTGCCGGCGATACCTCCAGCACGGCAACCCTGGGCGGCAGCGTGACCACCACCATGGCGCTCGGCGTCCCCGGCGATTCCGTCATGGCCGTCATGATCGGATCCATGATGATCTGGGGCATCCAGCCGGGGCCCAGCCTCTTCAGCAGCCGGCCGGACCTCGTCTCCTCGCTGGTCACGATCATGCTGATCGCCACCATCCTGACCCTCGGGCTGAGCCTCCTGCGCATGCGCGGCATGGTCAAGCTGCTGGAACTGCCCAGCCACTACCTGTGGGTCATCATCCTGATCTTCTGCATGGTGGGGACGTACTCCATCAACAACAGCGTCTTCGATGTGTTCATGATGATGATTTTCGGGGCCGTTGGGCTGTTTATGCTGCGTTTCGGTTTCCCTGCAGGCCCCGCTGTGCTGGGCCTTATCCTTGGCCCCCTGGCCGAGGCAAACCTGCGCCGCGCACTCATCACTGACGGGTGGGCATCCGTCTTCACCAGTCCCATTGCGCTGGTGCTCCTTGCCATCTCTGTTGCGGCGCTGGTTGTCCCTCCCCTGCGCGCGCAGCTGAAGCGGCGCAAGGCAGTGGGCGCCGGAGCGGACCAGGCGAAGGTTTCCAGCTAGATACGCTCAAGGACGCCCGGGCCCACCCAGGTGGGCCCGGTGTCCTGTATTTTTCGGAAGGGCAAGAAGTCCATGGAAGAAGAACATCCGGCGTACTTTGTGAAGTCGGTGGGGAAGGCCTTTGACGTCCTCAGGGCGTTCACGTCGGATACCCCCCGCCTGACCGTCTCCCAGATCGCGGCGGCGACGGACATAACGCGCGCCTCTGCCCGGCGGTTCCTGCTGACGCTGGCGGACCTTGGGTACCTGCGGACGGACGGACAGTCTTTTGAACTGACCGCCCGCTCCCTGGAGCTCGGTTCCTCCTTCCTCTCCACCCTGTCCCTTCCCCGCGTAGCCGAGCCGCACCTCAAACTGCTGGCGTCCGAGCTCGGCGAGACGGCGTCGCTTTGCGTCCTTGATGGAGCGGACGTCGCCTATGTCGCCTGTGTCCCGTCCCCGCGGCTCCTCAACGTCACCATCAGCGTGGGCACCAGGTTTCCGGCGTGGGCGACGTCCATGGGCCGGGTGCTCCTCGCTGCCCTGCCGGCCGGCAGCCTGGAGGCGTACTACGAATCGGTCCACCTGCAGCGTTTTACCGAGCACTCCGTCGGCAGCCTCGAGGCCCTCAAGGACGAGGTCAGCCTTGCCCGGAGCCAGGGGTGGTCCATGGTGTCCCAGGAACTGGAGAACGGCCTCCGCGGCGTGGCCGTTCCCATCTGGTGCGGAGACGAGGCTGTCGGCGCCGTCAACGTCTCATTGCAGGCACACCGCGCCGCCCAGGACGTGATCGAACAGACAGTTGTCCCGCTCCTGCAGGAAACAGCGCGTGAGATAGGGATGGACTACCAGGGCCGGCCGGCAAAACGCCTTGGCGGCGTGGATGTACTTCGGCCCGCCATGGCGGACATGCAAACCTGACAGGGCCCGCACGGCACCCCGGCCCACGGCACCAGCTAACCAGCCGGCCCTTGCCCGGGAGCGGCGCGAATGCCACTGTGTTTTATGGCCACAGAAGCCGACGTCCGAAGCATTGCCCTGGCGATGCCGGGTGTCACGGAGCGGCTGAGCTGGGGCCAGCCCGCATGGTTCGCTAGGACCCTGATGGCCCGCATCTGGGAACCCGGAGTCCTCACCGTCAAGACAGGCGAACGCGAGGCCCTGGCGGGAACGGAGCCGGAAACGTTCTTCTGGACCCCGCATCACGAGCGTTCTCCCCAGCTGGTGCTGGTGCGGCTAAACGGGATCAGCGGGGAGCTGCTGGCGGAACTGCTCCAGGATTCCTACCGCCTGGCGGGAGGGGAACACAGCAGCCGCAAGCAGCCGTAAGGTAACTGTTTGCCACCCAAGCACGCCGCCCTACTCCCGCGGCACCGGTGCGGGCCATAGACTCAAGCCAACTACGTGCAGCAGCGCCGCTCCGCGAAGCCACCTGGTCCAGGTGAACCAGGAACGGCCCGGCAGGGCGGCGCTCCCGCATCCATGCAGCGAGGGGAGTCAGCGGGTGAAACTGGGCATACCGCGGGAACGCCGGGAGGGTGAACGGCGGGTGGCCGCCACACCGGAAACGGTCAAGCAGCTGGCGGCGCTCGGCGTGGAGATACTCCTCGAGGAAGACGCCGGCGCGGCGGCCGGGTACCCGGACCTCGCGTACAGCCAGGCGGGTGCGCACATTGTCCCTGAGCTCGACCCCGCCCAGCTGGACGTCCTCGCCCACGTCCGGCCCCTCGACCCTGACACCGCCCGGTCCCTGAAAAGGGGAGCCGCCACCGTGGGGCTCGCATCGCCGTCGTCCGAACTGCCAACCGTCCAGGCGCTCGCCGACGCCGGCGTCACATCCTTCGCCCTGGAACTCGTGCCCCGCATCTCCCGGGCCCAGTCCATGGACGCCCTCAGTTCCCAGGCACTCGTGGCCGGGTACCGCTGCGTCCTTGAGGCGGCCATCCGGCTGCCCCGGTTCTTCCCGCTATACATGACCGCCGCCGGCACCGTCCCGCCCGCCCGGGTCCTGGTGTTGGGGGCCGGGGTGGCGGGCCTGCAGGCTATTGGCACCGCGAAACGCCTCGGCGCGCGGGTCTTCGCCAACGATATCCGCCCCGCCTCCGCGGACGAGGTAGCCTCCATGGGCGGCACCTTCATCCGGCTGGACCTCGAAACGGCGGAGGCCGCCGGAGGCTACGCCCGCCAGCTTAGTTCCGACGCCGGGACCCGGCAGCGCCAGCTGCTGGCACCCCATGTGGCGCAGGCCGACGTGCTGATTACGACGGCGGCCGTCCCCGGCAGGCGGGCACCGCTCCTGGTCACGCGGGAGATGGTGCAGGGCATGCGGGCCGGGTCGGTGGTTGTCGACCTCGCTGCCGAGTCGGGCGGCAACGTGGAAGGCGTCGTGGCGGGCCAGGACGTTCCCGTACCCACCGCTGACGGCTCCGGCCACGTCTGGCTGGTCGGCCTGAAGGACGCACCCTCCGCCATGGCGTCGGATGCTTCGCGCCTGTACGCGAAGAATGTCGCCAACCTGCTGGTGCTGATGGTCAGGGACGGTGCGCTCGCTCCCGATTTCAGTGACGAGGTTGTCGCCGGGGCCTGCCTCACCCACGACGGCACGGTGCGGCACCAGCCGACGGCGGACCTGCTGGCCGAGCGGGCCGGCTCCCGGCGGGAAGGGGCGCTCTGATGGACGGTATGAGCCTGCTGACGATCACGGTCCTGGCCGTCTTCGTCGGCTTCGAGGTGGTGTCCAAGGTCTCCAGCACCCTGCACACTCCGCTGATGTCCGGTGCCAATGCCATCCACGGCATCATCCTGGTGGGCGCCATCATCGTCGCCGGCCAGGCTGCAGACCCCTGGGTGCTCGCTGTGGCGCTCCTCGCCGTCGTCCTTGCCACGGCCAACCTGGTGGGGGGCTTTGTGGTGACCGACCGGATGCTGCACATGTTCCATGCGCGCAAAGCGGCCGGTACCAAACAGGCCACCCGGAAGGCGGACGGCAAATGAGCCTCCTGGACCCGGTCTGGACGTCGCTGCTGTACCTGGTCGCCGCCGTCTTCTTCATCCTGGCGCTGCGCGGGCTCAGTTCGCCGCGGACCGCCCGCCGCGGCAACCTGATCGGCGCCGCAGGGGCCCTGATCGCCGTCGTCACCGTGTTCCTGTCCTCCCGGCTGGAGAACATCCCGTGGATCCTGGCGGCCATTGCCGTGGGGTCGGCCGTGGCCGCCCCGGTGGCCCGGCGGGTCAAGATGACCCAGATGCCGCAGCTGGTGGCCCTCTTCAACGGCGTGGGCGGCGGCGCCGCAGCGCTGGTGGCGCTCCTGGAACTCAACCATGCCGGCGATCCCTGGGTGCGGCTGGCCATCGTCTTCACCCTCCTGGTGGGTGCCGTGTCCTTTGCAGGTTCGGGGGTCACGTTCGCGAAGCTCCAGGAACTGATGACCACCCGGCCGGTGGTGTTTCCCGGACTCCCGGCGGTGATGGCCGCGGTGCTGCTCGCCGCCGTGGCGGCCGCCGCCGTCGTCGTTTTTACCGGTTCCCTTCCGCTCGCGTCGCTGCTGCTGGTGCTGGGACTGGCCGCCGGAATCCTGCTGGTGCTGCCGGTGGGCGGGGCCGACGTCCCCATCGTCATCTCGCTGCTGAACGCCTTCACCGGCCTTGCCGTGGCCGCCTCCGGCCTGGTGCTGGGCAACGTGCTGCTGGTGGTGGCCGGCACCCTGGTGGGCGCCTCGGGCACCATCCTCACCAGGGCCATGGCGGCGGCGATGGGCCGCAGCGTGGCGGGCATCCTGTTCGGCGCGTTCAGGGGAAGTTCGACGGCGGGATCCACCGCCGTGAGCGAACGTCCCGTCCGTTCCTCCAGCGCGGAGGACGTTGCAGTCCTGCTCGGCTACGCGCAGCGCGTCATCATTGTTCCCGGCTATGGGCTGGCCGTTGCCCAGGGCCAGCACACCGCGGCCGAGCTCGCGCAGGCCCTGGAAAGCCGCGGCATCGAGGTGGACTTTGCCATCCACCCCGTGGCCGGCCGGATGCCCGGACACATGAACGTGCTGCTGGCCGAGGCCAACGTGCCGTACGAGTCGCTCAAGGAAATGGGGGAGATCAACCCGGAGTTCAAAACGGCGGATGTGGCGCTGGTGGTGGGTGCGAACGACGTCGTGAATCCGGCAGCCAAGACGTCTGCCGGCTCACCTATTTATGGCATGCCCATCCTGGAAGTGGCGGATGCCCGGCAGGTGGTGTTCCTCAAGCGTTCCATGCGTCCCGGGTTCGCCGGGATCGAGAATGACCTGCTGTACGAGCCGCAGACGTCGCTTCTGTTCGGCGACGCCAAGGACTCGCTGGCCCAGGTGCTCGGGGCCGTCAAAGCACTCTAGCCGCGTACCCGCTGCGAGGCTGCTGCCGGCATGCGCCGAACCCCGGGCGGGGCAGGCTAGTCTTCTCTCAGACGTAGCCTTTCACTTGCCACCAGAGGACACCATGACTGCCAACAGCTCCACCTCACCCCAGCGCGCCGCAATCATCGTCAATCCCGCCAAGCCGGTGGATATCGATGTGCGCGGCCTGGTGGCAAAGCACTGCGTGGAGAACGGCTGGGGCGAGCCGCTCTGGTTCGAAACCACCAAGGAGGATCCCGGCGTCGGCCAGGCCAAGGAAGCGCTGGCGCAGGGGGCGGACATCGTGATCGCCGCCGGCGGCGATGGCACCGTCCGGTGCGTGGCCGAGGTGCTGTCCGGTGGGGATGTGCCCATGGGGCTGCTCCCGCTGGGTACCGGCAACCTCCTGGCCCGCAACCTCGGCATGGACGTCACTGATTACGACGGCGCCATGGCCGGGGCCCTGATCGGCACCGAGCGGAAGATCGACGTGGTCCGTGCCCGCCGCAGCGACCCGGACATGGAGCAGCTGTTCCTGGTGATGGCCGGGGTGGGCTACGACGCCACCATCATGGCCGACACCAACGAGGAACTGAAGGACAAGGTGGGCTGGCTGGCCTACGTGGACGCCGGTATCCGGAACCTGCCCGGCAAGCCGGTCAAGGCCACCATTGTGATCGACGGGAAGCCTGCTGTCCGCCGCGGTGTCCGCAGCGTCATGGTGGGCAACTGCGGCAAGGTCCAGGGAGGCCTGGAAATCTTCCCCGAAGCAAAGGTGGACGACGGACTGCTGGACGTTGCCGTGCTGGCGCCCCACCACGGCAAGCTGGGCTGGCTCTCGGTGCTTGCCGGGATGATCGGCAAGGGCCGGGGGAAGGACACAGCCGTAGAGTACTTCCAGGGCAAGACCGTGGAGATCACCTTGGAACACAAGGACGACTACCAGCTTGACGGCGACCACGAAGGGCAGAGCAAGCACGTGGTCATGACCATGGAACCGGCAGCCCTGACCCTCCGGATGTAATTCCCAGCTACCTAGTTGGGAGGGGACGGGGCGGGCCGGTGCGCCAGGATTTCGGCGAGTTCAGCGAGCCGGTGGGCGCGGGCTGACTCCGCGGGAGTGAACGGTTCCCCGGGCCGGGCAAAGGTGATGGGGCCGTGCCAGGCCGTCGGGATCTTAAGCCGGGTGCCGGCGTCGTGCCTTTCCAGCAGCGCCTCGGCAGGGGAAAGGACCCGTGCCCGCAGCAGCTCGGCCACGGCCAGCGGAAGCTCGTCCGGCGCATCAGCGATCCGCGCCGCAAGGCTCAGCGCTTTTGTCTGCCCGTCCGCCATCGCCAGTGCGGTGGTTGGCCAGACGTGGGAGTGTGTGCCGCCGGCCAGGTGCAGTGCCTCCAGGAGCTGGTATTCGTCCACATCGCCGGGCGTGGACAGCACAAACTCGTCCAGTACGCCGCCGGCCACCGGGTGGACGTGGATGCTCAGGATGTTGGTCTCCAGGCGGGCCAGGGCCTTGGTGACTTTCTGCAGCGCCCCCGGCTCATCCTGCAGGACGGTGCGTGCCCGCCACAACGCCGGGGCCCCGGCGAGCCGGCGCCGGTGCCGCAGCGCCGGTGCATGCAGCCATCCGCGAAGCACCCGCGCCGCGGAGGGCTCAGCCACCCAAATCACCAGGACGGTGGCGGTAACAGTCAGCACAAGGACCTTGGCCAGGTAGGAAAGCTGGGTGTCCACCACCAGGGCGTGGACCAGGAGCTCGATCGGCAGCATCACGGCCACGTTGGCCAGGGTCAGCCGGGTCCTTGTTGGTTCGGGCATCAGGCCGCACACTTCGCAGCTCAGTTCAGACGCGGGAGTCTTGCTTGCACCGGGCTTCATGGTCCAAGGATCGCGTGGTGCTGTTTCGGCGGTGTTGCCCGGCCGTTCCGATCGTGCGAAGCATCCCCGGGCGTAGGATTTTTGATGGAACGTCAGCGCGGCCGCCCGTCTCACCAGAAACAAATCCCAGACGCCCGGCACCGCAGGAAGGCCCCATTCCACGTGAAGATGCTCACCGAGATGTTCAGCATTGCCCCCGCCAACAAGGACCACCACCCGGCCCTGAGGTGCGCGGTGGGGGTCTTCGTTCCGCTCTTCACGCTGGTGCTTCTGGGCCGGCTGGACCTCGCCATCTTCGCGTCCTTTGGGGCTTTCACCGGCATCTACGGCCGCGGCGAACCCCACGGCATCCGCTTCGCGCTGCAGCTGCGGGCCGGCCTGCTGATGCTGCTGGTCATCCTCCTCGCAGCGCTCGCTGCCCGGACCGGAGGAGCCTTGGGTCTGGACCCGGCCGGGACCACGTGGCTCCTGGTCCTGGCCACCACGCTGGTGGCGGGCGGCTGTTCGGTGGCAATCGCGTGGTTCCGCCTGCGCCCGGCCGGGTCCCTCTTCCACATCTTTGCGTTCGCGGCCATTGCCTCCATCCCCAACCAGCCGCCGCTGTGGGAGGGCATGCTGGTAGCCGCCCTCACCACCGCCTTCTGCCTGCTGATCGGGTTCTCCTCCCGGATCCTGCCCAGCCGCCGGGCAGCATGGTCCCGGCCGCGCCCCATCCGCCGCACCCCCGGCGAAAAGCGTGCTGCCCTGCTTGAGGGCCTGGGCTACCTGGTGGCTGCAGGCCTGGCCGGTGCACTGGCCACCTGGGCCGGCAGCCGCCTCGGGTTCGGCCACAACTATTGGGCCATGGTGGCCGCCGTCGTGCCGCTGGTGGGCCACACCACCCGGCACCGGGTCCGCCGCGGGGTGCAGAGAATCATTGGCACGGTGCTGGGGCTGGTGGTGATGGCGGGCATCCTGCTGCTGGGCCTGCAGCCCTGGCAGACCGTCCTGGTCATGGCGCTGTGCCAGTTCGGCGCCGAGATGTTCATCATCCGGCAGTATCTGCTGGCCCAGATTTTCGTCACGCCCTTGGCTCTGGTGTCCACCCTCCTCGTGGTTCCCTCCTCGCCGACCATCCTGCTCCGGGACCGCATCATTGAAACGGTGATCGGCGCCGCCGTCGGCATCGCCGTGGTCCTGGCCCCCGGCGCGTGGCGCCGTTTCCGCGGACGCACGACGGCGGCCCCGGCCGACGTGCCTTAGCCGCCGCTGCTGCCGCGAAGGTAGGCTGGAAACGTCCCATTCAACGGAAGGCTGCGTGCGGTGGCGAACTCTGCCTCGGGTGATTCGGTGGTGGACCGCATTGTCCGATTGCTCTCCGCCTTCCCCGAGGATGTCAGCGCCCTGCAGCTGTCCGAACTGGCGGAGCGCGCGGGCCTGCCGCTCACCACTGCCCACCGGCTGGTCCGCCAGCTCGCGGACCATGGCCTCCTGGACGCCGGTCCCGGCGGCCTGGTGCGCCCCGGCCTGCGACTCTGGGAACTGGTCAACCGCACCGCACCCACCCTTGCCCTGCGGCAGGCGGCCATGCCGTTCATGGAGGACATCCAGCAGGTCCTCAACCAGAATGTGAACCTGGCCGTGCTGGATGGCTGGGATGCGCTTTTTGTTGAACGGCTGTCCCGCCGCGGGTCCGTGGCCAACCGGGCCAGGGTGGCCGGCCGGATGCCCGTCCATACCTCATCCGCGGGACTTGCGCTGATGGCCCACCAGGACAGGCATCTGCAAAGCCAGTACCTGGACCAGTTTGCGGACCCGGACGGGAAGGTCTCCACCGACGCTGTCCGGGTGCTGCTCAGCGAGACGTTCCACCAGGGCTTTGCCCAGCTGAAGGGCGTGGTGGACCCGGACACCTGGGGGATCGCCGTCCCCGTGCTGGACGCCCGCCAGCGCGCGGTGGCCTCGCTCGGCGTCGTGGTCCCGTTGCGCGAGATGCGCCTGCAGGCACTGGTGCCCGCACTGCAGACAGCAGCCAGGGGCATTGCGCGCAGGCTGAACGACGCTTAGCCGGCCACTCAGCTTCCAGATGCTTCCGTTGAATGGAATCCATGTAACGCCGCTCACCTGTCGGAGCGCACACTGTTGGCAGAAGCATCACACGGCCGCGCAGCAGCGGCCCCGCAACGAAGCGAGAAGCCATGCCCCGCACCATCATCACCACCCAGGTGGCCATCATGGGCGCAGGCCCTGCCGGCCTGATGCTGTCCCACCTGCTGGCCAAGGCCGGCATCGAGTCCACCGTCATTGAAGTCCGCAGCCACAAGGACATCTCGGAAACCGTCCGGGCGGGCATCCTGGAGCACGGCACCGTCAACATGCTCGTGGACAGCGGCGTCTCGGACCGGGTGCTGCGCGACGGCGACCGGCACGACGGCATCGAACTGCGGTTCAACGGCGAGAGCCACCGCGTGGACTTCAAGGACCTGGTGGGGGAGTCCGTCTGGCTCTACCCGCAAACCGACGTGTTCCTGGACCTCGCCGCCCGCAGGAAGGCCGACGGCGGGGACGTCCGCTACAGCGTCACGGACACCACCGTGCATGACCTGGAAGGGAAGCCAAAGGTCTGGTTCACGGACTCCGAAGGGGTGGAGTGTGAGATCCAGGCCGACTTCCTGGTGGGTGCGGACGGGTCCCGCAGCCACTGCCGCTTCCAGATCCCCGAGGCCAGCCGCAAGTGGTACTTCCACGAGTACCCGTTTGCCTGGTTCGGCATCCTGGCCGAGGCTCCGCGCAGCGCTGACGAGCTGATCTACGCCAACTCCGGCAACGGCTTTGCCCTGATCAGCCAGCGGACCGAGACCGTCCAGCGCATGTACTTCCAGTGCGACCCCAAAGAGAACGTGGCGGAGTGGGATGACGACCGGATCTGGGCGGAGTTCCGCAGCAGGGTCAACGGCAACGGTTTTGAGCTCAAGGAGGGCCCGGTCATCGACAAGATGGTCCTGCCCTTCCGCAGCTTCGTTCATACGCCCATGCGCCACGGCAACCTGTTCCTCGCCGGCGACGCCGCCCACACGGTCCCGCCCACTGGCGCCAAAGGCCTCAACCTCGCCATCCACGACGTCAAGATGCTCTTCGAGGGTCTGGACACCCATTACAACTCTGGCTCTGACCACCTGCTGGACTCCTTCAGCGACCGCGCCCTGGAGCGGGTGTGGAAGGCGCAGCAGTTCTCCTACTGGATGACCACCATGCTGCACACCCCCGCCGATGCGGACGACTTCTCCCGGGCACGCCAGCTCGGCGAGCTCAACTCCGTGGTGTCGTCCAGGCACGGCATGGCCTACCTGGCGGAGGCCTACACCGGCTGGCCCGGCCACGCCTGACACGTTCCGGGGAAAGGGGCGACGGCGGGAGGCGCCTTAGGGGGCGAGCAGCCGGCGGACTGCGGCTGCGATGGACGCGGCATCAGGCCGCTCGTCCCGCCTGACCGTGAGCAGGTGGAGCAGGACGCCGTCGCCATAATCCGCCAGGTCCCGTGCCCGGGCGGCCGCATCGGCCACCCCCAGCGCGGTGAGAGCCGGGACCAGGCCGCCCACAAGCCGGAAATGCCCGGCAGTCACCGCTTCCGGCCGGTCCAGCGAAAGGGCCAGCCGGGCGCGGGTCAGGCCCGCGTGCTCGCCGGCCAGCGCCAGCAGCATGGAAGCCAATTGGCCCGCAAGTTCCTCGAGGTTCCGCGGCGGACCAGCCGCTCCCTGGTCCCGGAGCAGCTGGGTGTCCAGGTGCTCCAGGCGGTCCAGCACCGCTTCCACCAGGGCGGTTCGGTTGCGGAAATAGTTGGAGGTGGTCCCTTCCGCCACCTGTGCGGCGGCGTCCACGGCCCGGTGGGTAAGGCCCTTCATTCCCTTGTCAGCCACGACGGCCAGGGCGGCATCAAGGAGCTGGGTCCGGCGGTCAGGCATGGGCCCAGTGTAATTGACCCCTACCGGATCACTACAAAAGTAGTAAAATCACCTGCATGGAGACAATTTCGATTGTTGGCGGCGGCATCGCCGGCCTGGCGCTGGCCGCGGGCCTGGACCACAGCCGGTTCCAGGTGACGGTGTATGAGAAGCGGCCCGAACTGCCGGGCGTGGGCCACGCGCTGGGGATGTGGCCCAACGCCCAACGTGCGCTCGCGAGGCTGGGAATCCTTGAAGAGGCGCGGGCGGTCAGCCCGGTGCTCGGCAGCGGATCGGTCCGTGACGCCCAGGGAGAGCCCTGGATCACCATCAACGCGGGGGAGATGTTCGGCATCTCCCGGGTTGATCTGCTGCGGTTGCTGGACGGGGCCGTCCCGGGAGCCGTCCGCCGGATCACCAGCAACGTCCGGTCTCTTCCCGGCGACGGCAGCCTGGTGGTCGGTGCTGACGGCGTGCACAGCGCAGTCCGGCGGGAAGTCTGGGGCGCCGGAACGGATGCCCGCCTCACCCCGTATCTTGCCCTCCGCGGGACTCTGCCTGCTCCGGTCAGCCCCGACGAGGTGGGCGAATACTGGGGCCGAGGCGACCTGTTCGGCATGGCTGCCGCCCGGGGAGGGTCCTTCTGGTGGGCCAGCTACCGGTCCGCGATGGGCCCGTACGGAATTGACGCAGCATCAGCCCTGGAATACGCCCGGGAGCGCTATTCCAGCCACGCGCCCGCCATCCGCCGCACGCTGGCCGCAGCCACGCCCGAAGCATGCCTGGTCCAGCGGATCTGGACAGTTCCGCATCTTGGCTCCTACGTCCGCGGGCGGACCGTGCTCATCGGCGATGCCGCCCACGCCATGCTGCCCACCCTGGGGCGCGGCGCCTGCGAGTCGCTGGTGGATGCCGTAACACTGGCTGACCTCCTCAACACGCTGCCCGAAGGCCACGCACTGCGTGCCTACGACCGGCAGCGTCGGCCAAGGACCCGGGCCCTCAGCCTGGCGTCCTCTGCCATGGGGCGCGTCGCCTTTGCGGACGGTGCCCAGCCGCTGCGTGACGGCCTCCTCAAGCTGGCCCGACGGCGGAACACCCGCGCCGCCGTCGTCAGCGGTTCCGCCGGCTGATCAGCGCACGGGAGCTGCAGGCCGCGGCGCGTCCTCCCCGGCCACGGGCGTTCCCGGAAGCCCCGGACCGGGAGCCTGGGAGGCCGGCGGGACGGCCGGCAGCTTCTTCTTCCGGGACCGCTCCCTGCTGGAGCGGCCATAGACGAGGTACATGGTCACACCGGTGATGACCATCAGCAGCACCGTGTAGACGAACGTGTTGGCGACTCCGTCCACGCCCTCCGCGCCGTCGGTATTGGCCTTGATGACCAGGCCCAGCGGCTGGACCAGGGGGTGGGCCAGGAAGATCGCGGTGTCGTAGTCGTCCAGCAGGCTGTTGAAGTTCAGCGCCGTGATGGCGGCGGCCGCGGGGAGCACCAGCGGCAGGAGGATCTGCCGGAAGACGTACAGGGTCTTGGCGCCCATGATGGCCGCAGCCTCCTCCAAGGAGGAGTTGACCGAGGCGAAGGACGCCTTGAGCATGCGCAGCGTGAACGGGATCTTGACTGTGACGAAAGCGATCAGCAGGATCACGGTGGTCCCGGTGAGGACTGCCCCGCCCACCAGGGGATTGGGGTGGTCGTAGCTGATGATGAGGCCCAGGGCCAGGAGCGCGGACGGCAGGATCCACGGAATGTGGAGCAGGTATTCGAAGACCGAGGCAACCCAGTTCTTGTACTTTTGCAGCAGCCGGGCCACAAACAGCAGCCCGCCCACGGCGATCAATGCCGCCAGGGCGCTGTACACCACGCTCACGATGAACGGCCGCAGCCCGGACTGCTGGGTCAGGACCCGCTGGTAGTTCTCGAGCGTGAGGCTGCCGAACGCCAGCTCGCCCGTCTGGATCGCGGCGCCGTCGGCAAAGGAGTACAGCACAATCAGCACCACCGGCAGCGTGTACACGGCAAACAGCAGGTAGGCCACTGCGTGGACCACCACGTTGGCCACAGGGTTGGTGATGTCCTGCTTCTGCAGCGCCGAGGAGACTTTGGACACCGAAAAGTACGTGCCGCCCTTTTCCAGCCGGGACATCACAGCGAGCATCAGGATGGTGGCCAGGCCCAGGATCACGGCCAGCAGCGCCGCCAGGTCCCGCGAGGTGGGGCTGTTGGTGAACGTCAGGATCATCGGGGTGATGGTCTGGAAGTCGCGTCCGCCGAGCACCTGCGGAGCGCTCAGGGCGCCGAGTCCGGTCAGGAAGGACAGGATGGTAACGGCGAACAGGGTCGGCTTGAGCATCGGCAGCACGATCCGCCGCAGGATGGTCCAGGTGGACGCCCCCAGGTTCCGGGCCGCTTCAATGGTCTGGTAGTCAACGCCTTTCAGGGCGTTGGCCACGAACAGCATGTGGTTGGTGGTGGTGGCGAACGTCATCACCACCAGGACGGCGAAGAAACCGGAGAACCACGCGGGGTCCATGCCGGGAAAGACCTTGACCAGCAGGGACGTGACAATTCCCTTGTCCCCGTAGATGAACTTGTATCCGGCAGCCAGGACGATGCCGCCGTAGATGAAGGTGGACGCATAGCCCAGGAAAAGGATTCTGGAACCGCGGATCCGGAAGTAGTGCGTCACCAGGACAATGAACACACCCACCAGGTTCACCGTGATGGACAAGGCCACCGCCAGCAGGAAGCTGTTGCCCAGCGCCTTCATGGCGCGCTGGGACGAGAAGAGCTTTTCCGCGGCCCGCCCGGAGAAGCTGCCGTCCGGGAAGAACGTCGCGATCAGGACGTTGATATTGGGCCAGACCAGGAACGCCGCGATGAACCAGGTCAGGACGGCCCCCACGATCAGCACGAAGGGGGAGCGGACCATGGCGCGAACCGCCGTGCTGCTCATGGCAGGACTGCTGCCGGGTCCCGCTGCCGAAGGGCGGCGCCTGTATCGGGGTGGTACTGCAGAACGTGGGCAGGCTGGAGGTAGACGGTGGTTTCGGTGCCGGGTTCATGGTGGGCTCCGCCTTCTTCCTTCACCAGGAGGCGGATGTCGGCGCCGTGGCTGCGCACCACATACCGGCTGTGCAGGCCGTGGTACGTGCGGGACACCACCGTGCCGGGAAGTCCGACGGCGGCGCCCCCTTCAGGCGCGGGGCTCAGGGACGCCTTTTCCACCCGCAGGTAGGAATTGGCGTCCGGGCTGAGCCCCGCCCCTGAGAGCCGGTTCAGCTCCGCCACGAACTCCGGCGTCAGGGCAGAGCTGTCCCCGATGAAGTTGCAGACGAATTCGGTAGCCGAATGGTCGTAGATCTCCTGCGGCGTCCCCACCTGCTCCACCACGCCCTTGTTGAACACGGCTACCCGGTCGCTCATGGCCAGGGCCTCGTCCTGGTCATGGGTGACGTACACCGTGGTGATCCCGAATTCGCTCTGCAGGTCCTTGAGCTGCTGGCGGAGCTGGTGGCGCAGCTTGGCGTCCAGGTTGGACAGCGGCTCGTCCAGCAGGAGGATTTTGGGCCGCAGCACCAGGGCCCTCGCCACCGCCACGCGCTGCTGCTGCCCGCCGGACAGTTCAGCGACGTTCTTGGACAGCTGCTCATCGCTGAGTTCCACCCGCCGGGCAATGTCCCGGACCAGGCGGTCGCTGTCCGCAGGTTTCTCCTTCCGGACCCGCAGCCCGAAAGCGATGTTTTCCCACACGCTCATGCTGGGGAAGAGGGCATAGTTCTGGAACACCATGCCCACCTGCCTCTTGTCGCTGGGAAGCCGGGTGACGTCCTTGCCGTCAACGTGCACTGTGCCGTTGGAAGGCTGGATGAAGCCCGCCAGCGTGCGCAGCGCCGTCGTCTTCCCGCAGCCGGACGGCCCCAGGAGGGTGAAGAACTCCCCCGGGAGTACGTGCAGGTCAAGGCCCGGGATGGCGGTGAAATCACCAAAGGAAACTTCGATGTTGTCCAAGCGGATCATGGCAAACCTGTCTGGTGAAGCGAAACGGGGTGGACGGAGCCGGGTTACGTCATGTACTCGAGTTCGATCTTTTCCACCCAGGCGCCCATGTTTTCCTGCACGAAGCCCCAGTCGATGTCCTGCTGCTTGAGGTCCGCGAAGAAGTCCACCACCTCGGGATTGGCCTGGGCCTCGGCCTCCTTGTTCACCGGCATCGCGTTGAACTGCTGGGCAAACTCGCCCTGCACTTCGGCGCTGCCGAACCAGTCGATGAACTTCTGGGCCTGTTCCTTCTTTTCCGTGCCCTTCACCAGGGCGATTTGTTCCACGGCCAGCGGGACGCCAACGGACGGGACCACTGTTTCCACGTTGACGTTGAAGGACTCTTCGCGTTCGGCGATGATCGAGGACGGCATCTGCCCCATGTCCACTTCACCGGACGCGATCCGGGCAAAGAGGTCGGTCTTCGCAACGGCGGGGCTGCCGTTCTGGAAGTACTGCTCCACCTGCTCCCAGCCTTCGTCGGAGACGCCAAGGTCGCCCGAGTCGTCCTGGTAGCGGCTGAGGATTCCGGCGAAGACCAGCTGTGCCGTGGCGGTGCCCAGGCCGGTTACCCGCTCGTAACGGTCCTTGAACTCGTCCTTGGTCCACAGGTCGGTCCAGTCCTGCGGGGCGTTGTCCGCGGAGATCTTGTCCGAGTTGTAGCCGAGGAGGATGGCCTGCTTGACCAGCGGCCAGTACGTTTCGCCGTCACCCAGTTCCTTGTCCACCTCGCCCGCCCACGACGGTTCGTAGGCCTCCAGGGCGTCCTCGGCCTGGATCTGCGAGAAGTACATGTTGTTGAGCCCGAAAGCGACGTCGGCGATCGGGTTGTTCTTTTCCGCGATCAGCTTGTTGGTGGCGTCCGCACCGCCCGCGCCGACGATCTCGATCTTGAAGCCGGCCTCCGCGGCCTTGGCGGTCCACCATTCCCCGCGGCCCTCACCGTTGGAGTTTGTGTAAACCACCAGGGTGTCCCCGGAACCGCCTGCCGGGGCTGAGGCATCACCAGACGCTCCCGGCGATGTTTCATTTCCTCCGCATCCGGCAAGAAGGGTGGCGGCGACGGCGGCGGCAACCAAAGTCTTCAAAGTACGCACGATCTGGACTCATTTCTGGACTGGAATCGGAGCATGTCCGGCAAGCCTAACGCCGGGCAGGCGGAATTCACGGCTGTTATGGCTATCGATTCGATAAACAGCCCGGCTGGTTACTCTGGTCCAGTCAAAGGAACGGCCGGGGGCGTGCGGGTAAACAGGCGGTGAAGCGTCAGCCGCTACTGTGCCTCTCCACTGAGGGTCTCCGTCAGGTGGTGGGTGGGGATCCTGTCCCGGTCGTAGGTGATTTCCGTGTAGCCGTGCGGCTCCGGCCTCCCTGACGGGCTGAGGTTCACGAAGACGATTTCCTCGATGGTGAGGATGCTCTGGCGGGTGATCATGTTGCGGACCTCGGCGCGCATGGTCAGGGATGTCCGGCCGAAGCGCGTGGCAGTCAGTCCCATCTCGATCAGGTCGCCCTGCACAGCGGAGCTGACGAAGTTGATCTCCGAGATGTACTTGGTGACGGCGCGGCCGTTGCCCAGCTGGAGGATCGCGTAGATGGCCGCTTCCTCATCGATCCACTTCAGCAGGCTGCCGCCGAACAGCGTCCCGTTTGCGTTCAGGTCCTCGGGGCGGACCCACTTGCGGGTGCGGAAGGTGATGTCTGCTGTTTCCATAGGGCGAGGTTAGCCGAGGCGCTGCAGCGGCACCCACTGTGACGACGTCCGGCCGGGACGCCG
>NZ_JCAXEF010000026.1:0-5141 GCF_059758765.1 Pseudarthrobacter sp. GQ63
CACCCGCATCACATCACTGATGCCCAGGCCGGCCACCCGGCAGTGCCCCAGCAACTCCGCAGCGGTCCGGAACGGCAACGGCAGCTCCTTCTTGGACTCCTCCAGCTCCAGCTGGGCCGCGTCCTCCTCGCCTTCCCGGACAATGAAGCCGCCGCCCACCGAGAAAAACGTCGCCGTATGCAGGACCTGGTCGCCGGCGTCGGACACCGTGAACGTCATCCCGTTCGTATGCCGCGGCAGGACCGTCAACGGCCGCAACACCATGTCCTTCACCCCGTACGGCAACGCCACCGCACCGGCCAGCTGAAGGGTCCCGGTCTCGGCGATCGCAGCCAGCCGCTCCTCCACCTCATCCGGCAGGATCAACTCCGGATGAAACCCCTCCAACCCCAACAAAATGGCCGTCATCGTCCCATGCCCATGACCCGTCGCAGCCAACGACCCAAACAAATCCACCCGCAACGACGCCACCCCCGCCAGCACCCCCGAAGCCTTCAACTCCTCCGCAAACACAGCAGCAGCCCGCATCGGCCCAACAGTATGCGAACTCGAAGGCCCAATCCCAATAGAAAAGAGATCAAAGACGCCAACAGCCATGGTGGGATTCCTAACGAGACGTGTAATGGGTGGGTGGAGCGTCGCTAAGGCGACGTGGGCAGGAGGGGCCGGCGGAGCCGGACTTTTCGAAAGCGTGCGTCAAAGCGACGAAGGAGCAGTACGCGTGAAAATGTCCGGTCCGCCGGCTCCGGAACCAGCCTCAGGACAGTGGTGCGACGCCCGGGTAGAGCGGGTGGGCCTTCGCCAACTCCTCGACGCGGTGACGCAGCCCCGAAAGGTCCGTCCCGGCGTCGGCCGTCAATGCCTCGGCAATGATGTCCGCAACCTCGCGGAAGGCGGCCTCGCCGAAGCCGCGGGTGGCCAGGGCGGGGGTGCCGATGCGCAGGCCGGACGTGACCATGGGCGGGCGGGGGTCGAACGGGACGGCGTTGCGGTTGACGGTGATGTCGATGTCCGCGAGCCGGTCCTCGGCCTGCTGGCCGTCTAGCTCACAGTTGCGCAGGTCCACCAGGACAAGGTGCACGTCGGTGCCGCCGGAGACCACGCTGATCCCCTTGGCGGTGACGTCGGGCTGGACCAGGCGCTCGGCCAGGATCCGGGCACCGACCAGGACGCGCTCCTGACGCTCGCGGAACTCTTCGGACGCCGCGATCTTGAAGGCCACGGCCTTGCCCGCAATGACATGCTCCAGCGGGCCGCCCTGCTGGCCCGGGAACACAGCCGAGTTGATCTTCTTGGCGATGCCGGCGTCGTTCGTCAGGATGATGCCGCCGCGCGGACCGGCGAGGGTCTTGTGCGTGGTGGAGGTGGTGACGTGGGCGTGCGGCACCGGTGACGGGTGGAGACCGGCGGCCACGAGACCAGCGAAGTGCGCCATGTCCACCATCAGGTAAGCGCCCACGGAATCGGCGATCCTGCGGAACTCGGCGAAGTCCAGCTGCCGGGCGTAGGCGGACCAGCCGGCCACGATCAGCGCAGGCCTGGTTTCCTGGGCCAGGCGTTCCACCTCGGCCATGTCCACGGTGTGGGTGTCCTCGCGGACGCCGTAAGGGACCACGTTGTAGAGCTTGCCGGAGAAGTTGATCTTCATGCCGTGCGTGAGGTGGCCGCCGTGGGCAAGATTCAGGCCCATGATGGTGTCGCCCGGCTTGATCAGCGCGTGCATGACCGAGGCGTTCGCCTGCGCACCGGAGTGCGGCTGCACGTTGGCGAATTCTGCGCCGAACAGAGCCTTGATCCGGTCGATGGCGAGCTGTTCGATGACGTCAACGTGCTCGCAGCCACCGTAGTAGCGCTTGCCCGGGTAGCCCTCGGCGTACTTGTTGGTGAGCACCGAACCCTGTGCCTGCATAACGGCGGCGGCGGTGTGGTTCTCGGAAGCGATCATTTCCAGCCCGTCGCGCTGGCGGGTCAGTTCGTCGTCGATCTTTGCCGCGATCTCGGGGTCCAGGGTGGAGAGGTCCGCGTCCAGGGACGGGGAGACCACCTGCTCAAATGCGGCGGCCACTGTGCCGGCGCCTGCGCCCGCGGCGCTCACAGCTCGCCGCCGTTGGCTGCCGCGTATTCTTCAGCGGACATCAGCGGGCCCTCGTCGGTGACTGCAACCTTGAAGAGCCAGCCGGCGCCGTAGGGATCGTTGTTGATCAGCGCGGGGTCGGAGACGACGTCGTCGTTGATTTCCACAACCTCGCCGGTGACGGGGGCGTAGAGGTCGGAGACGGACTTGGTGGATTCCACCTCGCCGCAGGTCTCTCCCGCGGTCACGACGGAGCCGACCTCGGGCAGGTCCACGTACACAATGTCGCCCAGGGCTTCGGCAGCCACGGCGGAGATACCAATGTTGGCGGGTCCCGATCCGTCAGCAGCAACCCATTCATGCTCGGCGGAGTACTTCAGTTCAGCAACAACTTTTGCCATGGTGTGTTTCCTTCAATCTGGTGTGTGAAAGGCGAGAGAGCGTCGGGCCAAACCGCGCATCAAGTGAGAGAGCGTTTGGATAAAACCGACATCAAGTGAGAGAGCGTTCGGCCCCTTTGGGTCCGACCTCCGGCAGCATGCGTCTAAGGGAGCGTCACGTCCGCTCAGCGGGCGTCTTCGCGACCGAGCATGCAGAGGAGGTCGGACCCGACGGGCCGTCGGCGTCTGTTACTTCTGGCGCTTGTAGAACGGGAGGGCTACTACTTCGAAGGGTTCGGGCTTGCCGCGGAGGTCGATGTCCATGGCGGTGCCGGGTTCGGAGTGTTCGACGTCGACGTAGGCCATGGCGATCGGGTAGCCGAGGGTGGGTGAAGGCTGGCCGGAGGTCACCTCGCCCACGACGTTGCCGTCCTTGAGGACCGGGTAGTGGCTGCGGCCGGCGCGGCGGCCCAGGCCCTTGAGGCCCACGAGCTTGCGGCCGGAGGTGGCGCCGGCGCCGAGAGCCTTGAGTTCGGCCAGCACCGCCTTCCCAACAAAGTCGGATTCCTTGGCCAGCGAGACAACCGGGCCCAGGCCCGCGGCGTAGGGGTTGCCCTCGCGGGAAAGCTCATTGCCGTAGAGCGGCATGCCGGCTTCCAGGCGGAGCGAGTCGCGGCAGGCCAGGCCGGCGGGGATGAGCCCGTGGCCGGTGCCGGCTTCCAGCAGCGCGTCCCACAAGCCGGCGGCGTCCTCGTTGGGGACGTAGATCTCGAAGCCGTCCTCGCCTGTGTAGCCGGTGCGGGCCAGAAGAAGATTCTGTACGGTGCCGTTGACGGTGATGCCTACTTCAACGGCCGCGTAGTACTTCAGCTCGGTCACCAGGGAGTGCTGGCCAGCGGGGACCAGCGTCAGCAGGATGGCCTCGGCATTGGGTCCCTGCACGGCGATGAGGGAGGTCTCGGCGGAGACGTCGTCAACAACAACGTCGAAGCCCGCAGCCCGCTCGGCCAGTGTGGCGGCAACCACCGCTGCGTTGCCGGCGTTGGGGACCACCAGGTACTTGGCTGTGCTGTCTTGTGCGGCGTCCGCCGCAGCCGGAAGCCGGTACGTGATGAGGTCATCAATGATGCCGCCGTCTTCCTGGCAGATCAGCGAGTACTTGGCCTTGCCCACGGCCACGGCGGACAGCTTGCCGGCCAGGGCGTAGTCCAGGAAGGCTGCGGCGTCCGGGCCGGTGACCCAGACCTCGCCCATGTGGGAGAGGTCGAACAGGCCGGCGGCGTTACGGACGGCGTGGTGTTCGGCCAGCTCGGAGCTGTACTTAAGGGGCATCTGCCAGCCGCCGAAGTCGGTGAAGGAGGCGCCAGCCAGCTTGTGCTGCTCATAGAGCGCTGTGTAGTTCTCAGTCATCGGGAAATCCTTAGTTCTCAAATTCGGAAAGCGGAGGGCAGGAGCACACCAGGTTGCGGTCCCCTGCGGCACCGTCGATGCGGCCAACGGGCGGGAAGTACTTGTCCTGCCGCAGGGAGGACACGGGGAAGGCTGCCTGCTCGCGCGGGTACGTCCGGTCCCAGTCGGAAGAGACGACGGCGGCGGCCGTGTGGGGTGCGTTGCGCAGCGGGCTGTTGGTCACGCTGAAGTCGCCGTTGGCAACCTGGTCGATTTCCTTGCGGATGGTGATCATGGCTTCGATGAAGCGGTCGATCTCCGCGAGGTCCTCGGACTCGGTGGGCTCCACCATCAGGGTGCCCGCTACCGGGAAGGAGAGCGTGGGGGCGTGGAAGCCGAAGTCGATCAGGCGCTTGGCCACGTCCTCCGCGGTGACGCCGGTCTGGGCCGTCAGGTCGCGCAGGTCCAGGATGCACTCGTGCGCCACCAGCCCGGTTTCACCGGTGTAGAGGACGGGGAAGTACTCGTTCAGCCGTGCTGCGACGTAGTTGGCTGCCAGCAGCGCCGACTTGGTGGCCTCGGTCAGGCCCTGGCCGCCCATCAGCTTCACGTAGGCCCAGGAAATCGGGAGCACACCAGCTGAGCCAAAGCGCGAAGCGGAAATCGCAACGCCATGCCCGGCTTCATGGGCGGCCTTGTTTGCATCACCGGGCATGAAGGGTGCCAGGTGCGCCTTGGCAGCAACGGGTCCGACGCCGGGTCCCCCGCCGCCGTGCGGGATGCAGAAGGTCTTGTGCAGGTTCAGGTGCGACACGTCCCCGCCGAACTTGCCCGGCTGCGCCAGCCCAACGAGCGCGTTCAGGTTCGCACCGTCAACGTACACCTGGCCGCCGGCGGCGTGGACGGCGTCGCAGACCTCGCGGACGTCGGCGTCGTACACGCCGTGGGTGGACGGGTAGGTGATCATGATGGCCGAGAGGACGTCCTTGTGGGCCTCGATCTTGGCTTCGAGGTCGGCGTGGTCGATGGTGCCGTCGGCGGCGGTGGCAACCACCACCACCTTCATGCCGGCCAGGACGGCGGACGCGGCGTTGGTGCCGTGCGCCGAGGCCGGGATGAGGCAGACGTTGCGCTGCTGGTCCCCGCGGGAGTGGTGGTAGCCGCGGATCGCCAGCAGCCCGGCGAGCTCGCCCTGGGACCCGGCGTTCGGCTGGATGGACACCTGGTCGTACCCGGTGATCTCGGCGAGGTCGGCTTCCAGCCCGGAAATCAGTTCGCGCCAGCCCTCGGTCTGGGAG
>NZ_JCAXEF010000027.1:0-4587 GCF_059758765.1 Pseudarthrobacter sp. GQ63
AAGCGTCCAGGGAAACCCGGCATCAAGTGAGAGAGCGTCCCGGGAAACCCCGCATCAAGTGAGAGAGCGTCACAGGGGGGAGGGCCGGCAAATGAGTCAAAAGGCGTCCGCCGGCGGCTTCGGCCTAGACTTGCAGCCATGACCTCGAGTTCACGCAGCCCCCAGGTTCGCCGAGCGACCATCCTGGACGTGGCGGCCGCCGCGGGGGTCTCCCGGCAAACCGTTACCCGTGCCATGAACGACATGCCCGGAATCAGCGCTTCCACGCGTGAGCGCGTCCAGCAACTGGCTGCAGAACTCGGGTATTCCCCCAGTCGGTTCGCCAAGGGCCTGGTACAGGGCGCCCGGACATCGCTGGGACTCGCGATTCCTGATCTGACCAACCCCTACTTTCCGGCGTTTGCCTCCAGCGTGGTTGAAGAGGCGACACAGCGGGGCTGGAACGTGGTAGTAGATGATTTTGGCCACGGGAGCGGAAGTGGGCTGGACGCCGTTGCCCGGCTGGGTCCGCAGGTTGACGCGCTCGTTGGTTATCTGGGTGCCAGCTCAACTGAGGCCCAGTCCATAATGGGCCGCCGGCCCGTGGTTGTCCTCGACTATCCGTCAGGCCAGGCGGCCGGCCTTATCTCCTTCGACTACGCGTACGCGGCACAACTGGCCCTGGAACGGCTGAAGTCCGCACAGTGCCGGCGCATCGCCTACCTGGATGCGGACCTGGAGGGGTCTGCCACCACCCGCGGGCTGGCCGTGGCTACAGCGGCTGCAGATGCCGGCATCGAGCTGACGCTCCACCAGTCAGCGGACTCCGCCTCCGAAGCCCGGGAAGCCATCCGGTCCATGCTCGAGCACGACGGCAGGATTGACGGGCTCCTGGTGTTCAACGACCTCATGGCCGCGGGGGCGCTTAAGGCCTTGCGCGACGCCGGCCGGAGGGTTCCGGAGGATTGCGCCGTAATCGGTATGGACGGCATCCCTCTTGGGGAGTTGGTGACGCCGGAGCTGACCACGCTCTCACTTGACCTGAGGGCGGTAGGACGGGCCGCCGTCGACCTCGTGGACAATCTGATGTCCGGCAGGATCCAGGCAGGAAGCCGGGACAGCGAGCTGGTCCTCAAGCACCAGCTCGTGCTCCGCCAGTCGGCCTAACCCCTACTCAAACCACGGAATAGAAGCTAGGCTTGCATGCAGCACGTGAACGTTCACGTATTCCCCCGAACTCCCAAAAGCAAGGAAGCCCATGTCTGTCGAAACACCGTCCGCGCCGGCGGACAGCCCCCCGCACACCGCCCCCGGTTCAACCGACAGGAGCCTGGAGCTTGGCGTCGCGGATATCCAGGATCTCGAATCCTTTGAGGCGGGCCGGGGCACCCTGCCTGCGCGCGCCTACCTTCAGAGCGACGCCCCACGGCTGTCGCTGAACGGTGAGTGGCATTTCCGGCTCAGCCCCGGAAGCCGGGTGGCTCCTGATGATGGCTGGCAGCTGGGCGAGGCGCTGAACGGGTTCGAGAGCCTGCCGGTGCCGTCCAGCTGGCCTATGCACGGACATGGCGCACCGGCCTACACGAACGTCCAGTTCCCCTTCGCCGTGGAACCGCCGCACGTTCCGGAGGCCAACCCCATCGGTGACCACCTGGTGGTGTTTGAGGCCGGGCCCGAGTTCTTCCCGCGTGCCCTGCTGCGGTTCGACGGCATCGAGTCCGCAGGAACCGTGTGGCTGAACGGAGTGGAACTCGGAACCACCCGCGGAAGCAGGCTCGCCCACGAATTCGACGTCTCCGGGATCCTGGTGCAGGGGGAGAACACGCTGGCTGTCCGCGTCGCCCAGTTCTCGGCCGCCAGCTACGTTGAGGACCAGGACATGTGGTGGCTTCCCGGCATTTTCCGCGACGTCACCCTGCAGGCCAGGCCCGACGCCGGCATTGACGACGTCTTCGTCCACTCCGGCTACGACCACACCACAGGCGAAGGCATCCTCAAGGTGGAGGTGACGCGGGGCGGGCAGGCGACGGACGCCGTCGTCCGCGTTCCGGAACTGGGCCTGGACCTGCCCGCCGGCACTGAGGTGCGCGTCCCCGCCGTCGAACCCTGGTCCGCGGAGGTGCCGCGTCTTTACGAGGCGGCCGTCAGCGCCGCCGGAGAGTCCGTGGCACTCCAGATCGGCTTCCGCAGCATCGCCATCGAGGACGCGCAGTTCAAGGTCAACGGGCGGCGGATCCTGCTGCGCGGCGTCAACCGCCACGAGCACCATCCACGCCTTGGCCGGGTGGTTCCCCGCGACGTGGTGGAGGCGGAGCTGCGGCTCATGAAGCAGCACAACATCAACGCAATCCGGACGTCGCACTACCCGCCCCATCCTGAGTTCCTCGCACTGGCGGACCAGCTTGGCTTTTACGTTGTGCTCGAATGCGACCTGGAAACGCATGGCTTTGAGAGCGCCGGCTGGGCCCAGAACCCCAGTGATGACCCGCAGTGGGAAGCCGCACTGGTGGACCGCATGCGCCGGACGGTTGAGCGCGACAAGAACCACCCCGCGGTGATTATGTGGTCCCTCGGCAACGAGGCCGGCACGGGCAGGAACCTGGCGGCAATGTCGCGCTGGACCAAGGACCGGGATCCGTCCCGCCCCATCCACTACGAGGGGGACTGGTCCTCAGAGCACGTCGACGTGTACTCGCGGATGTACGCCAGCCATGCCGAGACGGCCTTGATCGGCCAGGGAATCGAGCCGGCCCTGGACGACGCCGCCTTGGACGCCCGGCGCCGGGCCATGCCCTTTGTCCTCTGCGAATATGTGCATGCCATGGGTAACGGCCCCGGTGGAATGAGCGAATACCAGGATCTTTTCGAGAAGTACCCGCGCCTGATGGGAGGCTTCGTGTGGGAGTGGCTGGAGCATGGCATCACAGTCTCAACCGCCGATGGTGTTGACCATTACGGCTATGGCGGCGACTTCGGTGAGGAAGTTCACGACGGCAACTTCGTCACCGACGGGCTTGTTGATGCTGACCGCAGGCCCCGGCCCGGGCTGCTGGACTTCAAGAAGGTCATAGAGCCGCTGCGCATCGACGTCGCCCGCGATTGGACAGGCTTCACCCTTCGCAACGGCCAGGACTTCGCGGACACCTCCGCGTTCAGCTTCCGCTATGGAGTGGAGGCCGACGGCGGCGCGCTCGACGGCGGGACGGTGGACGTTGCGCCCGTTGCGCCTCAGTCCAAAACAGTTGTGGAGTTGCCGGGCAGCGTCGCTGCTTTCGCCGCAGGGCTGTCCGACGGCAGGCCTGCAGTGCTCACCGTTCGTGCGGTCCTCGGCGCTGATTCCGCCTGGGCGGACGCGGGACACGAGGTGGCCTGGGGGCAGTCGGTCCGGGAGCCGGGCGCTCCCGTTTCGCCGGCGCCTGCTGAACCCGTCCAGGTGCAGGACAGCGAACTCACGCTCGGGCCGGTTGTCTTCAGCCGCGCCACCGGCATGCCTACCTCGATTGGCGGTGTCCCGGTGGAAAAGCTGGGACTGACCCTGTGGTGGGCTCCTACCGATAACGACCTTGGCCGTGAATGGGGCGGCGCCGACGAGCGGCCGCTGGCCACTCAGTGGAAGGATGCCGGACTCAACCGGCTCCACACCCGGCTGCTGGGCATCTCGGCGAACCCCGGGCAGGATGGCGGCGAAGCCCTGACGATCCGCACCCGCATGAGCGCAGCCGACAAACAGTACGGCGTGCTTGTGGACTACACCTGGAGCACTGACGGGGAAACAGTGGGACTCCGGACCCAGGTGCGGCGTGATGGCACGTGGGTCAACCGCGGCTTTGACGTCGAATGGGCCCGGATAGGGCTGGAATTTGTTTTGGGTGAAGAGACAGATTCGGTGAGCTGGTTCGGCCAGGGCCCCCACCAGAGCTACCCGGACACCGGGCAGGGGGCACGGGCGGGCTGGTTCTCCCTGCCCCTGGCGGAGATGGATGTTGAGTACGTGCGGCCGCAGGAATGCGGTGCCCGGTCAGGCTCACGGTCCGCTGCACTGCAGCTTGGCGGCCGGACGCTTGAGATCTGCGGTGATCCCTTTGCCCTGACAGTGAGGCCCTACAGCCAGGATGTGTTGGACGCAGCGGCCCACCGCCCGGACTTGAAGGCGGACGGGCGCACTTACTTGTACGTGGACCACGCGCTGCGGGGGGTGGGGACTGCCGCCTGCGGCCCCGGTGTGCTGGAGCAATACCGCCTCAAGCCGCGGGACGCCGACTTCGTGCTGACCCTGAAGGTGCACAGCTGAGGGAGCGCACAATATGTGAGCCAGTCCATACCGTGGCGTGATGACGCGCAGACAGGCCAAGACACGTCGTATGCCTCCAAAAACCCCTACTTTGCGGGGTTTTTGGAGGCATACTGCGCTCTCGCAGCAGGATTTGCGGACCGGGTTGGGGACGTGTATTGTTTTCTGAGTCGCCGCCGCTGAAGCGGAAAAATAGCGGCCAACCCCCCTTACGAACAGCCTGAAAATGGTTCGCCTGCTGGCGCGCTGGATGCGGGTGGGGCTGGTTGAGAGCAGCGTGAATCGCGAAAACGCCGATTTGCAAAGCTTCTCGAAAC
>NZ_JCAXEF010000028.1:0-3873 GCF_059758765.1 Pseudarthrobacter sp. GQ63
TCGTCCGGGTGCCTGTATCAGGTGCGGGGGCGTGTTGGTGGTGGGTGTTAAATGTGGGAGGCCCCAACCATTAGTGGTTGGGGCCTCGACCATTAGTGTGTGTCCGGCGGTGACCTACTCTCCCACACCCTCCCGGGTGCAGTACCATCGGCGCTGTGGGTCTTAGCTTCCGGGTTCGGAATGGGACCGGGCGTTTCCCCCACGCTATGACCGCCGTAACCCTTGTACCCGTCCCAGGCAGGGCCTGGGTGGGAAACTTTGTGGTTACAACATTGTGGTGTTGTTATTTAGTTGTGTTCCTGACGCAACGTGCCCGTGGCGGGTTTGTTGGTTGGGAACCACATAGTGGACGCAAGCAGTCTTGGTATCTTTTTACCGCCCCCTGATTGCAAACGCTTTTGAAGTTCGTTTGCGGGGGTGGTGTGTGGTGTAAGTTATCGGCCTATTAGTACCGGTCAGCTTCACGAGTCGTTAGTCCTCGCTTCCACATCCGGCCTATCAACCCAGTGGTCTGGCTGGGGGCCTCTCACACACAAGGTGTATGGAAATCTCATCTTGAAGCGAGCTTCCCGCTTAGATGCTTTCAGCGGTTATCCCATCCGAACGTAGCTAATCAGCGGTGCACTTGGCAGTACAACTGACACACCAGAGGTTCGTCCGTCCCGGTCCTCTCGTACTAAGGACAGCCCTTCTCAAATTTCCTGCGCGCGCAGCGGATAGGGACCGAACTGTCTCACGACGTTCTAAACCCAGCTCGCGTACCGCTTTAATGGGCGAACAGCCCAACCCTTGGGACCTACTCCAGCCCCAGGATGCGACGAGCCGACATCGAGGTGCCAAACCATGCCGTCGATATGGACTCTTGGGCAAGATCAGCCTGTTATCCCCGAGGTACCTTTTATCCGTTGAGCGACGGCCATTCCACAATGTACCGCCGGATCACTAGTCCCGACTTTCGTCCCTGCTCGAGATGTCTCTCTCACAGTCAAGCTCCCTTGTGCACTTACACTCGACACCTGATTGCCAACCAGGCTGAGGGAACCTTTGGGCGCCTCCGTTACTTTTTAGGAGGCAACCGCCCCAGTTAAACTACCCATCAGGCACTGTCCCTGACCCGGATTACGGGCCGAAGTTAGATGTCCAAAGTGACCAGAGTGGTATTTCAACGATGACTCCACCCGAACTGGCGTCCGGGCTTCAACGTCTCCCACCTATCCTACACAAGCCACTCCGAACACCAATACCAAACTATAGTAAAGGTCTCGGGGTCTTTCCGTCCTGCTGCGCGTAACGAGCATCTTTACTCGTACTGCAATTTCGCCGAGTTTATGGTTGAGACAGCGGGGAAGTCGTTACTCCATTCGTGCAGGTCGGAACTTACCCGACAAGGAATTTCGCTACCTTAGGATGGTTATAGTTACCACCGCCGTTTACTGGGGCTTAAATTCTCAGCTTCGCCTTGCGGCTAACCGGTCCTCTTAACCTTCCAGCACCGGGCAGGAGTCAGTCCGTATACATCGTCTTGCGACTTCGCACGGACCTGTGTTTTTAGTAAACAGTCGCTTCCCCCTGGTCTCTGCGGCCCCGATCCCCTCCACACCGCAAGGGTGTATCAAGGTTGGGGCCCCCCTTCTCCCGAAGTTACGGGGGCATTTTGCCGAGTTCCTTAACCATAATTCTCTCGATCGCCTTAGTATTCTCTACCTGATCACCTGTGTCGGTTTGGGGTACGGGCGGCTAAAACCTCGCGTCGATGCTTTTCTCGGCAGCATAGGATCACCAAATCCCCCCAAACGGGGGTCCCATCAGATCTCAGGCATCATGAACAGCGGATTTGCCTACCGTTCGCCCTACATCCTTAGACCGGGACAACCATCGCCCGGCTTGGCTACCTTCCTGCGTCACACCTGTTAATACGCTTGCCTCCCAGGATCAGGTCCTGCGCTCCACCAAAACCCTCACACCACAAGGGCGATCGGGCAGGTCTCGGGCAGTTAGTATCCCCTGTTCAGCATGGGCGGTTTTTCGCCGGTACGGGAATATCAACCCGTTGTCCATCGACTACGCCTGTCGGCCTCGCCTTAGGTCCCGACTTACCCAGGGCAGATTAGCTTGACCCTGGAACCCTTGATCATTCGGCGGACGGGTTTCTCACCCGTCTTTCGCTACTCATGCCTGCATTCTCACTCGTGTAGGCTCCACCGCTGGTTTACACCGCGACTTCACCGCCCACACGACGCTCCCCTACCCATCCAGACGCCTGAACCACAAGGGCTTAGCTAATATCTGAATGCCACAACTTCGGCGGTGTACTTGAGCCCCGCTACATTGTCGGCGCGGAATCACTTGACCAGTGAGCTATTACGCACTCTTTTAAGGATGGCTGCTTCTAAGCCAACCTCCTGGTTGTCTTCGCAACTCCACATCCTTTCCCACTTAGCACACGCTTAGGGGCCTTAGTTGGTGGTCTGGGCTGTTTCCCTCTCGACTATGAAGCTTATCCCCCACAGTCTCACTGCTGCGCTCTCACTTACCGGCATTCGGAGTTTGGCTGACGTCAGTAACCTTGTAGGGCCCATTAGCCATCCAGTAGCTCTACCTCCAGCAAGAAACACGCAACGCTGCACCTAAATGCATTTCGGGGAGAACCAGCTATCACGAAGTTTGATTGGCCTTTCACCCCTACCCACAGCTCATCCCCTCCATTTTCAACTGAAGTGGGTTCGGTCCTCCACGACGTCTTACCGTCGCTTCAACCTGGCCATGGGTAGATCACTTCGCTTCGGGTCTAGATCACGCCACTGCAACGCCCTATTCAGACTCGCTTTCGCTACGGCTGCCCCACACGGGTTAACCTCGCGACGTAACACTAACTCGCAGGCTCATTCTTCAAAAGGCACGCCGTCACCAGAATCAGACTGGCTCCGACGGATTGTAAGCACACGGTTTCAGGTACTGTTTCACTCCCCTCCCGGGGTACTTTTCACCTTTCCCTCACGGTACTGGTCCGCTATCGGTCATTAGGGAGTATTTAGGCTTATCAGGTGGTCCTGACAGATTCGCACGGGATTTCTCGGGCCCCGTACTACTTGGGATACTCATCCAGGCGGTACACAACATTACGGTTACGGGGCTAACACCCTCTCTGGCCGGCCTTTCAAGACCGTTCACCTATGCCTGCACATCACACCCCACCAGCCCGGCAGAACTGGTATGGAAAGTCCCACAACCCCGACCATGCAACGCCCGCCGGCTATCACACATGGAACGGTTTAGCCTGATCCGCGTTCGCTCGCCACTACTAACGGAATCACTATTGTTTTCTCTTCCTGCGGGTACTGAGATGTTTCACTTCCCCGCGTTCCCTCCACGCACCCTATGTGTTCAGATGCGGGTCACCAGGTGACTCGCGTCCCTGGCGGGGTTTCCCCATTCGGACACCCTGGGATCACAGTCCGGTTATCGACTCCCCCAGGCTTATCGCAGATTCCTACGTCCTTCTTCGGCTCCTAATGCCAAGGCATCCACCGTGTGCTCTTAAAAACTTGACCACAAAAGATCAAAAACGCTAATTTTCGAGAGAACCACAGAAACCAACCACACCCAACAACACCACCCCAAAAAGAGTGACACCATCACGCGCAGCCAGATCCAGGTTCATATTCTTGGAAATTGCTTCTTATAAAAGATGCTCGCGTCCACTATGTAGTTCTCAAACAACAACCCCGTACCACACACCCCACACACACAAACATGCATGATCGATGCAGCCAGGAAACCAGAAACAAACAAACCCGCAACCCCACCCCACACAAAAAGGGGGCAAGAACCACGGCCCTGTTGCCTCAGGACCCAACAGTGTGCCAAACACTA
>NZ_JCAXEF010000029.1:0-3438 GCF_059758765.1 Pseudarthrobacter sp. GQ63
TTCGCAGACTGAGGGCTGGCGCGAACTCATTGCTGACCTGGAAGCGCAGCTGACGGAGATCACGGGCTATGACCAGGTGTCCATCCAGCCGAACGCCGGTTCGCAGGGTGAGCTCGCGGGCCTGCTGGCGATCCGCGGCTACCACCACTCCCGCGGGGACCAGCAGCGCAACGTCTGCCTCATTCCGGCCTCGGCGCACGGCACCAATGCGGCATCGGCTGTCCTGGCCGGCATGAAGGTTGTTGTCGTGGCGACCGCATCGGACGGCACCATCGACCACGCGGACCTGTACGCCAAGATCGAAGCCCACAAGGACTCCCTGTCCTGCATCATGATCACCTACCCGTCCACGCATGGTGTGTACGACGCCGACGTCCGCGAGGTCTGCGATGCCGTCCACGCCGCCGGCGGCCAGGTGTACATCGATGGCGCAAACCTGAACGCGCTTGTCGGTCTGGCGCAGCCGGGCAAGTTCGGCGGCGACGTTTCGCACCTGAACCTGCACAAGACCTTCTGCATCCCGCACGGCGGCGGCGGACCCGGCGTCGGACCCGTTGCTGCCAAGGCACACCTGGCACCCTTCATGCCCGGCAACGCCGCCACTTGGACCGAAGGCAACGACGTCCCCATCTCCGCCTCCAAGTTCGGTTCCGCCGGCGTGCTGCCCATTTCCTGGGCGTACGTGAAGCTGATGGGCGGCCAGGGCCTGACCGAGGCCACCAAGTCCGCACTGCTGGCGGCCAACTACGTCGCGGCACGGCTGAACGACTACTTCCCGGTCCTCTACACCGGCGAAGCGGGGCTGGTGGCGCACGAGTGCATCCTGGACCTGCGCGAACTCACCGCCCGCACCGGCGTCACTGCTGAGGACGTGGCCAAGCGCCTCATCGACTACGGTTTCCACGCCCCCACGCTGGCGTTCCCCGTGGCCGGCACGCTGATGGTGGAGCCCACCGAGTCCGAGGACCTGGGGGAGATCGACCGCTTCATCGAAGCCATGGTCACCATCCGCAAGGAGATCGACCAGGTGGCCAACGGCGACTTCACCGTGGCCGACAGCCCGCTCCGGAACGCCCCGCACACCGCTGCCGCCGCCATCAGCAGCGACTGGGACCGCGCCTACCCGCGCGAGCAGGCGGTGTTCCCGGTGAAGTCACTCAAGCAGGACAAGTACTTCCCGCCGGTTGGCCGCATTGACGGCGCAGCCGGTGACCGGAACCTGATTTGCTCCTGCCCGCCGCTCTCCGAATTCGAAAACTGAGGACGCCTGCCATGACTGAGAAGCGCACCGCCCTCTACGACGAGCACACGAAGCTGGGTGCCTCCTTCACCGACTTCGGCGGCTGGCAAATGCCCCTCAAGTACAGCTCCGAACTGGCCGAGCACCACGCCGTCCGGAACTCCGCAGGGCTTTTTGACCTGTCCCACATGGGCGAGGTCTGGGTCACCGGGCCGGAGGCTGCCGCGTTCCTGGACTACGCGCTGGTGGGTAAGATCTCGGCCATAGCCGTGGGCAAGGCCAAGTACTCGCTGATCTGCACTGAGGACGGCGGCATCATCGACGACCTCATCACCTACCGCCGCCCTGCGGCGGACACCGCAGGAGACGGGACCGACCGCTTCCTGGTGGTTCCCAACGCAGGCAACGCGGACGTGGTGGCCGCGGCCCTGGCCGAACGTGCAGCCGGGTTCAACGTCCGGGTGGACGACGCCTCCGCGGCCACCTCGCTGATCGCCGTCCAGGGTCCCAGGGCACAGGAGCTGCTGCTGCGCCTTGTCCCGGCTGCACAGCATGGCCTGGTCACGGAACTGAAGTACTACGCCGCCGTGGAGGTTCCGTTCCTCGTGGGAGGCGCCGGGAAGGAGCTCCTGCTCGCCCGCACCGGCTATACCGGTGAGGACGGCTTCGAGATCTTTGTGGCGAACGACGACGCCCCCGCCCTGTGGCAGGCACTCGCCGCCATCGCGGAGGATGGCGAGCTGACGCCTGCCGGGCTGGCTTCGCGCGACTCCCTCCGCCTTGAAGCGGGGATGCCGCTGTACGGGAACGAGCTCTCGCTGCAGGGTGACCCCTTCGCCGCCGGACTGGGACCCGTCGTCGCGCTCTCCAAAGAAGGCGACTTTGTGGGAAAGTCCGCCCTGGCCGCCAAGAAGATGGCCGGAGCCGGCTCCACTGGAGGCCGCAGGCTTGTGGGACTCAAAGGACTGGGCCGGCGCGCCGGCCGCGCACACTACCCCGTGCTCAAGGACGGCAAGACCGTGGGCGAAGTGACCTCCGGACAGCCTTCGCCCACCCTGGGGTACCCGATCGCCATGGCGTACGTCGATGTTGAGTTCACCCAGGCCGGCACGGTATTGGACATCGACCTGCGAGGCAAAGCGGAGCCGTTCGTCGTCGTCGATCTCCCGTTCTACAAACGCTCCACATAGGCCTGGAATCACAGTGGCTCCGGGGCCACCGGACCGGACAGTTTCACGCGTGCCCTGGGCCCACGCCGTCAGGGTTCCCTGGCCGAGCTTGCGAGGCTAGGGAGACGGTGGGGAGCACGCTTCCGGATACCTGTCCCACAGGGGCGAGGTCAAGGCACCTTGGGCACGGACACGAGGCCGCTTCCTGCACGGGCAGGAGCGGACAACGTTTGTGTGTTGGTTTCCTCCGCCCATGCCGGGTCGCGGAGGTTGTCTCCTGCTTGCCTTGTCGCTTGGTGACGGAACCCTGGATGGCTGGGGGGATTCCGGAAGCGTGCGTCAGAGGCGAGGAACGAGCCAGCACGCGGAGGAATTCCGCAGCCATCCACCCAACCGACCACGCACCCAACTCAGTTTTAGTAAGGACAAGTAATGGCTGTTGGCGTCTTTGATCTCTTTTCTATTGGGATTGGGCCTTCGTCTTCTCATACCGTGGGGCCGATGCGGGCTGCTGCTGTGTTTGCGGAGGAGTTGAAGGCTTCGGGGGTGCTGGCGGGGGTGGCGTCGTTGCGGGTGGATTTGTATGGGTCGTTGGCTGCGACCGGTCACGGGCATGGGACGATGACGGCCATTTTGCTGGGGTTGGAGGGGTTCCATCCGGAGCTGATCCTGCCGGATGAGGTGGAGGAGCGGCTGGCTGCGATCGCCGAGACCGGGTTGTTGCAGCTGGCCGGTGCGGTGCCGTTGCCGTACGGGGTGAAGGACATGGTGTTGCGGCCGTTGACGGTCCTGCCCAGGCATACGAACGGGATGACGTTCACGGTCTCCGACGCCGGCGACCAGGTCCTGCATACGGCGACGTTTTTCTCGGTGGGCGGCGGCTTCATTGTCCGGGAAGGCGAGGAGGACGCGGCCCAACTGGAGCTGGAGGAGTCCAAGAAAGAGCTGCCGTTGCCGTTCCGGACCGCCGCCGAGTTGCTGGGGCACTGCCGGGTGACGGGCCTGGGCATCAGCGAGGTGATGCGGATC
>NZ_JCAXEF010000003.1:0-384720 GCF_059758765.1 Pseudarthrobacter sp. GQ63
GAGCGTCCCGGGAAACCCCGCACCCGGTGAGAGATCGTCCCGGGAAACCCCGCATCAAGTGAGAGAGCATCCCAGGGGGAGGGCCGGCAAATGAGTCAAAGGGCGTCCGCTGGTGGCTGAATCCGGGGCCGAAAATCCCGAAAACGCGGTGATTAACCTCAAAAAGTGCCGGAAACACGCGGAATTTGCGGAACCGGGGGGCCCAAGCTGGTAAGTTTTCGAACAGTGGCTTGTGCGCATGCCGCGTTCAGGCTCCAGAATCATGACCGTCCAGGAGGACATAAATGGCTAAGAACCGTAGTGAACTTGTTGCAGAGGTAGCAGGCAAGGCCGGCACCAGCCAGGCAGCCGTCAACTCCGTCCTCGACGCACTGTTCGAGGTTTTCGAGACTTCTGTCGCCGCGGGCGAGAAGATCACCATCCCGGGCTGGCTCGCCGTCGAGCGCACCGACCGTGCAGCACGTACGGGCCGCAACCCGCAGACCGGCGAGACCATCCAGATCGCGGCAGGCCACAGCGTCAAGCTGACCGCCGGCTCCAAGCTGAAGGCTGCAGTCTCCAACAAGAAGTAAGCTTCTTCCTCCCCGGCACGTAGCCGGCGCAGGAAAAGGAGCGGCAACCACCCGGTTGCCGCTCCTTTTGCTTTTAAGGCCGATTCGCGGGCCGGGCAGGCGTAGCGGACAATGGAATGGTGTCTTCTGCCGCAAAACCACGTTCCACCAACCCCCAGTCCGTTTCCGTCAAGGGAGCGCGGGGCAACGGTGCGCCGGGTCAAGACAGCAGCGCCCTGGGGATCCTCCGGGGCTGGCAGCTGGCCGGGCTGGCCGCCCTGTTCCTGGGCCTTGCAGCGGCGCTGATTTTCTCCGGTGCGGCCAGCGCCCGGGCGGTCTCTGACCCTGGAGCGTTTGTCCGCTGGGGCCTCCCCGTCAGCAAGGCCATCCATAACGCCTCGTTGGCGACTGTTATCGGCGGCCTGATCTTCGCCGTCGGTATCCTTCCCCGCAGTGCCGGGCCCCGCAGCCGCGCCAAAGAGGCTGCCGGCAGTGAAGCGCTGGAGCATCCCGCCTTCAGCCGCGCCCTGGCCGTGGCGTCCGCAGCAGGTGCCGCGTGGACGCTGTCCGCCATCGCCGTCCTGGTCCTGACCTACTCTGACGTTGCGGGGCAGGGACTCTCCGGGGACGCGGAGTTCACGCAGGCCCTGGTCTTCTTCATGACGGACATCGAGACGGGGCGGGCCTGGCTGGCCGTGACCATCATCGCGGCAATTGTGACGACGGCGCTCTTCGGGGTGAGGTCCCTCGGGGGACTTGCGCTGACGCTGGTCCTGGCCTTGGTGGGGCTGGTACCCACCGCACTGATTGGCCACTCCTCGAGCTCCGCCGACCATGAAGGTGCCATCAACTCGCTGGGCCTGCACCTGGTGGGTGTCAGCACCTGGGTGGGCGGCATCATCATGCTGGCCCTGCTGTCCGGAATCCTGACGGGCCCCAAAGCCGCAGCCTCCGCCGACATCACGGAACCCACGCTCCGCCGGTTCTCCTCGCTCGCGGGCTTCGCCTTCGTGCTGGTGCTCGCCTCGGGCATCATCAACGCGAGCATCAGGATCACCAACTGGGCAGACCTCTTTGGTTCTCCTTACGGCCAGCTGATCCTGGCCAAGTCAGCGGCCACCCTTGTCCTGGGCGGAATCGGGTTCATGCACCGGCAGTGGGTGATCCCGCAGCTGGGCCGCAAGGGCTCCACAATGTCTTCACGGCGCGTGCTCTGGCAGCTGGTCCTGGCGGAATTCCTGGTGATGGGCGCAACCTCCGGCGTCGCCGTCGCCCTGGGCCGTTCCGCCCCACCGGAGCCCACAACCTTCGCCCCTGACGCCTCGCCCGCCTTCATCCTCACGGGCTACGAACTTCCCCCTGAACTGACACCGGAGCGGTGGCTCACCGAGTGGCGCCTGGACTGGCTCTGGATTGCCGTGGCGCTGTTCGGCCTTGTGGCCTATTTCCTGGGCGTGGCCAAGGTCCACCGGCGTGGTGACACGTGGCAGTGGTTCCGTTCCGTGAACTGGATCATCGGCCTCCTGGTCCTGACCTACATCACGTCCGGCCCGCCGTCGGTCTATGGCCGCATACTGTTCTCGGCACACATGGTGGACCATATGGCACTGACCATGGTGGCGCCCATCTTCCTGGTACTGGGTGCGCCGGTGACGCTCGCCCTGCGGGCCCTGCCTGCCCGGGGTGACGGCTCCAGGGGCGCCCGGGAATGGCTGCTGGTGTTCATCCACTCGAAGTTCTCCCAGCTGGTCACCCACCCGCTCTTCGCGGCAGCCAACTTTGCCGGCTCCATTGTGCTGTTCTACTACTCGGACCTGTTCGGCTTCGCCATGCGGGAGCACGTTGGCCACGAGCTGATGATTGTCCACTTCCTGCTCACCGGGTACATCTTTGTGCTGACCATGATCGGCACCGACCCGCTGCCGCGCCGGGCGCCGTACCCCATGCGGCTCCTGCTGCTCCTGGCCACCATGGGCTTCCACGCCTTCTTCGGCGTCGCCATCATGGGCGGGACCAACCTCCTTGCCGCGGACTACTTCGGGAACCTGGGCAGGGAGTGGGGCCCCTCGGCCCTCCTGGACCAGCAGAAGGGCGGCGCCGTGGCCTGGGGCATCGGCGAGGTCCCCACTCTGCTGGTGGCGCTCGGCGTCGCCATCATGTGGTCCCGGTCTGACCAGAGGGAGACCAAACGCGTTGACCGGGCGGCGGACAGGAATAACGACGCCGATCTCACCGCTTACAACGATATGTTTGCCAAATTGGCCGAACGCGACGCCAGGCTGGCTGAACGCAACAAGCTGGAAGGACGCTGATGAGCGAAACCGTACGCACGCATGCCCGGGTCCGGGCCTCCGAACTGGTGGGCCGCAACTGGTTGAACACTGGCGGGAAGACCCTGGACCTTGAGGCCCTGCGCGGCAAGATCGTGCTGCTGGATTTCTGGACCTTCTGCTGCATCAATTGCCTGCATGTCCTGGACGAACTCCGGCCGCTGGAGGAACAGTACTCCGACGTCCTGGTCACGGTGGGCGTCCACTCGCCCAAGTTCGAGCATGAGGCCGATCCGTTGGCGCTGGCTGCCGCCGTTGAGCGCTACGAGATCCACCACCCGGTCCTGGACGATCCCGAGCTGGAGACCTGGAAGGCCTACACTGCCCGCGCCTGGCCCACCCTGGTGGTCATTGACCCCGAGGGCTACATCGTGGCGCACCTCTCCGGCGAAGGCCACGCGGACGGCCTGGCGGTGCTGATTCCCGAGCTCATCGCCGAACATGAGGCCAAGGGGACGCTGCACCGCGGCTCCGGCCCGTACGTGGCCCCGGAGCCCACCTCCGGCACCCTGCGCTTCCCCGGCAAGGCGCTTTTCCTTCCGCCGGGCCGCGGCTCCACCGCCGTGAAGGGAACGTCCGACGACGGCGCAGCGGCGGGTGCCGCAGGAAACGGTGCCGCCGGCAAGGGTTCGTGGCTGGTCACCGACACGGGACACCACCGGCTGGTGGAGCTCGGCACGGACTTCCATACCGTTCTGGGCACCTTTGGCTCCGGCGTGAGGGGCCATGCGGACGGCCCCGCCGCCGGGGATTCCGCCGTGGCACAGTTCAACGAGCCCCAAGGCCTGGTCCTGCTGCCGGAAGACGTGGCAGCCAAGGCCGGGTACGACGTCGTGATTGCCGACTCCGTCAACCACCGGCTCCGTGGACTGTCCCTTGCGGACGGTAAGGCCTCCACCCTTGCCGGCAGCGGCGTCCAGCGGCTGCTGGAGGCCGGACCGGCACGCGTGGACGAGGACGCAGCGGGGTTCACCGGCCAGCTCGGCGGGCACCCGTTGGACGTTGCGCTGAGCTCGCCGTGGGACGTCGTATGGTCCAGGAAGCTCAACGCCGTGGTGGTCGCCATGGCCGGCGTGCACCAGATCTTCAGTTTCGACCCCCTCACCGGGGCGGTGGCCATCGTGGCCGGCAACGGACTGGAAGGGCTGCTGGACGGTCCGGCCCACGAGGCCTGGTTCGCCCAGCCCTCCGGCCTGGCCGAGGACGCCGAGGGCAACATCTGGGTGGCCGACTCCGAAACGTCCGCCCTCCGCAAGCTGGCAATTGACGACGACGGCACGGTCACCGTGGAGTCCGCCATCGGCAAGGGGCTGTTCGACTTCGGCTTCCGGGACGGCGCGGCCGCCGAGGCGCGTCTCCAGCACCCCTTGGGCGTTACTGTCCTGCCGGACGGCTCCGTGGCGGTGGCCGACACGTACAACGGCGCCGTGCGGCGGTACGACCCCGCCTCCGGCACAGTGTCCACCCTGGCGCGCGGCCTCCTTGAGCCGTCCGACGTGATTGTGGACCACACGCACTCGGCCGGGTCGGAGCCGCTGCTGGTGGTGGTGGAGGCGAACAAGCACCAGGTGGTGTTCGTTCCCATCCCCAAGGAAGCCCAGCAGGTGGATGAGGGCGCGGTCCAGACGCACCGGCCCAAGAGCCCCGTGGCGCCGGGCCCCCTGGAACTGACGGTCCGCTTCACCGCCCCCACCGGGCAGAAGCTGGATGACCGCTGGGGCGATCCCACCCAGCTGAAGATCTCCTCCACGCCGCCGGAGCTGCTGGCATCCGGCAGCGGAACCTCGGTGGGGCTGCTCCGCACCATGGAGCTTTCACCGGACGTGCCGGAGGGAATCCTGCACATCACCGCACGGGCTGCCGCCTGCGACGGCCCCGAGACCGAGGACGGCGAGATCCCGGACCACGCCGCCTGCCACCTCTACCAGCAGGACTGGGGCATTCCCGTGGTGCTGCAGGGCGACGGCGACACCGAACTGGTGCTTGACCTGCGCGGCATGGACTGACGCCCCGCCGTCGTCCTGAGTCTGCCTAAGTGGCCCGGTTTTCCACCCCTTGAGGAGTGGGAACCGGGCCTTTTTGTTGCTGCTTCCCCCAAAAGGGGGCCAGCGTGGGGCCGCATTGTTCACATAGCACCGCTCGAGGCTGACGCCGGGCCAGGATGGCGGACATTGTGGCCTGATGGACCCAACAGAAATCCTCAGATCAGCTGGCGGAGTGTTGCTGCGACGTGATGTGCTGGCCGCCGGTGCCACGGATACGGAGCTTCGCCGTGCGGTCCGCACCGGCCAGGTGCTTCGGCTGGACCGGGGACTCCTGGCCGTGGCTGACGCAGACGCGGAACTGGTGGCGGCCGGACGCGCCCGCGGTCTGATGACATGTGTTTCTGCTGCTCCGGCATACGGCCTGTGGCAGCTCCGGCCCCCTGCCAGGCCCCACTACTGGCAGAGCAACGGCCGAAGAGCAGTTCGGTGTATCAGCCACCGTACCGACTTGACGCAGCCGCCCCGCCATCGGACGCTTGCAGCCCTACCTGATGTTCTGCTTCATGCCCTGCTCTGCCTGCCGGAACTCGAGTCGCTGGTAATGGTGGAGTGTGCGTACAACCGCGGAGACATCGATCCGCCGTACCTGTTCCGCCACTTGGACGGACCCCGGTGCGGCAAGGCGCGGAATGTGGTGTCCAAGGTTGACCGGGGCGCGGATTCCCTGCTGGAGACCCTGGCCCGGGTGCTGTTCCGGGATGCAGGCATTCTTACCGAAACCCAAGTGTTGATCGATGGCATCGGCCGTGTTGACTTCCTGTTGGAGGGGTTCCTTATCGTGGAGATTGACGGGCTGGCCTTCCATCTTGAGGCCAGGCAGTTCAAGAGGGACCGCCGCAGGGACAACTCCGCAATACTGCAGGGCCTTCCCGTGCTGCGATTCTTCTACGACGACGTGGTTTATTCACCCGAAGCTGTCCTGGCGCAGGTCCGCGAGGTTCTTGCCCGTGGCTCGCTGCGGTGGCCGCAACCAAACCGGCCCGGTTATTCGCCCAGCCGGCGCCACAACGGCTGGTAAACCTGCTGTTTGGCCACCAAAACTGGGCCAGTGTGGCGGGAGCAGGGCCTAGAAGCTCAGTACCGGGGTGACCTTGACCGTGTCCCCGGTCACGTCCAGGCGGGTGGTGAAGCTGAAGTCCACTTCCTCGTTGAGGGGGTACCAGGCGCCGGTGAACAGGTTCTGCTGGAGGGCCTCCACCTTGGCTTTGCCGTCGAGGGGAGCCACCACCCAGCGCCCGTCGAAGGGTTCAATGGACACGTTGGGGTATTCCGTCACGGTCCACTTGATGCTGCCGTCCTGCACCGTGTTGTTGCTGGCGTAGTAGAACGGGCAGTCCGGCTGGAGTTTCTGCTCCTTGGCGGCGACGGCAGCGCAGCCGTCCAGGAATTCCCTGACCTTCGCGGACACGTCCTTCTTCAGGTTGTCCGTGGCCTGGGTGAGGAGGTTGAGCGGCGCCACCGGGGCGTCCCGTGCCGTCACCGTGGCACGGGTGGGGGCTGCCGAAAAGTACTCCCCGTTCACGGAGGCTTCGTACTCGCCGGGGTAGAAGACCGCAAAGGAGTTCCGGCCGTTGGGCATGTTGACGGGCACGCCGTTGACGGTGGCCTCACTGGAATTGACCACCGTGATGTCCACCGTGGGCAGCCTGGACGGAACGAAAGCCCAGGTGTTGAAGAAGATCCACTCGGTCCCGGTTTTGCGCAGCAGGAATTCGGTGCGGAGCCGGCTGCCGTCAATGGTGTACTCCAGGGGCACCATGACCTGGTTGTCCGGGCGTTCCTCGGCGTCACCGATATCCACATTCGTGAACCGGGACGTCGCGGTCTGCAGGGCCGTGCCGTCGAGCATGGCGGCGTTGCTGGGCGGGACAGTGGCGCGGAGCAGCCCCAGCGCCTTCCCGCCGTCGCCGCTCTGCAGCGCGTCCAGATATTCGCGCACGGGCTGCTGCGGGCTGGCCACGGTGTTGTTGACCAGGTTCACCGCCACCACGGCGCCGGCGATGGCAAGCATGAGTCCCAGCAGCCATCCGGCCGCGATCCTCACCAACGCTTGACTCATCTGCACGTTCCATACGTTACCCGCCATGCGTCCGACGGCGGCAGTTGAGTCAGCTGGATGCGGTACCTTTTAGCGGCGGCGGCGCCGGGACGACGTGCCGAACACGCCGCGCAGCAGTTCCCGTCCGAGCTGGGTGCCGATGGACCTGGCCATGCTCTTGAGCCCGCCGCCCAGGGCGCCGCCGAGCATCCCGCCGATGTCGCCCACCATCGAGTCTCCCGCACCCGGGCGCGGGGCCGGGGCGGTTTCGGCGGGCTTGCGGCGCATTGTTTCGGCTGACGGGGCCGGCCTGCTGCTGGGCCGTCCAAGGATCTCTTCCTCGATCCGGCGTGCCTCGGCGTCAACGTCGTCCTGGCGTGCCCCGCCCGGAACGGTTCCGCCGGGCACAGGCGGCGCTCCAGCTGCTGCGGGTCCGGTGGGCGCGGCGGCCTTCCCTGCCAGTTTTTCGAAGGCTGAGTGGTTGTCCACGGCTGTCCCGTACTTTGCCAGCAGGGCCGACCCTGCCACGGTGCTCCGGACCAGGGCTTCGTCGCTGGGGCCCATCACGGACTCGGGGGCGCGGAGCCTGGTGAGCGCCACAGGTGTCGGGGCGCCCTTCTCGTTCATGACCGTGATGACGGCCTCGCCAATGCCTGCGGAGGTGAGCGTCTCCTCGAGGTCGTAGTCGCTCATGGGGAACGTGGACACCGTGGCTTTGAGGGCCTTGGCGTCCTCGGGAGTAAACGCGCGGAGGGCGTGCTGCACCCGGTTGGCCAGCTGGCCGAGGACCTCCGCCGGGACGTCCTTGGGGGTCTGGGTGACGAAGAAAATCCCCACGCCCTTGGACCGGATGAGCCGGACCGTGGTGGTGATGGCCTCCAGGAAGGCTTTGGAGGCGTCGTTGAAGAGGAGGTGGGCTTCGTCGAGGAAGAACACCAGCTTGGGCTTGTCGAGGTCGCCGGCCTCGGGCAGGTCCTCGAAAAGATCGGCCAGCAGCCACATGAGGAAGGTAGAGAACAGCATGGGCTTGGTCTGCAGGGTGGGCAGCTCCAGGCAGGTGATCACCCCGCGTCCGTCCGGGGCGGTCCGCAGCAGCTCCGCGGTGTCGAATTCCGGCTCGCCGAAGAACTTCTCCAGGCCCTGCGCCTCAAGGCTCACCAGCTCCCGCAGGATAACGCTGGCAGTGGCCTTGGACAGCCCGCCGAGTTCCTCGAGCTGGTTCTTGCCTTCAGCCGAGGTGAGGAACTGGATCACCGCGCGGAGGTCCTTCAGGTCGATGAGCTCCAGGCCGTTCTTGTCCGCGAAGTAGAACACCAGCTGCAGGCTCGATTCCTGCGTGTCGTTCAGCTCCATGATCCGTGAGAGCAGGATGGGCCCGAACGAGGACACCGTGGCGCGTACCGGGACGCCGTTGCCGTCGCCGCCCAGGGCCAGGAACTCCACCGGAAACGTCCGGCCCTGCCAGGCCTGCCCGATGCCCTCGGTGCGTGCGGTGAGCTTTTCACTGCCGGTGGCGGCCGTGGCCAGGCCGGACAGGTCGCCTTTGATGTCGGCCAGGAAGACCGGCACCCCGGCGGTGGAAAGCTGCTCGGCCATCATGTGCAGCGTGACGGTCTTGCCCGTGCCGGTGGCACCGGCCACCAGTCCGTGCCGGTTCATCATCGAGAGCGGCAACCGCACCGGCGCGTCCTTGTGGAGTTCGCCGTCGATGATGGCGGCCCCCAATTCGATGGTGGCGCCTTCCAGCGTGTAGCCCTTCTGGAGGGTGGCGAGCTTCTCTGCTGTGGTTTTGTTGGCCATGGCGTTAGCTTAGCGGCGCGTGCGCTTCCGTAGCGGGTATGCCGTCAGTTCCATCCCCGCGAGTAAGGTCGACGACGGCACTCAGGTGGGTGCCGCCGTCGACCTTTCATTGGGAACTGCCAGGGTGCAGCTGCCAGTCTGGGAGCTGTTCTAGGACACTTTGGCGTCCGCCACGTCCTGTTCAGCAGGAGCGGCCTGCAGCGCGGCACCCGATGACGGATGGGCCGCGACGGCCGCGGCATGCTCGGCGAGCACGCCCGTTTGGTGGCGGATCTTCAGCCGGTAGAGCAGGGCCCCGCCAACGGTGACGGCGGCAACGAAGATCACCCCGCCCCACTGCAGGTACCACTCGAACGGCGGCACCGAGTTGTAGATCTCCGGGCGCGGCCACACCAGGTTCAGCGTCATGGCACCGCCCCACAGGACTGCCAGGATGTTCACCGGCAGCCCCCACTTGCCCAGGGAAAAGCCGGGCTCGGAGCCGTCTGCGGCGAGCGGCCACTTCTTCAGGAGGCGGTTGCGCAGCATGGGCACGGTGACCAGGAGGTAGGAGAGGTAGATCAGGACGATGCTGATGCTGGACATGATCGTGAAAATCGCGGGCTGCGTGACGTTGATGAGCAGTGGCATCACGGCCAGGATGCCGATCACGATCGCCGCAACAGTCGGGGTCCTGCGGACCGGGTCCACTTTGCTCAGCTGCCGGCTGAACGGCAGGTTGTTGTCCCGGGCCATGGCGAACATCATGCGGATGGCGGCGGCATGGACGGCCAGGGTGCAGACCACCACGGCCACAACGATGCACGCAAGGAAGGCCTTGCCGAACGGTCCGCCCAGGACGGACAGCACGATGTACTGCAGCCCGCCGTCGGCCGAGCCCACCTTGGGGTCCGCAAGGTCCGGTGCGGCCAGGATGCCGAACAGCAGGATCAGGCCACCCAGCACGAACGAGGCCGTGATGGCCCGCAGGATGGCCTTGGGTGCCGTGCGCTTGGGGTCTTTCGTTTCCTCCCCGAGCGAGCTGGCGGTGTCAAAGCCGTACATGACGTAGCCCGATGCCATGGCGCCGATAAGGAAAACGCCGAAGAAGCCGAGGTCGTGGCCTTCGCCGAAGCCGGCCGTGTCAAAGAGGACCTCGGGCCCGCGCACCACGTGCCAGCCCAGCGCGAGGATGAGGAGCACGGCTGCGCTCAGCTCCACGAAAACGCCGATGCTGTTGATCCGGGTCATGAGCTTCACGCCGAACGCATTGATGAGGGTGGAGATGGTGATCATGATGCTGGCCAGCACCACGCCGTTCATGGCGAAATCGTAGGGGCCGGTGCCGTCACCGACGAACTGGAAGCCGGACCAGAGCTGGGGCAGGGTGAGCTGCAGGGCCAGTGCCACGGAGCCCAGCGCCACGATGGAGGAGAGCATCAGCAGCCACCCGGCCAGCCAGGCCGAGGTGCCCGACGCGAGCCGTTTGGCCCAGTTGTACACCGATCCCGCCACCGGGTAGCGGCCCGCCAGTTCGGCAAAACACAGGGCCACCATCAGCTGGCCGGCGAAGACAAGGGGCCAGGACCACGCGTAGGCGGGGCCGGCCATGGAAAAACCAAAGTAGAACAGTTGGAAAACACCGGTGAGGATGGAGATGTAGCTGACACCAGCTGCGAAGCTGGCGAACTTGCCGATGCTCCGGTCCAGGGTCTGCGCGTAGCCAAACTCGTCCATGCCGCTTGAATCAATACTCTTGCTGGGTTCCGCCATGTGGACTCCTCAATCAAAAAAGCACGATAGTGATGACCGTCCGCACTGCGGCGTACGGAAGGTCGATGGCCTGAAACTCAGGCGAGGGAGGCGCTGAGCTCCAGGTCCGCCGTCAGGGTTTGGCCGTTTCCGCCGGCGCGGATGAGGTCCGCCCGGACTAAATCAGCACAGCGCTCGCCGATCATCATCACGGTGATGTTGGGGTTGACCGTGACGTGTTCCGGCATCACGGACGCATCGGCGACGCGCAGGCCGGTGACGCCCTTGACCCGCAGCTCGGGATCCAGTGGCGACATGTCGTCGTCGGCCGGTCCCATCCGGACAGTGCCCACGGGGTGGTACACGGTGTTGTGCGTCTTGCGGATGTAGTCCTGCAGTTCCTCGTCCGTCTGCGCCTCGACCCCGGGCGAGAGTTCCCGGCCGGCCCATTCCGCCAGAGCTGGCTGGGCGGCGATTTCGCGGGCCTTGCGGATCCCCGCCACCATGACCCGCATGTCGTGCCCGTCCGGGTCCGTGAAGTAGCGCGGATCCACCATGGGCTTGTCGCGGAAGTCGCGGCTCCGCAGCCTGACGGTGCCGCGGGAGCGGGCGTGCGTGACGTTCGGGGTGAGGCTGAAGCCGTTCTCCGTGGTGGGGTAACCGTGCCGCAGCGTGTTCATGTCGAAAGGGACGGAGCCGTAGTGCATCATCAGGTCCGGGCGGTCCAGGCCGTCCACGGTGGGGGTGAAGATGCCGATCTCCCACCACTGGGTGGACGTTTGCACCATGGGCTGCCTGGCCTCGAACTGGACCACTCCTTCCGGATGGTCCTGCAGGTTCTCACCCACGCCGGGGGAGTCCACCAGCACCTCGATGCCGTGCGCGGCAAGGTGCGCCGCCGGGCCGATGCCGGAGAGCATCAGCAGCTTGGGGGAGTCGATGGCGCCGGTGGACAGGATCACCTCGCGGTGCGCGGACAGCCGGTGGGTCCGGCCGAAGGCCGAGTCCACCACGTCCACGCCGGTGCAGCGCTTGTCCGCGTCGAACACCAGCTGGCGGGCGCGGAGGCCGGTCAGCAGGGTGAAGTTTTCGCGGTCGATGATCGGATGGATGTAGGAGACCGAGCTGGAGGACCGGGTGCCGTCCGCGCGGCGGTTGATCTGGAAAAAGTTGGCACCGTTGATCACGGTGTTGCCGGTGTTGAACTTCGCGCGCGGAATGCCGGCCTGCTCGCAGGCGTCCAGGAGTGCGACGCCGGCAGGATCCGCCGGGGGCACGTTCATCAGGTGCACCGGGCCTGAGTCCCCGTGGTGGGGTGCGTCCGGGCCGGCGTCCTCGTTGGTTTCCAGCCGCTTGTACAGCGGCCAGGCGGCGTCGGCGTTCCAGCCGGTGGCGCCGTACTTGGACTCCCACTCGTCCAGGTCCTCGCGGGGAGCCCAGAAGGCGATGCAGGAGTTGTGGCTGGAGCAGCCGCCCATGACCCTGGCCCGGGCGTGCCGCATGAAGGAGTTGCCGTTTTCCTGCGGTTCCACCGGGTAGTCCCAGTCGTAGCCGGATTCGAGCAGTTCCATCCAGCGGTCCAGCTGCAGGATCTTGGGAAGGTTCCGGTCATCCGGGCCGGCTTCCACCAGGGCCACGGTCACGTCCGGGTCCTCGCTCAGGCGGGCGGCCACTGCGGCGCCGGCGGATCCGCCGCCGATCACGATGTAGTCGAAGGCGCGCCCGGTGAGGTCCTCGATGTTGTCGACGTGCATCTAGTTCTCCTTGCTGTGGTCAGCGAACCAGCCGGTTACCTGCGGGCTGGTGTTCTGGTAGATGTGCTTGGCTTCCTGGTACTCCGCCAGGCCGGTGGGGCCGAGTTCACGGCCGACGCCGGACTGCCCGAAGCCGCCCCATTCAGCCTGGGGGAGGTAGGGGTGGTAGTCGTTGATCCAGACTGTGCCGTGCCGCAGCCGGCCGGCCACACGCTGCGCCTTGCCGGCGTCCTGGGTCCAGACTGCGCCGGCCAGTCCGTAGACGGTGTCGTTGGCCGTGGCCACGGCCTCGTCCTCGGTGCGGAACGTCTCCACCGTCACCACCGGGCCGAAGGCCTCGTCCACCACCACGGACATGCTCCGCTGGACGCGGTCCAGGATGGTGGGCTGGTAGTAGAACCCGCCGTCGTACTTCTCCCCGGAAGGTGCCGCACCGCCGGTCCGCAGCCGCGCACCCTCCTGGATGCCGCGCTGGACGTAGGCGTGGACCTTGTCGCGGTGGGCCGCGGAAATCAGCGGCCCGGTTTCGGCGTCGTCATCGAAGGGGCCGCCGAAGCGGATGCCCTGCGCACGGCGGACCAGCTCGTCCACGAAGCGTTCGGCGATCGATTCCTCCACCACCAGCCGCGCCCCGGCGGAGCAGACCTGCCCGGAGTGGACGAAGGCACCGTTGAGGGCATTGTCGACGGCGGCATCGAAGTCAGCGTCGGCGAACACCACGTTGGGGTTCTTGCCGCCCAGTTCCAGCGCCACCTTCTTGACGGTGCCTGCGGCGGCCGCGGCAATGCGCTTGCCGGTTTCCAGCCCGCCGGTGAAGGAGACGAGGTCGACGGCGGGATGTTCCGAGAGCGGTGCGCCCGCCTCCGCACCCGGTCCGGTCACCAGGTTGGCCACGCCCGCCGGCAGGCCGAGATCCTGCAGCAGCTGCATGGCCAGGATGGCGGTGGACGGCGTCAGCTCGGACGGTTTGAGGACGAAGGTGCAGCCGGCGGCCAGCGCCGGTGCGATCTTCCACGCGGCCTGGAGCAGGGGATAGTTCCAGGGCGTGATCAGGCCGCAGACGCCCACGGGTTCATAGACGATCCTGCTGGCGACGGCGGGGTTCCCGGCGTCCACCACGCGGCCGGACTGCTGCCCGGCGAGCCTGCCGAAATACTCAAAGCAGGCGGCGACGTCGTCCATGTCGATGCGGCTTTCCACCATGCGCTTTCCGGTGTCCAGCGACTCGGCGCGGGCAAACTTTTCGCGGCGTTCGCGCAGTTCCGCTGCGACCTTGAGCAGGAAGGTTCCGCGCTCGGGGGCCGGGACCGAGGACCATATGCCGGAGTCGAAGGCCGCGCGGGCTGCGGCGATGGCCCGCCCGGCATCTTCACGGCCGGCCTCGGACACTGTGGCCGCCAGCTCGCCGTCGGCCGGGTTGCGGATGTGGCGTACGGCGCCGGATGCCGCCGGCTCCCATGCGCCGTTGATGAAAAGGGTGGAGGCTGTTTCGGTCATGCTGTCTCCTGGGGTGTAGGACTGTGGCGGCCCTGGGGCGGGGCCGGGGGCCGCCGCGGGCGCTGGGCTGCAGTTTGTGCTGAGGCCCCGCAGCGCGGGGCAAGGCTTGGCGTGCGCGGAAACGGGCGGCACGGGGGCCGTGCGCTGTCCAGACGCTTTATCGGGGACCGGCGAGCGGAAGGGAAACCCAGGGACTGGGAGTGACGCCGTGGCGTGGTGTGGCGTATGTCATACGAAGGAGAGTAACCGAGGTTGAACGGACGTTCAATAGATTTCTTGAACAAGTGTTCAATGTGAAGCGCCGGGATGCGCCCGGCTGGCCTGACGTGTGGTGCCTGGCGCCGGAGGCCCGGCCGGAAGTTAGTTGTCCCGCGGCGGGGCAAAGGCTATCTGCTCGGTGCGGGCGATGCTCCGCTGGATGGCTGCCTTGTCAATCCCAAGAAGGGCTGTCAGCCACATACCGTTTTGGACCACGACGATGTCCGCCGCACGATCCCTGCATTCCTCTGGCGGCAGCGCGGGGTGTGCAGCGGACACCAGCGCCGCCAGCCCGTCCAGGTACCGGTCGAAGGCAGCGGCGTTGATCAGGGCAAAATCCTCGTGGGCCTGCGCGAGGGCCCAGAGGTGCAGGCGGAGGGACAGGTACCGCGTGGTCAGCAGATCCGCGCCGGCAACCCGGTGCAGGGCTTTGCGGAGCTGCTCATCCGGGGCCAACGACGGGTCCGGTGCCACCAGCCTCAGGTCGTGCTCGTCTACGCTGTGCAGTGCCGCCCGGATCAGGCTCATCTTGTCGTCGAAGTAGTAGTTGACGAGGCCCAGCGCGACGCCGGCTTCACGGGCCACGGCCCGCATGCTGACGCCCGAGATACCGTGGCGCGAGAGCAGATCCAGGGCCGCTTCGAGAATGCGCGACTGCCTGTCAACCTGTTCGCCGGAGTTCACGGTATTTGTCCCCATCCGGCCACACTATTGCCAAAGCAGGAGGAGCGCACTTTACGCAGGAGAATCCCGCCCTGCTGGAGCGGGGCGGGGGTTCCCCAGCGGTCCAGGTACACCAAGTAGTGGCGATGTCGGCCGCCGTGGGAAAACGAGTACTTAAGCGGAAAGACGGGTGGGGGATTACGCGTGTGCTCCGCCCTGCCGCCGCCTACCGTTAGTCCAGGCAGCGGCCAGAGTGGGCCGCCCGATGGTCTCAACAGGAGCTCGCATGCGCACTTCCCCGTCCAAGTCTGTCCTCTCACGCCGGCTCGCGGCCGCCGTCGTCCTGCCGGGCCTGCTCACCAGCAGCCTCGTGCTGATCCAGCCGGCCGCCGCAGGTACCAGCGCCAACGCCGGGATCTGCAATGGGGTGGTGAACCAGCTGGCGCACCGCGGCCCCGTCCAGGAGAACCTGCTGAAGGCAGTTGCGAAGAAGAATGCTGATGTCATCGCCAGGCTCCAGGCGGAGCGGGTACCGCTCCAGGAGGAAATGGACACGCTGAAGGCGGAGATCACCGCACTGGACGGGGAATCTGCCAGGTTGGCGGAGGAGGCAGCTGTGCTGGAGGGTGCCCTGAAGGTGGCCGAGTCGGATATCGCACAGCTCACCGTTGATAAGGGTGCTGTGCAGGCAACCATAGATTCGACGACAGCAACCCTCGCCAAGCTGCAGGAAGACAAGGCCAACCTCGTCGCCGAACTTACACCGCTGCAGGAGGACAAAGCTGCCGCGGAGGCGGCAGCCGAGGACCTCAGGGTCGAGGCCGCCGCCGTTGCAAAAGACATCGCTGGCACCCAGGACAATATTGACGCAGCGAAGGCCGAGCTCCTCGCGCTGGAGCAGGCGGCAACCGAGGCCGCTGACGCGCTCGCGGACAAAAAGGCCCAGATTGCAGTTGCTCAAGACCAGCTCACCGCCCTCGAAACTGCGGCCGCGAAAGCGGCAGACGACGTGGCTGCCGCACGCGAAGCCGTCAAAGCAGGGGAGATGGAGCTCGACCGCCTCGAAGCGGCGGGAGTGACAGCCGGCGAGGCTCTGCAGAAGCAGCAGGGCCTCGTGGATGCTGCAAAACTTGCCCTGGCCAACCTTGAGGATGTCGCTGCGGAGGCAGGCATTGCGGTTACGGCAAAGGCAACTCAGGTGGCCGCAGCCCAGGGCCAGCTGGAGAATCTTCAGGCGGCGGCACGCACAGCTGCCGCTGCACTTACCGCGAAGAACGGCCAGATCACATCTGCGGAGGAAGAGCTCGAAGGCCTTCAGGCCGCCGCGGCTGCTGCTGCAGAGGCCATAGAGGTCAACGCCGGCAGCCTGACTAGCGTCGCCGCTGACATTATGACGCTCACAGAGCAGGTCAATACCGCAAACGCTGCCGTCGTTGCCACGCAGAGCGACTTGATCACGGCGCAAAATGAACTGGGCCAGCTTCAGCTGGCCAAGAGCACATATGAAGCAGATATTGCGGACCTGACGGCGAAAATTGAAAAAACGAATGGCAGTGCAAATGGCCTCATCACCCAGCGCACTGCCAAACAGGCGCTGCTCGCCGGCGTCGACGCGCAGATTGCCGACAAGACAGCGCTGATCTCGAGCTTCCAGGGCGACCTCGCAACCCTGAACAGCCAGGTGACCTCGCTGACCACCCAGTTGCTGGTAAAGCAACAGGAAAGCAGTTCGCTGCAGCAGCAGGCAGCACCCCTGCAGGCGACACTTACCGCGGCTAACGTAGCGGTTGCCTTGAAGGAAGGAGAAATTACGGCCCTGAAAGCCGAACTCCCGGCACTCGGGGATGCCGTCACCAAGGCCAACAGCGCGGTGGCCGGCCAGCAGGCGGTCCTGGATGGGCTCCAGCAGGAATTGACGGCAGCTCAGAAGGCAGCGGCCGGGGCTGCGGCTGCCGTCGCTGCGCAGGAGGAGGTTGTGGCAGGCCTGGAAGAGGCCTTGTCAACGCTTGCCGAGCACGTTGAGTCTGCGCAGCAAGCCATTGCGGACCAGAACGAAGACCTGGCTCAGAAGAGGTCAACCCTGGAGAGCGCCCAGGAAGCGGAGGTGTTGGCGGCCGTCGCGGTGGAGGACAAGAAAGCTGAGCTTTCCACCCTGCAGGGCCAGCTTCCCGCCCTGCAGGCCGACGTCGATGCAGCCAATGAGGCGGTTGAGGGAAAGACCAGCCAGATCGTCGCCCTCAACCTGATCATGGATGGGTTGGTCGCCCGGCTGGGCGATTTGAACGCGGACATCAAGGCCAAGGAGGCTGAAATCGTTACCCTCCAAACCAGGGTGGCGCCGCTCTTGGATCAGCTCAACCAGCTGAATGATGAAATCAGCACCACCGAAGCAGCCCTCAAGGACCTGCAGTCCCAACTGACAACCCTCGATGGACAGTTGACCGCGGCCCAGGGAACGTTGCTTACGCTGCAGGCCCAAAAGAAGCAGAATAACTTCACGATCACCGCGCAGCGGGCGGTGGTCACTGGCCTGCAGGCCCAGCTTGGTGCGGTTCAGACACAAATCAAAGCCATCGACGGAACGATCGCCCTGGGAGGCTGCGCCGTCTGAGCCTTGGACTGTGGCGCCTAAGGCAGCGCGGTACACGGAGGGGCCAGGTCACCATGACCTGGCCCCTCCATGTCAGCTTTGTGTGGCCAGGATCAGCCCAGTGCCTTGATGACTTCCTTGGCGACGTCCTCGCTGGACTGCGGGTTCTGCCCGGTGATGAGGTTGCCGTCGCGGACCACGTTGGAGGTCCAGGCGGCCCCGTTCTCAATCACCGCACCCTTCTCCTTCAGCGCGTCCTCCACCAGCCACGGCGTGTTCTCGCCCGTGCCGCCGCCCAGCTCTTCCTCGTTCGTGAAAACGGTCAGGCGGCGTCCGGCGAAAACGAACGTGCCGTCGTCGTCCGTTGCGCTGAGCAGCCCGGCGGGACCGTGGCAGAAGGGGGCAATGACCTTGCCGTCCTTGTTGGCTGACACCAGCAGCCGGCCCAGGTCGGCGTCCTTGTACAGGTCGGCCATGGGTCCGTGCCCGCCCGGCATCACCACGGCGTCATAGGCGGAAGGGTCGACGTCGGCAAGCACCAGCGGGTTCGAGAGCTCGCCGTCGATGGACGCCAGGTAGTCCCGGAAGCCTTTCGCGCGGTCCTCGCCGCCCGCGGATTCCGCGGCCAGGCTGACCTGGTCCACTGTGGGTTTAGCCCCGCCGGGGGTGGCGAGGTGGACCGTGTGGCCGGCGTCGAGCAGCGTCTGGTGTGCCACCACCAGCTCCTCGGCCCAGAAACCGGTGGGGTGTTCGCTGCCGTCCTTCATGGTGAGGGAATCGGCTGCGGATACAACCATCAGAATGTTTGCCATGGTGTTACTCCTGTCGTTGGGGACTGTTTTGCCGTGCTGCTTCTCCATCCGCCGCGGTTATCCGGCTGCGGCTTCAAGTTCAGCGTAGGTGTCCTCGTCCAACGTGACATTGGCCGCGGCCAGGTTTTCTTCCAGGTGCTTCACGGACCCGGTGCCGGGGATCGGCATCATCACGGGGGAGCGGCGCAGCAGCCACGCCAGCGCCACCTGCGAGGTGGTGGCACCAAGGCGCTTCGCAGCCTCATCCAGCGGCCCGCCCGGCTGGGCAAGCTCGCCCGCTGAAATCGGGGCCCACGGGATGAAGCCGATGCCGTTTTCCTCCGAGTAACGCAGGACATCCTCGGAGCTGCGGTCCGTGAGGTTGTACCGGTTCTGGACGGTGGACACGGTGAAGTGCCTTCCGGCGGCTTCGAGTTCCTCAACGCTGACCTGCGAGAGGCCCAGCGCCCGGACCTTGCCCTCGTCCTGGAGCTCGCGGAGCACACCGAACTGCTCCTCAGCGTCCACCTTGGGGTCAATCCGGTGGAGCTGCAGCAGGTCCAAAGTGTCCACCTTGAGCTTCCGCAGGCTGAGTTCCGTCTGCTGGCGCAGGTACTCCGGCCGGCCCACGGGAATCCACTGGTTGGGGCCGGTGCGGGTGAAGCCCACCTTCGTGGCAATCTTCAGTCCGTCCTTGTAGGGGTGCAGCGCCTCAGCCAGGATCTCTTCACTGATGTTGGGGCCGTAGGAGTCGGCGGTGTCGATGAAGTCCACCCCGAGTTCGACGGCGCGGCGCACCACCCGGACCGCGGTGCTGCGGTCAGCGGGCTCACCCCACACACCGTCACCGACAATGCGCATGGCACCAAAGCCAAGCCGGTGAACGGTTCCCAGGTCCTTCAGGTCAATCGTTGCGGACAGTTCCAGCTGGTTCGACGTATTCAGGCTCATAGGGGCGGCAACATCATAAGTTTGCTGAGTATTCCTGGACGGGTTGAAATAAGCCGGCCCCCGCCGTCGTTATGCATCAAGTGCCTGCCGCGATCCGGCGGGCGCGAACCCAATGAACAGCTTTGAAAGGCCGGCACCCGACGTGACTCTCCCCCTCTCCATCCTTGACCTGGCAACCATCGGGAAGGGCCAGACGGCGGCGGAGAGCTTCGCGGGCAGCGTGGCCATGGCACAGAGCGCGGAAAAGCTGGGGTACCGCCGCGTCTGGTACGCCGAGCACCACAACATGTCCTCGATCGCCTCCTCCGCCACCAGCGTGCTCATAGCCCACGTCGCCGCTCACACCGAAAGCATCCGCCTCGGCGCCGGCGGCGTCATGCTGCCCAACCACTCACCACTGACCATCGCCGAGCAGTTCGGCACGCTGGAAACCCTGCATCCGGGCCGCATCGACCTTGGCCTGGGACGTGCGCCGGGAAGTGACCAGAACACCATGCGCGCGCTGCGGCGGGACCCGATGTCCGCCGACAGCTTTCCGCAGGACGTCCTGGAGCTCCAGGGCTATCTCACCGGGCCCACCCGGATCCAGGGCGTGGAAGCCACCCCCGGCAAGGGCACGAACGTGCCGCTGTACATCCTGGGCTCGTCCCTGTTCGGCGCGCGCCTCGCCGCCCAGCTGGGGCTGCCGTACGCGTTCGCCTCCCACTTTGCCCCGAACGCCCTGCAGGACGCGGTGGCCCTCTACCGCCGGGAGTTCAAGCCCTCGGCGCAGTTGGATGCCCCGCATGTCATCGCCGGTGTGAACGTCATTGCCGCCGATTCGGCCTCCGAAGCGCAGGCCATGATGCAGGCCACCAAGCGTGCCCGGGTGTCGCTGTTCTTCGGCGGCGGCCGCGAGTTCACGGACGACGAGGCGGACATGATCCTCGATTCGCCGCAGGGGCAGCACGTCTCCCAAATGATGACGTATTCCGCGGTGGGAACGCCCGACGTCGTCATGGACTACCTGGACAGTTTCGGCCGGCACGCCGACGCCGACGAGCTCATCGTGGCGCACCAGAGCACCGGCACGGACGCCCGGCTGCGGTCCGTGGAGCTCCTGGCCGAAGCCGCGGGGCTGGCACGGGTTTGAGCGGGCAGTTATCGCCCGCCGTGCATGCAGCCGCAGGGACCGCAGACTTTTACACATACGCAATACAGGGGACTTTCGGGGGTAACCGCTGAGGCTGACGATGGGAGTGCCCCCTCCGGAGTTCCGGGAACCCCGGGGAGGGGCACCAACCGGTAGCCCGCAGGAGATCCAGCGGCTGTAGTACCGGCCCGGTCCTGCCTCAAAGGGGTACATGGATGCCAACGCCGTTGAACCAAAGCGTCGCGGATTCCGCACTGCTCACCAGGTCCCTGCCGCTGGGCATGCTCCGGACATTCGTCCAGTCCGACGCCGCCAACGAAGGGCTCACGCCTGCGCTGCTGGCCGAACTGAAGGTGCTGGCCCGGGTACCGGGGCTGATTGTGGCCTGCAATTACGGTGGAACCCTGTGCGACGCCGAAGGCATCTCCACCGAGACGCTCCCGCTGGGAAGTGCCGCCATCGCGCTGCGCGCCCTGGCAGCGCTACCCAACACCCACGCCGCCGTCATCTCCGGGCGGTCGCTGCGTGACCTCGCCGCTGTATCACGCCTGCCGGCGGAGGTGCACCTGGTGGGCTCGCACGGCGCCGAATTCGACATGGGGTTCGCGCACCAGCAGACCCTCGCCACCGAGTCTGTCCTGCAAAAAGTCCACGCCGCGCTCAACGAGGCCGTGGGGTTCCAGAAGGGCATCTGGATAGAGCGCAAACCAGTGGCCGTTTCGGTGCACACCCGGCCCGCCGCCCCGGACATCGTGGCTGCCGTGACGGACACCGCACGGGAGCTGGCCCGCTCCCACGGACTGCACTTCATTGTGGATGGCTCCGTGCTGGACCTGTCCGTGGTGGAGCCGTCCAAGGCGGAGGCCCTGGAAAGCCTGCGGTCCCGGCTGGGAGCCAGCGCGGCCATGTATGCGGGTGACGCTGACAGCGATGAGCTGGCTATGGCCACCCTGCGCGGTCCGGACATGGGATTGCGGGTGGGCCCGGGGGAGACTTCCGCCTCCTTCCGGCTCCGCGACCCGGAATCCTTCGCCCGGGTGCTGGCGATCCTGTTCGAGCTGCGGCGTGCCTGGCTGTTCGGCGAGGACGCCGTGGGCCTGGAACGGCACAGCCTGATCGGCAACGGATCCTCTACCGCCCTGGTGACACCGGACGCGAAAATCTGTTGGATGAGCCACCCCCTGCCTGACTCCGGATCGCTGTTCGCGCACATCCTGGGCGGTGACGCCGCAGGCCATTTTTCGGTGGAGCCGGTCAAGGCCTCCCAGGTGTTGGGGCAGCGCTACGTGGACAGCACCATGATTGTTGAAACCCGGTGGGCGGACGTCACGGTGACGGACTACCTGGAGCCGGCCCCGGACGGCATCACCAGTCTGGTCCGGGTGCTCTCCGGCAATGGCGCCGCCAGGATCACCTTTGCCCCCCGGCCGGACTACGCCAACGCCCCGTTCAGCATGGAGGCCCGCGGCGAGGAACTGCACGTGGTAGGAACCTCGGAGCCGTTCATCCTGCTGGCGCCGGGCGTGACCTTCAGCATAACTTCGGACGGGCGCCATGCCACGGCCACCGCCGCCGTCAACCTGCAGGACGGTCCGGTGGTGCTGAATCTGCGCTGTGGAGACACGGAGCACCAGCCCGCGGTACCCGAAAGTGAGGCGGACCGGCGCTCCGCGGTGGCGCTGCATGCCCGGCAGTGGGTGCAGGGGCTCGTCCTGCCGGGCGTCAAACCATCCCTGGTCCGGCGGTCGGCCCTGGTGCTGCGTGCCCTGGTGCATGAGCCCACGGGCGCGGTCCTGGCGGCTCCCACAACCTCGCTGCCCGAAGGGATCGGCGGGACGAGGAACTGGGATTACCGGTACTGCTGGCTGCGGGACGGTTCCATGACGGTCAACGCGCTGGTGGACCTGGGCTCCACCCGGGAGGCCGCGGGCTTCCTGTCCTGGCTGGGCCGGATCCTTGAGCACGCCCCCGGCCCCGAATGGTTGCACCCCCTCTATTCCGTAACGGGCGCACCCCTTTCCACGGAAGCCGTCATCGACAGCCTGCCCGGGTACGCCGGGTCCCGACCCGTGAGGATCGGCAACGCAGCTGACCACCAGGTCCAGCTGGATGTCTTTGGCCCCATCGCCGAGCTGATCCTAGCCTTGAGTGAACGGGAGGGGGCACTCGCCGACGAACACTGGGAACTGATGGTCCAGATGGCGTCAGCAGTCCTGGCCCGCTGGCACGAACCCGACCATGGCATCTGGGAGGCCCGCCGGGCACCGCGGCACCACATCTACACCAAAGTGATGTGCTGGGTGACCCTTGACCGCGCACTCCGCACGGCCTCCCGCCACGGTCGGGCTCCCGAGGCAGCCTGGGCGCCGGTGGCCGCCACCATCAGGGACGAAGTCCTGCGGGAGGGCTGGGACGAGTCCGCGAAGTCCTACACGGTGGCCTATGACAGCCCGGACCTGGATGCCGCCGTCCTGCACATCGGGCTCTCCGGGCTCCTGGACGTCACGGACCAGCGGTTCCTGGATACCGTCACCGCCGTGGAGCGGGAACTCCGGGTGGGTCCCACCGTGTTCAGGTACCGGTACGACGACGGCCTGCCGGGGCTGGAGGGCGGCTTCCACATCTGCACCACCTGGCTGATCGAGGCGTATGTTGCCACGGGCCGGATCGAGGAAGCCTGGGACCTCTTCGACCAGCTGGTGAACCTCTTCGGGCCCACCGGGCTGCTGCCGGAGGAGTACGATCCCGGCACCGAAACGCACCTGGGGAACCACCCCCAGGCCTACTCCCACCTCGGCTTCATCCGCTGCGCCCGGATCCTGGACGAACACCAGGACAAACGATAATCGGCGTTCTTCCTGGGTACCTAGAGTGGAGGTGACACCACCCGGAAACCGAAACGAGACCCATGTCCGCCACCCGCGCCCAGGGAGTGGGCTTCCGTTCTGAACGGGGCCCCATCCTCATTGCCCTGATGCTCGCCACCGGGTTGGTGGCCATCGATTCCACCATCGTGGCCACGGCCGTTCCGTCGATTGTCCGGGACATCGGCGGGTTCGAGTCGTTCCCCTGGCTCTTTTCGGCGTACCTGCTGGCACAAGCCGTCTCCGTGCCCATCTACGGAAAACTCTCGGACATGGTGGGCCGCAAACCGATCATCCTTGCGGGCATCGGGCTGTTCCTCCTCGGGTCCGTACTCTGCGGCATCGCCTGGAGCATGCCCGCGCTGATCGCCTTCCGTGCCCTGCAGGGACTCGGAGCCGGCGCAGTGCTGCCTGTCTCCATCACCATCGCAGGGGACATCTACTCGCTGGAGGAACGGGCCAAGGTCCAGGGCTACCTTGCGAGCGTGTGGGCGGTTTCCTCCGTGGTGGGACCAAGCCTGGGCGGCATATTTGCCGCAGTGGGCTTCTGGCGCGGAATCTTCCTGGTCAACATCCCGCTGTGCCTTCTGGCGGGATGGATGCTCGTCCGGACCCTGCACGAGAACGTGGAAAGAGCCAAACACCGCGTGGACTACGCCGGTGCGGGCCTGTTGGCGGCTTCGCTTGGCCTGTTGATCCTTGGCGCCCTCGAGGGCGGCCAGGGCTGGGCCTGGACTTCACCGGTGAGTCTTGGCATCTTTGCCGTGGGCGGGGTGCTGCTCGCCCTGTTCCTCGTGGTGGAACGGCGCGCGGCGGAACCGGTGCTGCCATCCTGGGTGGTATCCCGCCGGCTTCTTGGCACCACAGCCCTCGTGTCCTTCGGCGTCGGCGCCGTCATGATCGGGCTGACGTCCTACGTGCCCACGTTCCTGGAAGGTGCGCTGGCCAGCTCGCCACTGGTGGCCGGGCTGGCTTTGGCGGCACTCACCCTGGGCTGGCCGATCAGCGCCTCGCAGGCCGGACGCTTCTACCTGCGGATCGGGTTCAAGGCCACAGCGCTCATCGGCATCTCCATCACCGTGGCCGGCCTCGCGGTCCTTGCACTCACCGCTGCTGCTCCCAGTGTGGCGCTGGTCGCCGCCAGCTGCTTCATCGTCGGACTCGGCCTGGGGCTGGTGGCCACCCCCACCCTCATCGCTGCCCAGTCCAGCGTTTCCTGGAATGAGCGGGGCGTGGTCACCAGCACCAACATGTTCGCCCGGTCCATCGGGAGCGCACTGGGCGTGGCCGTCTTCGGCGCCGTGGCCAACGCCATCTATGGGCAAACGTCCGGAGGCGGCAGCAACGGCCCGGCGGTGGTGGCCGCTTCCGGTGCGGTCTTCGTGGCCGCCCTTGCGGCCGGGGTCCTGACGGTGGCAGCAGTCCTGGCAATGCCTGCCGTGCGGGCGGCCACAAAGGACGGCAGTGAAGACGGCGGGGGCAGCGGGGAGCCGGTCCTCACCGACGCGGAGGACAGCTCCCGATAGCCTGCCCCAAGCTAACTTTCGGAACCCAGCGGCGGCGATCAGCGGCCAGCGCGGAAGATCTCCGGAGCGGGCCGGGTGCCGGTGGCCAGGTCCGCAAGGACCCGGCCGATGACGGGGGTGAATTTGAAACCGTGGCCCGAGAATCCGGCGCCGATCACCACGGGGCCGATCCGGTCCAGGACGAAGTCCTCGTCCGGGGTGGTGGTGTAGGTGCAGCTGACCGCCTCGAAGGAGTCGGCGTCCACCCCGGGCAGCCATGTCCGGGCGTACTCCTGGAGGGCGGCGAGCTGCACCGGCTCCGGAAGGAAGGACCGCCGGTCCGGATCCACCACGGGGCCTACTCCGTGCCAGCCGGCCTTGATTCCCTCACCCGGGGTCTGCATCCCGTACACCGGGGAGTACCAGTTCCGGTACTCCGACCCGGTGCCCGGGTAGTGGTTGAAACCAGGCCACGCTGCTCCCGGGTCCTTGACCCGGAAGTGCGCCGGCTGCTCCTGGGTGACGCGCAGCTGAGGAATCCTCAGCCCGGAGCCGTTGGTGACCGCTCCGCCCAGGAGTTTTTCCGTCCAGCCGCCGGCCGTCACCACCACCTGCGCCGCGGCGAGCACCTCCGTTCCCGCAACGGACTCCACCACCAGCCGGACGCCGTCGTCCATGACCTGGAAGTCCACCACCCTGGTGTGGTGCCGCATCTCGGCGCCGCGGGCCACGGCGAGCCGCTGCATGGCGGGGAGCGCAGCGTCGGGGTTGAGCTGGCCGCCGTCGGGCAGATGGAGTACCTGCTGGTCGAAGCGGATGCCGCGCCAGCGTTCCGCCGCCTCTTCGGGGTGGAGGAATTCGGCGCGGATCCCGCCCTGCTCCAGGGCGGCGGCAACGTCGGCGAACAGCGGCTCCGGCCCGTGGTTGACCACCCCCGTGCGCGCCAGCAGCTGTTCGCCGCTTTCCTCCTCAAGCTCGTCCCAGAGGGCAAGCCCCTCGGCCAGCATGGCAACGTACTCGGGTTGGTGGTAGCCCGGGTTCAGGTTGCGGGTGGTGCCGTGGGAGGCGCCGATCCGGTGACCGGGCCCGAACTGCTCCACCAGCGTCACCTGCCGGCCGCGGCGCGAGAGCGCCCACGCGGCCGCCGAGCCCATCGCCCCGCCGCCGATCACCACGGTGTCCACAACAGTTTCCATCAGCCCTCCAGGGTCAGGTCAGCAGCAGCGCCACGCCGATCATGGCCGGCACTGCCACCACGGTGGTTATCAAAACGGTGTCCTTGGCCACGGTAAGGCCGGTCTTGTAGCGGCTGGCGGCCACAAAGACATTCTGCGCGGTTGGCAGCGCGGCGGTCACGACGACGGCGAACAGGATGTGGCCCTCCAGCCCCAGCAGGAAGCGGGCAAAGAGATAGGCAAGTGCCGGCTGGACGCCGAGCTTGAACGCGCTGGCAAGGAGCGTGTCTACGCGGCGGGCCGCGGAGGCCTGCAGCGGGCGGGTGCCGTTCAGGCTCATGCCGAACGCAATCAGCATGGCGGGAATCGCTGCGCCGCCGATCAGGTGGATCGGTTCCATGACCAGGTCAGGCACCTTCCATCCGGTGCCCGCCACCAGCAGGCCCAGCGCCGAGCCGACGATCATGGGGTTCCGCAGGATCATCACAGCGAAGTTCAGCGGCGTGGTGCGGTGGCTGCTGGTGCTCGAGTCCAGGAGCATCAGGAACAGCGGCGTGAAGAAGGCGAGCTGGAAGATCAGGAGCGGCGCCACGTAGCTGGCGTCGCCCAGCACGTAGACCGCGATGGGGATGCCCAGGTTGGCCGAGTTGACCAGCGACGCCGCCATGGAGGACATCAGCGACTCGGGAAGCGAACGTTTAAGCCAGAACTTGGCAATGGCAAAGAAGATCATGGCGGTGGCGGTGGCGGACACCGCCGCTACCAGCAGCGGAGCCGCGAAGACTTCGGCGAGGCGCGCCTTGCTGAGGGTTTCAAAGAGCAGTGCCGGGCTGGCCACGAAAAACGTGAGGGAGCTCAGCACCTGCCGGGCGTTGTCACCCAGGATCTTCTGCCGGCCCACGAACCAGCCCACCAGGATGATGCACCACACCACAAAGAAACCCGCCAGCACGCCTAGCATGGGACAGCCAGCAGGGCGCGGCGGAGCAGGGGACCGGGGCTCACGCTCCGGTTACAGTGCGGCGTTGTTAAGTGCGAAAGGGGGGCGCAGCAAGCCCGGGGTAAGGCCCTCGGCGGGGTCGTTCCCCAACTGGATCACGCGGTTGTTTTCGTCCACGTGGACCACCCTGGGCTCGTAGCTCTTCGCTTCCTCGGTGGTCATCTGCGCGTAGGTAATCAGGATGACAATGTCGTTTTCCTGCATCAGGTGGGCCGCAGCCCCGTTGATGCCGATGACGCCGGAGCCGCGCTCGCCGGCAATGGTGTAGGTCTCAAGGCGGGAGCCGTTGGTCACGTCCACGATGGACACCAGCTCACCCGGCAGGATGTCGGCGGCCTCGAGCAGGTCCAGGTCAACGGTGACCGAACCTACGTAGTGCAGGTCAGCGTGCGTGACGGTGGCCCGGTGGATTTTGGACTTGAACATTGTTCGATTCATAACGGCTTCAGTCTAGCGGCGGGTGCCCTGCCGCGCAGTGACGCAGGAAACACTTGCGCAGGGACGGTCCCGGCGCAGTGACCTCCCGCGTCATGGCGCACGGAGGACCGGGGTTCCGGATTGCAAGGACACGTTCGACGGCGGCTGGTCACCCGGCGACGTCCCCCGCCACTGCTCCTGCCGTGGCCGCAAGGGTTTCCCGGGCAGCCAGGATGGCCGGGCGCTTTGCGCTGGAGCGGCGGACCGACGTGAAGACGGTGCGCCGCGGCTTCCCCGGCAGGTCCAGGAGCCGGGCCGTGGTGTCCCGGCCGGTCCACACCAGGTCCGGCATCAGCGCCACGGCGTTGCCTGACTCGATCAGCCGGATCTGGGCCTGGAGGTCAGCGGTCTCATAGCGCACGTCGGGTTCGAACCCCGCGCTCCGGCAGGCCTGCTCGGCCCAGTGCCTCGACGCTGCACCCCGCGGCTCCATCACCCAGGCGAGTTCCGCGGTGTCCTCGATCGAGGAGATGGCGGGGCCGCCGTCGGACGCCGGCGGAACGGCGAGCCGGATGGCATCGGTGGTCAGCCTGACCCTGTCCAGCTCGGGATAACGGGGGGCGGCATGGCCCGGATACTGCTCGGCAATGACGAGGTCAAAATCGCGGGCCCAGGTTTCGTGGAGGGCGGTCTCGGGCTCGCGCTGGATCATCTCGATCCGGACCTCGGGGTAGGTGCGGGACATGCGCGTGAGTGTTTCCGGCATGAGGGCAAGGGCTGCCGACTGGAAAACGGCAATCCGGACGGTGCCGGTGACTGTGGTCAACGATGCGGCCAGGTCCGCCTCGGCCTGCTCCATGGTTTCCAGCAGGCTTGCGGTATGCGCCACGAGGACTTCGGCCTGGGGTGTGAGCTGCACCCGGCGCCCCGTCTTGCGGAGCAGCTCGACGCCCACTTCCTTTTCCAGCAGGGCAAGCTGCTGGGAGACCGACGACGGGCTGTACTGCAGTGCCTCCGCCACCTCCGCGAGGGTCCCCCTGATGCTGAGTTCACGGAGCAGACGGAGCCGGCGGACGTCAAGCATAGGGTAATCCTTACCGAAACTAACGAATATAGGTTAGAAGTAGTCACTTTATCTAACGCAATCCCGCTTGCATACTGTTGGGACCGAGTTACCCCCGTCACAAGCGATTCTTCGCGCGCGCCGTGACGGGGTCGCACCCCAAGCAGGAGTTCCTGATGAGCACTAGAGATATGACCCAGTCGATCATGCGGCGCAAGCCCATTGACGACATTGAAGAAGAGAACAAACATAGTGGCCTCTTTAAGTCACTCGGGCTTTGGCAGCTTACGGCAATCGGCGTAGGCGGCATCATCGGCGTCGGCATCTTCTCCCTCGCGGGACTGGTGGCCGCCGGCAGCGAGAGCACACCCGGGGTGGGGCCCGCGGTGTTGATCTCCTTCCTGGTGGCGGGCCTTGCGTCCGCCGCCGCTGCTTTGTCCTACGCGGAATTTGCGGGCATGATTCCCCGCGCCGGTTCCGCCTACACCTACGGATACGTCGCGCTTGGCGAGATCATCGGCTGGTTCATCGGCTGGGACCTTTTGCTGGAGTACATCGCCATCGTGGCGGTGGTTGCTATCGGTATCTCCGGCTACTTCGACGCCTTCCTTTCGGGAATCGGCATCAACATGCCCATCTGGATGACCTCCACCGCTGACGAGGGCCGGGGCGGCATTGTCAACATTCCGGCCATCGTGGTCTGCCTGATCGTGACCTGGATCCTGTCCCGCGGCACCAAGGCCTTCGGCCGGTTCGAACTCGTGGCCGTTGCCATCAAGGTCATCCTGATCCTCTTCATCATCGGACTGGGCGTCTTCTACATCGACACCAACAACTACAACCCGTTCATGCCCAGCGGCTTCGGCCCGGTCCTGGCCGGCGCGGCCACGGTCTTCTTCGCCGTCTTCGGCTACGACGCCATGAGCACCGCGGCGGAAGAGGCCAAGGACGGCAAGAAGCACATGCCCAAGGCCATCATCCTTTCCCTGATTATTGCGATGCTGCTCTACGTGGCAGCCACCCTGGTGCTGACCGGCATGCAGAACTACAAGGACATTGACCCCACGGCCGGGTTTGCCTCCGCCTTCACGGGTGTGGGCCTGCCGGTGATCGCCACCATCATCTCGGTGTTCGCCGTCCTGTCCATCCTGACGGTGATGCTGACCTTCCTCCTGGGCGTTACCCGCGTCTGGTTCTCCATGAGCCGCGACGGCCTGCTGCCCGGCTGGTTCTCCAAGACGGACCGCCACGGCACCCCGCAGCGCGTCACGTGGATTGCCGGCGTCGCCTCCGCCCTGCTGGCAGGCGTGTTCCCCATCAAGGCTGTTGCCGACCTGACCAACATCGGCATCCTGGCCGCGTTCGTCGTCGTCTGCTTCTCGGTGATCGTGTTCCGCTACAAGAAGCCGGACGCACCCCGGACCTTCCGCCTGCCGTTCATGCCGTTCATCCCGGCCTTCGGTGTCCTGGCATCGGCATTCCTGATGTTCCAGCTGCACTGGGAAACCTGGGCGCGGTTCGGCGTCTGGCTCCTTGTTGGCCTGGCGATCTACTTCTTCTACGGAAAGAAGCACTCGCTGATGAACCCCAACAGCCCCCGGCATGAGGAGATCGTGGAGATGCACCGCCCCCTCGTCTGACCCGCCCCGGGGACGCTCTCTCACTTAATGCCGCTTAAACACGGACGCTCTATCACCTTCCTGTGGGGGGGTGATAGAGCGTTTCCGTTTTTCCCGCATCAGGTGGGAGAGCGTCCGGAAATTTGCGGCGTTAAGTGAGAGAGCGTCGGGTGGGGGAAGGGGAGCCCGGCCGGGCTCGATGCTTCATCTTTTCTAACCTGTATTGCTTAGAAAAGATCGCTTTATCTTATGTGACTGGAAGCTCATACTGGTGGATAAGACCTCCTTGAACCCCAGGAAAGAACGAGAAAAAGCCATGACCCACATTGCAATGGAACCGGCAGTCGCCACCGGAACTGCGCCCCGGACTGTCGACGTCGACGTGCCCCAGGCCAAGGCATTGGCCAACGAAGCGGTGGCCCTGGTCCGCCACTGGCTGACGGAGGCGTCAAAGGTTCCCGTGGACGCTTCCGCCCAACAGCTCGCCGGCGTCTTGAAGGACCCCAACGGCCTGGAATTCACCGTTGGCTTCGTGGACGGCGTGGTCCGCCCCGAGGACCTGAACGTCGCCGCACGCAACCTCGCCGCGCTGGCCCCCAAAGTCCCCGCCTTCCTGCCCTGGTACATGCGGAGCGCCGTGGCACTTGGCGGAACCATGGCCCCGGTCCTGCCGCAGGTAGTCATTCCCGTCGCGCGCAAAGTCCTGCGCGAGATGGTGGGCCACCTGATCGTTGACGCCACCGACGCCAAGCTGGGACCCGCCATCGCGAAGATCCGCAAGGACGGCATCAAGCTGAACGTCAACCTCCTGGGTGAAGCCGTCCTGGGCGAGCACGAGGCCTCCCGCCGGCTCGAGGGCACGCACACGCTGCTGGCGCGCCCCGACGTCGACTACGTCTCCATCAAGGTCTCCTCCACGGTGGCCCCGCACTCGCCGTGGGCCTTCGACGAGGCCGTTGAGCACGTCGTCGAGAAGCTCACCCCGCTGTTCGAGCGCGCAGCGTCATTTCCCAAGGCCAAGTTCATCAACCTGGACATGGAGGAGTACAAGGACCTGGACATGACCATCGCGGTCTTCACCAGGATCCTGGACAAGCCCCAGTTCAAGAACCTTGAAGCCGGCATCGTGCTCCAGGCCTACCTTCCGGACGCACTTTCCGCCATGATCCGCCTGCAGGACTGGGCCGCTGTGCGCCGCGCCAACGGCGGCGCGGCCATCAAGGTCCGCGTGGTGAAGGGCGCCAACCTGCCCATGGAGCAGGTGGAAGCCTCGCTGCACGACTGGCCGCTGGCAACGTGGGGAACCAAGCAGGACTCGGACACCAGCTACAAGAGCGTCATCAACTACTCGCTGCACCCGGAGCGGATCAAGAACATCCGGATCGGCGTGGCCGGCCACAACCTGTTCGACATTGCCTTCGCCTGGCTCCTTGCCAAGCAGCGCGGCATTGCGGATACCGCACCGCAGAGTATCGAGTTTGAGATGCTGCTCGGCATGGCGCAGGGCCAGGCCGAGGCCGTCAAGAAGGACGTCGGCTCGCTTCTGCTCTACACCCCGGTGGTGCACCCGGCCGAGTTCGACGTCGCCATCGCCTACCTGATCCGACGCCTCGAAGAGGGCGCCAGCCAGGACAACTTCATGTCCGCCGTGTTTGAACTCAGCGAGAACGAATCGCTGTTCGAGCGCGAAAAGCAGCGTTTCCTGTCCTCCCTCGAGGCGCTGGACAACAGTGTCCCGCCGGCCAATCGCCAGCAGGACCGCAACCTCCCGCCGCAGCCCCTGCCGCATGACTCGTTCAAGGACACCCCGGATACGGATCCCTCACTGCCGGCCAACCGCGACTGGGGCCGCGCCATCCTGGAGCGCGTCCCGTCCTCCACGCTCGGCAACGCTGCCGTGGAAGCCGCCTTCATCAACGACGAAGCAACGCTGAACGACGCCATCACCACCGCCGTCGAAAAGGGCAAGGCCTGGGGGCAACTCTCAGGCGCCGAACGTGCCGAGATCCTGCACCGCGCCGGCGACGTCCTGGAAGCCCGCCGCGCCGACCTGCTCGAGGTCATGGCCAGCGAGACCGGCAAGACCATCGATCAGGGCGATCCCGAAGTCAGCGAAGCGGTGGACTTCGCCCACTACTACGCCGAGTCCGCGCGGAAGCTGGACAAGGTCGACGGCGCCACGTTCGTCCCAGCCAAGCTCACCGTGGTCACGCCGCCGTGGAACTTCCCGGTCGCCATCCCGGCGGGGTCCACCCTCGCAGCACTCGCCGCCGGCTCCGCCGTCGTGATCAAGCCTGCCAAGCAGGCCGCCCGCAGCGGCGCCGTGATGGTCGAAGCACTGTGGGAGGCAGGTGTTCCGCGCGATGTGCTGACCATGGTGCAGCTGGGCGAGCGGGAACTCGGCAGGCAGCTGATCTCGCACCCGGCTGTCGACCGGGTGATCCTCACCGGCGGCTACGAGACCGCCGAACTGTTCCGGTCCTTCCGGCAGGACTTGCCGCTGCTGGCCGAGACCAGCGGCAAGAACGCCATCATCGTCACCCCCAGCGCGGACCTGGACCTGGCAGCCAAGGACGTGGCGTACTCCGCGTTCGGCCACGCCGGCCAGAAGTGCTCGGCCGCCTCACTGGTGATCCTGGTGGGTTCGGTGGCCAAGTCCAGGCGCTTCCACAACCAGCTGATCGATGCCGTCACCTCCCTGAAGGTGGGCTACCCGGAGGACCCCACCAGCCAGATGGGTCCGATCATCGAGCCCGCCCACGGCAAGCTCCTCAACGCGCTCACCACCCTGGGCGACGGAGAAAACTGGGCCGTTGAGCCCAGGAAGCTTGACGGCACCGGCCGGCTCTGGAGCCCGGGCGTGCGCTACGGCGTCAAGCGCGGCTCCTACTTCCACCTCACCGAATTCTTTGGCCCCGTCCTGGGCGTGATGACCGCCGACACCCTGGAAGAGGCCATCGCCCTCCAGAACCAGATCGAGTACGGCCTCACCGCCGGGCTGCACTCCCTGAACTCCGAGGAACTGGGCGTCTGGCTGGACAGTATCCAGGCTGGAAACCTCTACGTGAACCGCGGCATCACGGGCGCCATTGTGCAGCGGCAGCCGTTCGGCGGCTGGAAGAAGTCAGCCGTAGGTGCAGGCACCAAAGCCGGCGGACCCAACTACCTGGCAGGCCTGGGCGACTGGGCCCCTGCCACAAGCACCGCGGAGGCCGGCATCACCCACCCGGGCGTGCGCCGCATCCTTAACGCGGCCGGCTCCGCCCTGGAACCCGCTGAGCTCGAATCCGTCCACCGTGCGCTCGCCTCCGATGCCCAGGCCTGGGCCGAGGAGTTCGGTACCGCCAAGGACGTCTCGGGACTCAGCGCGGAACGCAACATCTTCCGCTACCGCAGCCTTCCCGTGACGGTGCGCCTGTCCGAGGGTGCGCCGCTGGCGCACCTGGTCCGGACCGTGGCGGCCGGCGTGCTGGCGGGCTCGGAGCTGACCGTCTCCACCGCCGTCGAGCTTCCCGCCCAGCTGCGCCCGGTGCTGCTTGCCTTGGACATCGAGGTGACAGTGGAGTCCGACGCCGACTGGCTGGCTTCCGCGGGCAGGCTCGCCGCGGCGGGCAAGCTGTCCAATGGCCGCGTCCGCCTGATCGGCGGCACAGCGGCGGCCCTGGCGAAGGCCACCGGGGGACGTCCCGACCTGGCAATCTACGCACACCCGGTGACCGAAGCGGGCCGCGTTGAGCTGCTGCCCTTCCTGCACGAACAGGCCGTCAGTATCACCGCGCACCGGTTCGGCACCCCGAACCACCTCTCGGATGCCCTGATCTAGCAGCCCTGGCCCGCGGAAATTCCGCGCACCCTGCAGAATTACCGCACATACAAAAGGCCGGGCGGCCACCTTTTAAGGTGACCGTCCGGCCTTCTGCAGTGTGCTGGTGTTGTGTGCCTGTCAGCCGAGGTACCACCCGGGCGGCGTCCAGGTCACCGGCACGCTGTGGGCGGAGAAATCCTCGCACCGGGTGCACGTGTATGCCACCTCGCCCAGGGAAGCGACCGTGCCGTCACGCCGGTACGTAGGCGGGATGTAGGACTCCAGATAGACGAATTCATCGGTACGGCAGGTGTCGCAGGTGGGTTTGCCTACGTAGCCGGTATCGGTTGTTGCGATCCCGGCGCCGAGGGTGGAGCGGCGGGTGGCCGGCGGCCGCGCAGTGTTGAGCGGGCGCGCATGGGCCGAGCTGGCATGGGTGTTCCTGGCTGTCGTCATTGGCTGCCTGTCCCGGGTGGAAATCCTGGCATGCAGGAGCCCCCCGTGCTTGAGAACCGGCCAGCTGCTTGACCCTAGAAAGTCAGCATAGGGGATGCTGCCTTCAGCAATCAATGGAAACTGCGGAATGGCTGCGCCCACCGGGGCGGCGCCGGCGTTATGCTTACCGGTTAATTGTCCTGCCCACAATGGACTGCGTCAGCGCGTAAATGACCTCCGCGTTGGCCAGCGGGTTGCGGATCAGGGTGAAGTCCACGTCGCCCACCGCCGGCAGGTCGAACCGCCGGGTGATGATTTTGAGGTCTTCCGGGACGAGCGACGACGGCATCACGGCCACGCCGATTCCTGCCCTGACGGCCGCCAGCACTCCGCTGATTTGGCGCGTGGTGCAGGTGATCCGCCAGGTCCTGCCATGGGACTCGAGGGCGTCGATGGCGAGTTTCCGGCTCAGGCTGGGTGACGGGTAGGCGATGAGCGGCACGGGAGACGCCGGGTCCAGCGTGGTCTGCTCCAGCCCCACCCAGGAAAAGGAATCATGCTGGACCACTGTTCCGTCCTTGGCCCCCGCCACCCACTTGACGAAGACCAGGTCCAGTTGCCCCGCGTTGAGCTTCCGGTACAGCTGGTCGCTTTGGCCCACCGTCAGCTCCAGGTTGATCTGCGGATAGATTTGCCGGAACTCCCGCAGGATCCGTGGCAGGCCCGTGATGGCCAGGTCATCGGCCGTGCCGAACCGCAGCCTCCCACGCATGGCAGAGCCGGAAAAGTAGCGGGAGGCGGAATCGTGGGCTGCCAGGATGTTCCGGGCGAAGCCCGCCATGGCGTCCCCGTTGTCCGTCAGCCGCACATCGCGGGTATCCCGGCTGACCAGGACCCTCTTGGCAGCCGCCTCGAGCTTGCGGACATGCTGGCTGACGGTGGGCTGGGCCAGGCCCAGCCGTTCCGCGGCCTTGGTGAAGCTCAGCGTCTCGGCGACGGCAAGGAAGGAGCGCAGCTGGGCGGGGTCAAACACAATGGACTCCGTGGGGCATCGGTGCGGACAGCGCGGACATTGCGGTTTGCAATACGAGTTATAGGGACGATACGTCTCCATAATCCCAGGTCCCAGCCTAGCGTTAAGGGCATCCCGGACCGCACGCACTTGAGGACACACCTGTGGCACCCCCACCGCCGTCATCGGCAACCGTCACCCAATCCGTCATCGATACCGCCGGCTCCGCGCCGCCGGACCACCAGACCCAGCCGCTCGCCGTCGTCACTGAACGCCTGCCCTGGAAGCACACCTTTATCTCCCTGCGGGTCCCCAACTTCCGCATCTTCGCGGTAGGCCACTTCATCGCCGTCGTCGCCATCTGGATGCAGCGGATCGCCCAGGACTGGATGGTGCTGGAACTGTCCGGATCCGTCACTGCAGTGGGCATCACGGTGGCGCTGCAGTTCCTGCCGTCCCTGCTCCTGGGACCATGGGGCGGGATGGTCGCCGACCGGTTCGCCAAGCGGAAGATCCTGATTCTCTGCCAGGGTATGGCGGCGGTCCTGGCGGCCGCGCTCGCGGCCCTCGCCCTGAGCGGGGCCGTTGAGGTGTGGCACGTCTACGTCATCGCGCTGGTGCTTGGCCTGGTGACGGTCCTTGACCAGCCGGCCCGCCAGGTGTTCGTCAATGAACTCGTTGGGCCCACGTACCTGCGCAACGCCATCAGCGTCAACTCCACCACCTTCCAGTTGGGCGGCCTGATTGGCCCCGCGCTGGCGGGGTGGATGCTCACTGCCGTGGGTGCGGGGTGGGCCTTCGCCGGCAACGCCGTGGCGTGCTGTTCCACCGTGGCCATGCTGCTTCTCCTGCGCAAGGACCAACTGTTCGTCAGCGAGCCCGCCCCCAAGAGCAAAGGGATGCTGCGCGAAGGACTGCGGTATGCGCTGGGCAAGCCCACCATTTACTGGCCCTGGCTGATGGCAGGTTTCATCGCGGTGTTCGCCATGAGCCTGCCCGTGGTGCTCGCCGCCTTCGCTGACAACGTGTTCAATGCCGGTGCCGCGGGCTACGGCCTCCTGAACGCCCTGGTGGCGCTGGGCGCGCTGGCCGGCGCGGTGGCATCCACGCGGCGCCGCCGGCTCCGGCTGCGCTCCGTGGTGTTCTGCGCGGGAATGTACGGGGTCATGCTGTGCCTTGCCGCGCTGGCGCCGTCCATGCCGGTGTTCGGCGCGGTCATGGTGCTCTCGGGATTCTGGTGCCTGATGTTCCTCACCGGGTCCAACCAGTTGGTCCAGGTCAGCTCCAACATGGGCATCAGGGGCCGGGTCATGAGCCTGTACATCATGGTCCTGATCGGAGGCCAGGCAATCGGCGGGCCCATGCTGGGCTGGATCGCCGAGCACGCCGACCCGCACGTGGCGCTGTTGGTGTCCGGCGGCGTGCCTGCCCTCGCGGCCCTGACGGTCGCAGTGATCCTGGCGCGCAAGGGCTCGCTGTCGCTGAGGGTGGACCTCAAGGACCGGCGGCAGCCCGTGCGGATTGTCCGGCGGGCGGCCGCGTAGTCCGGACTACAGCGCCAGGTGCGGGTAGGCTTCTTCGCGCTTCTGGAACTCCAGGACATCCTTATTGCGGATAACGCCGTCGCGGATCTCGATGGCACGGGCAATGGTTTCGTTGCCGTCCCACGCCCAGGGACCGCTGACGACGGTGTCCAGGAATGGCAGCAGGGCCTGGCTGATTTCCCAGCTGGCGGAGTTCCAGAGGTAGGACGGGCTGTGGTCCACGGCGTAGTAGTTGATGTGGTCGCCCACCGTAAACATGGGGTCGGCGAAGGTGGTGGACCGTGCCCAGCTGAAACCCATGCCCTCGTCGCACGAAACATCCACAATGAGGCTCCCGGGACTGAACGCCGCCAGGTCCTCCGTCCGCAGGTACGTCAGCGGGTTGTTGGGGTCCTGCAGGGTGCAGTTGACCACGATGTCGCTCTCGGCCAGGAACGGTGCCAGCGGTACCCTGCCGCGCTCGCTGATGACCTGGCTCAGGAAGGGGGCTTTGTCGTCGTGGTCGAACTGGACGATGTTCACAGAGTGGATCGGCGCACCGACGGCGGCCACGCCCCGGTTGGTCAGCACCTGGACGTCATGGATCCCGTGGGCGTTCAGCGCGGTGACGGCACCGCGGGCTGTTGCGCCGAAGCCGATGACCGTGGCGCTGAGCCTCCGGCCGTAGTCGCCGGTGGACCCGGTCAGCGCGAGGGCGTGCAGCACGGAGCAGTACCCCGCGAGTTCGTTGTTCTTATGGAAGACGTGCAGTCCGAAGCCGCCATCGCTGGCCCAGTGGTTCATGGCCTCGAAGGCAATCAGCGTGAGCTTCTTGTTGATGGCCAGCTGGGTGATGGCGCGGTCCTGGACGCAGTGCGGCCAGCCCCAGAGGACCTGGCCGTCCCGCATGTCGGCGAGGTCTTCCGGCTGCGGCTTGGGCAGGAGGACGACGTCGGCCTCCGCCAGCAGCGCCTCCCTGCCGGCCATCCTGCCCACCAAAGGCGAGAGGTGTTCGTCCGAGACGCCCAGCCGCTCGCCGTAGCCGGTTTCCAGGATGATGTGCTCGCGGATGTCGGGTGCGATGCGCTCGAAATGCAGCGGATGGATGGGGAGCCGGCGCTCATCGGGCTTCTTCGTTGAGGCCAGGACGCCGAGGGTCAGTCTTTTCTGCTGCCCTGTCACTTCTTTTTGGCGGCCTTGCTGGAGGTGATGTCCAGGGAGCTGGCCGGGGCGGAAGCGGCCTTCTTGTCGGCCCGCTTTTCCTTGATGGACTTGCCGGATTTTTTGGATGCTGTTTGACGCGGGGACTTGTCAGCCATGAATTGCTCCTGTAGCGGAACCGAAGAGGTTCCTGACTTCTGACGATACACGCCGGCACCTAATGGTCGCCGGGGTGGTTTGTCTTCTGTCCCGCTGCAAGCAGTGGAGCGGCTGACGGGAATCGAACCCGCGTATCAAGCTTGGGAAGCTAGCGCTCTACCATTGAGCTACAGCCGCGCTGCCCCGCCGTGGAGGGGCAGAACATAGCTTAGCGCAGAACTTTGCCTGCCCTGCCCACACACGCTGCGCGCCGTTCGTGTCCCGGTCAGGGGCACGTCATCCAGTAACTCTTCAATAACGTCGCCTGCCGTGGCTAGGTGGGCCTGCGGAGCGCTGGCTAACCTGAACCGGGTAGCTGCGGGGCCGGGGGGATTGCAGCTGCTGCGGCAGTTGAACCTCAACCACAGGAAGATCCCCATGGCATTCGCAGAACACGAGCTCCTTATCCGGCGGGACGCCATGGCCGTGTATCTGTACCTGCTTGATGCGACCAACCTGCCCGCGTGGAACGACTCGGTTCGCAGCGTCAGGCTGCTGCAGGGCGCGTCGGCCTCCAAGGGAGCGGTGTACCGGAAGATGGTGGCCGGACGGTCCGGGCTGAGCATCCCTGCGGAGCTGGAAATCACCCACGCCCGGCCCGGAGCCGAAATCCAGTTCCGTGCCATTTCCGGGCCGGCCCACCGTTCGGGCGGGTACTACCTCAGCACGGAGGCTGCGGGAACTCGCGTCAGGTTTGCCCTTGAGGCCCGGGCAGAAGGGACGGCCGGCATCCTGCACAGGCTCAGGTTGCTCAACCGGATCGGATTCCTGAACAGGATGCTTCAGCGGAGCGTCTCCACCGAGGTGGCGCAGCTCGAACGGCTCAAGGACGTCCTGGAGCTCCAGCCGGCCATCTAGGAGTGACGTCCCCCAGCAGCGGCTGCCCTGCGTAAGCCGCCTACTGCGGCTGCCCTCCTACGGTGCCGGGGCGCCTACTGCGCCAGCCGTTGCCCGGTCCACGGGCCCGGAATGTTCGACGGCGACGCGAGGCTTCCGGAAGTCAGGTCCCAGTACTGCACGACGTCGGACGCCCTTCGCAGGGCCAACCCGGTGGAGTTCAGCCCGGTAACGTCCCGCAGCGGCCTGAGGCCCGTGACGTCTCCCCAACCGGTGGCGACGGTAGCCCTGGCTTCCGCGCGCAGTGCGGTGGTGCCCCAGCCGCGGTGCAGCTGGACGGAGCCGTCAGTCCGGAGTGCAAGGATGTCCTGGAACCCGTCGGCGTCGTAATCCACCATGGACAGCCTCCGTGCGGCGCCGATGGAGCCGACGAGTGCCCGCGCGGAGAGGTCGCCCAGGCCCTTGTTGGGGTACAGGTAGAGGTTTCCCGCCCCGTCCAGGGCAAGAATCTGGGGGAGCCTGTTGTTGGCACACCATCCGCCGACGGCGAGGGTAAGGGTTTCCCACCCTCCGCTTCCCAGGGTGGCGGGCTGCTGGAATCCGCCGGCGGCCATGCCGCGGTGGAGGGTCAGGGTGCCGCTGTTCCACTGCGTGACGAGGTCATAGGCGCCGTCCCTGTCCCAGTCCGTGGTGAATACTTCCTTGGCGCCGGCAAAACCTGAGCCGATGACCTTGGCAGCGGCAAAGGTGCGCGCGCCGGTGGCTGCGCGTGCCAGGAGCTGGCCGGAGGAGTCGACGGTCACCAGGTCTCCGGGCCCCTTGATGGCCGCTGCGGAGAGGTCAAGCGTGGGCGGCATGTGCCGTACCGGGGCATCGCACACGGTGGGCGGCGGCGCCGGGAAGGGTGTGCTCGACCCGGTTCCGCCGGGGGAATTGGTGGTACCGGCGGGAAGGGTGGTGTAGCCAAAGAAGTTCACCACGCCCCAGATCTTGTACGTGCGGTCCGTAAAGCTGATCCCGGCCCCCATGACGTTGAAGCGCGGGTCGAGGAGCATGGCGTTGTGGCCGGGGGAGCCTTTCCACCATTCCACCAGCAGCGCCGCGTCCCGGTCCGTGCGGATGGCGATGACCTCGCCGGCGCCGTTGTTGGGACTTAGGGCGCGTTGGTCCGTCCAGAAACTGGCGCGGTGCTCGATGACCTCGCGGGTTGCGATGCTGTCCGACCATTCCTGTGCCAGCGCCGCCACTGTTGCGTTGTATTTCACTGGGTTCAGGCCCTTGGAAGCCCGGTACTCGTTGATCCGGTTGAACACCGTGAGGATGGCGGCGGCGTTGCTGTCCGGAATGAGGGCTTCCGGCGCGGGAACGGCCGCAAGGGATTCCGGAGCCGCCTGGCGGGACACCGGGGGGGAAGCAAGTTCCTCGTCCGGTGCCCAGAGGGGAGGTATGGACGGGACCTCGGGTGCCGGCTCTTCGGAAGCCGGAACGGGTGCCGGTGCTGCGGGCTCGGGGGAATCCTCAACGGTGGCGGCGGACGGACTGGTTGCCGGAGCGGGTGCCAGGGGCTCCGCCGCCACAGGTCCTACCGCTACTGGTTCCGCCGCCAGGGGGTCCGTGGGTGATGCCGGCCGGATGTCCGGTTCAACCGCGGGGGCGAGCAGGGACCCGCCGGAGTCCGCGCCGGAGGAGGACCCGGCGTTGTCGTTTATGGCCGAAGCGCCCAGGGTGACGCTGCTGGGCCCTGTTGCGCTCACGGGCGGCCCTGCGGCCGGGACCGGGGGCGTGCCCGCCGATGAGGAGAGCAGCGCTAACGCCAAGAACACGCCAATAAAAGAGGGCGCGGCCAATCTATTCACAACATCCCCAGCTCTGTTGGGCCATCCGGGAGACCATCCGGCGCCTGAATCACTGCTGTAACAGTAGCCCCACCAGGGCTCTGCAACAACGAAAAAATGTTGCTGTGGATAACTGCCCAGGAGTGGCCATACGGTAATTTGGGACGGTGCTGATCTCTGACCGCGATATTCGTGCCGAAATAGACTCCCAGCGGATCGTGCTCGAGCCGTACGATCCGGCGATGGTCCAGCCGTCGTCCGTGGATGTTCGGATCGACAAGTTCTTCCGCTTGTTTGATAACCACAAGTACGCCCACATCGACCCCGCCGAGGAACAGCCGGAGCTTACGCGGCTTGTGGAGGTGGAACCGAACGAGCCTTTCATCCTGCACCCGGGCGAGTTCGTCCTGGGGTCCACGTATGAGACCGTCACGCTGCCGGACGACATCGCGGCGCGCCTGGAAGGCAAGTCCTCCCTGGGCCGGCTGGGCCTCCTGACCCACTCCACGGCCGGGTTTATCGACCCCGGTTTCTCAGGCCACGTAACCCTGGAACTGTCCAACATGGCCACCCTGCCCATCAAGCTGTGGCCGGGCATGAAGATTGGCCAGCTGTGCTTCTTCAGGCTGACGTCCTCTGCGGAGCATCCCTATGGTTCGGGCGAGTACGGCAACCGGTACCAGGGCCAGCGCGGCCCTACCGCGAGCCGCAGCCACCTGAACTTCCACCGCACGGAGATTTAGCAGGCAGCGAAGCGCTCGCCCCGGGCCCACGCAGGGGCAACGGCGGCCTCAGGCGTTGGCGGCCACGCCAGCGGGCGGCTGGGCGGCCCTGACAGGCCCCACAAACCGGGCGGCCAGCGGACCCACAACCGCCATCAGCAGGACATACGCGGTCGCAAGCGCCGCCAGTTCGCCGGGGACCGCCCCGGAAGCAACTGCCAGCCCCGCAATGACGATGGAAAATTCACCGCGTGCGATCAGCGTGGCTCCGGCGCGCAGGCGGCCGGGCCGCGCAATGCCGGCGCGCTTGGCCGCCCAGATGCCCGTCGCCATTTTGGTGGCGGCCGTGATGACGGCCAGCACCAAGGCCCAGCCAAGGACCGGCGGGATGGATGCGGGATCCGTATTGAGCCCGAACGCCACAAAGAAGATGGCGGCAAACAGGTCGCGCAGCGGCTCGAGGATGCGCGTCGCGTTGTGCGCCGTCGCGCCTGAAATTGCGATGCCAAGCAGGAACGCACCCACCGCGGCGGAAACCTGCATGGCCGAGGCTATCCCGGCCACCAGCAGCGCGGCGCCCAGCACGTTCAGCAGGAATACTTCCGAGTTCTCGCTGTGGACGGCCTTGGACACGTGGTGCCCGTGCCGCAGCGCCACCATCAGCACCACACTCACCACTGCCAGGGCGATGCCAACGCTGGTGAGTCCGCCGAGGAAACTGACGCCGGCCAGGATGGTGGTCAGCACGGGAAGGTAGACGGCCATGGCCAGGTCCTCGAACACCAGGATGGACAGCACCACCGGTGTTTCCCGGTTGCCTATCCGGCCCAGGTCGGTGATGACCTTGGCTGCAATCCCCGATGAGGAGATGTAGGTGACGCCGCCCAGCACCATGGCGCCCACCCCGCCCCAGCCCAGAACGTAGGCCAGGGCAGCACCGGGCAGGAAATTCAGGACCAGGTCCAGCACGCCGCCCTGCCAGGAGCGGCGCAGTCCGGTGAAGAGTTCCGTCGCGGTATATTCCAGCCCGAGCATAAGCAGGAGCAGGATCACCCCGATCTCACCGGAGACGTGCGCAAATTCCTTCATGCCGTCGAGCTTGACGATGCCGCCGGCACCGAACGCGAGTCCGCCCAGGAGGTAGAGCGGGATGGGGGACATTCCGACCCGTCCGGCCAGCCTGGCCAACAGGCCAAGGCAGAACACAACAGCCCCCAGTTCAATGAGGGTCAGGGCCAACGGGTCCATGGCGCCCTATCCGTGACGCAGGATATCGGCCGCCGCGTCGAGGCCTTCCTGGGTACCCACTGCCACCAGCAGGTCGCCGGTATGGAGGACGACGTCGGGTCCCGGCGACGGGAGCACCTCGCCTTCGCGCATGATCGCCACGATGGAGACGCCGCACCGGGTGCGGATGCACGCCTTGCCCATGGGCTGGTTCTGGAAGGGGGAGTCCGGAGCGATGGAGAACTGCCGGGTGACGATTCCCGGCACGTCCTTGTGCTCCTCTGTAAGTTTCATGGCCAGGTGCTGCCCGCCCAGGAGATTGCCGAGGGTGGCTGCTTCCTCGGTGGTGAGGGGTATGGATGCCTGGCAGGTGTCTGGATCATCCCAGGCCGAAACAATGAGTTCGGTCTGGCCCTCGCGCCGCTCCACCACGCCGATCCGGCGGCCTGAGGCGGTCATGAAATCCTTGCGCCGGCCCAGACCGGGAAGGTTGGTTTCGTCCACGTTCATGGTTCCAGACTAGTCTGCCTGGCCATGGTTGGGGGCGGGCCCCGAGGATTCCCGCAGGACCAGCCGCATGCCCGGAGGACCGGGCTCCGGAGCGGGCGCGCTTCCCGGGCTCAACGCTGCGAGCAGCTGTTCCATGGCCCGGCTGCCCTGGGCCTCCAGGTCCATGTGGACGGTGGTCAGGGACGGGACCAGGAAAGCGGATTCGGGATGGTCGTCCCAGCCGACGACGCTGATATCGGCGGGAACCCTGAGGCCATGATCGTGCAGGGCACGGATGGCCCCGATGGCCAGGTGGTCGTTCGCGGCGAAGATGGCAGTGAAGGCGGGTTTGGCCAGGAGGATTTGCGCGGCGGCGTATCCGGAGGCGGCGCTCCACTCCGCTTCGGCCACCCCGCCGTCTTCAAGCCCGGCGTCGTGCACCGCCTTGCGGTAAACGGCCAGGCGGTTGCGGGCTGCGGGCCATTCCTGCGGGCCCGCGATATGGGCGATCCGCCGGTGGCCGAGGCCGGCAAGGTGCTCCACAATGGCCTGCGCCGCAGAGCCGTCCGAAATGCGGCCCTGGCCGCGCATCTTGTCGTCATACTCGCCGGCCACCACCACGGGAATGCGTTCCTGCGCCTGCAGGAGGTCCGTCCCGGAAATGGGCACGAAGGACAGCGCCCCAGCGAAAGGCCCGCCGTCCAGGATGCGGCGGAGCCGCTCCGTCCGCTCCGGACCGGCCCCTTCCAGGGCGACGACGTCCAGGTGGTATCCGGCTTCCCGGGCGGTTGCGGCCGCGCCGTTGAGCATCCGGGACGGAAAGTAGGGCGAGGATCCGGCCACCAGTGCCAGGAGCCGGTAGGCAGCCTTGGTCCGCAGCGATCGGGCGGTGAGGTTGGGCGAGTAGTTCAGTTCCGCCATGGCCCGTTCCACCTTCTCCGACGTGGAGGCCTTCAGCTTGGAGCGGTCAGCCATGTACCGGGAGACAGTCTGGTGCGAGACGCCGGCCAGCCGCGCCACTTCGTAGATCGTTGCTGCACGGGCCGGCGGCCGGGTTTCGGCGGGGGACGGCGTCACAGCCTGGAATCCTCCCACGTGCTGAGGCGCCCGCACATACCGAACCCCTCACCCGCGCGCTGTTCGGAACTGGCTACCGCTGCCCCGGCCAGGGACGCGGCCGAGCCGTCTGCCAGTTCGCGGAGTGCCTGCTCCGTTGCCAGGACCTGGCTTTGGACGTTCGCTGCCCAGAGTTCCTTCCACTGCCCGACGCGCGGACGGACCAGGCGGGCGGCCGCACGGTGGAACTCCTGGAGCGCCGGAGTGCCCTCCCGGAGCACGGATGTATGCAGTTCGGCGTATCCTTCAAGGGCGAGGTCGCGCCGCTTCCGCACTGCCGCTGCAACGTCGCTTTCCTCCGCATCCCGGGGCAGCAGGGCGTGCGCCGCGTACAGGTCCGGGTCCTGGAGGATGCGGCGTGGAAACGTCAGGACGGCGTCTCCGGCCTCAGGCAGGCCCGCGTTGGACATGATCACGTTGAGCGTGAGGCCGCCCCTGTTCACCAGCCGGTGGATGGTGCCGGGGCTGAACCACACCAGCGATCCTGCCGCCAGCCCGTGTTCCTGGACGCCTCCCATTGAAATGGTGTGCACCTCTCCCCTGCCGGCCGTGACCACGTACGCCTCGGAAGACACCGTGTGGAGGTGCGGGGAGCCGCCGCACAAGCCGTCGGCGGATTCCCAGTCGTACACCCGAAGCCCGGTGACTGCAGTGCCGCCGGGAAAGCCCGGCGCCGGGGGGAGCTGGTCCATCCGGCTGTCCACCGGCCGGCCGTTCATGTCCCTGCCGGGGACGCCGGGGCAGCCACCAGGATGCCGCGGGCGGCCGTTGCCAGTGCTTCCGCCCTGTCCTGGTCCGATGCGCCGTCCGCAACCACAACGCCGTACCGGAAACGCAGTGTGGCTCCTGCCTGGAACAGGACTTCCTTGCTGAAGAACGGGGCAGGGCCCATGCAGGCAAACGGCTCTGACCGGGCGAACCACTCAGGCTCCGGATGCACGCTGCCGGGATCGTCAACCATCACCAGCGTTGAATAGCGGCAGGTTTCATCGTGCCGCCCCACGAAGGAAAGCCAGGGGGCCTGCTCGCCGCGGAGCTCCTCGCCGGTGGCGCCGCCGGGTCCCATGATGGTCCCGCCCGCGAAGGAGCGGGGGCCGCGCCAGAACAGCCCGCCGTATCCTGCGTTCTCACGGCCCTCCGTGGTGGGGGAACCGATGTGGATGTCCTCGCCGGACACGTTGGTCATGGCGGTGTCGAAGATGAGGGTGTAGCTGGCGTCCGTCCCCGGCACTACCCGGAAGGAACGCTCCTCCTCGACCACGAGCGAGTCCTGCTGGGTCATCCACTGAAGCCTGTGCGCAAAACTGAACGTGCCGTCGTCGTCCGCTGCCTTGGTGGTTTCCAGGTGCCGCATGGCGCCGTTGTTGGGCAGCCACTGGTAGTCCTGGCCGCGCCGGTAGCTGGGGCCGCCCCAGAAGTTGTCCGGGCCAAGGTGCGGCAGGGACCAGGCGATGCCTTTGTGCCACACATGGTCGTGCGGGCGGTAGGCGCTCACCAGGTCGCCTCCCCTGGTGCGGACCGGATGGAAGTACGGCCGGGGCGATTCCGCCTGGGGATCGTCGGCGGCGTAGGTGTAGGTAAGGACGGGCACACCGTCCAGCGAGATTTCGACGGCGGCGCCATTGTCCGTCCAGCCGAGCTGGTGGGCGGGGGCTGGGGCGGCAGTTATTCCGGGGGCGGTGCTCATGCGTGGCTCTTTTCCAGTTTCCAGGGTTCCAGCCGGCCGTCGGCACGGTCGAAGAACGGGTTTCCTTCAGTGATGTCGCCGCGGCGGACGGTTTTGCCGGTGATCGCGGATGCGTAGATTGCGGCGGCGAGCTCCAAGGTGGGGTAGGCATCAGCGAGCGTGACCGGCGGAACGGTCCCGGTGCTGACGGCTTCGATGATCCGGGCATATTGCGCGGAGTGGCCGCTGGGTGCGCTGGCCGGGCCGTCCGCCCACGCAGCGGTGAGGTGCTCCTGGCCGGGTGCCGGGGTGAAGCGCCAGTTCGAGTCGTCGTAGCCATAGAGGTGTTCGAGTTCCACGGTGGCATGCTCGTAGTCGAACCGCAGCTGGGAGGTTTCCCGGGGCGAGATCACGGAGTTGATGACGGTGGTCAGCGCGCCTGATTCGAACCGCACGATGGCGGTGGAGACGTCCTCTGTCTCCGTCCGGCGGGCCAGCTTTCCGGCGAATGCCGTCACTTCCTGCCAGGGTCCCCACAGATGGAGAAGGAGATCGAACTGGTGGATGCCGTGCCCCATGGTGGGTCCGCCGCCCTCAACGTCCCACTGGCCGCGCCACGGAACGTCAAAGTACGCCTGGTCCCGGAACCAGAGGGTGTTGCAGAACCCGGTGAGCGGGCTGCCCAGGGATCCGGACTCCTGCAGGTCCGCCAGCTTGCGGGCACCCGTACCAAAGCGGTGCTGGAAGATGCAGCTCACCCGCCTGCCCGTGGCGCGTTCCGCTTCCTGGAGCTCCCGCAGCTGCCGGAGCGACAGGGCGGGCGGCTTCTCCAACACCACGTCCATGCCCAGCGCCATGGCTTCCAGGGCCACGGGGGCGTGCGACGACGGCGGCGTGCAGACAGCGACCAGGTCCAGTCCGGTTTCCGCTGCGGCGGCCAGGGTGGGGGCGGTTTGGCCGACACCCACCTTTTCCGCAAATTCTGTTGCCCGATGGGGGTCGATATCCACCGCCACCACGAGCTCCGCGCCCGCCAGCTTCAGGGCCTCCGCATGGGCATGGGCAATGCCGCCCGTGCCGATGATTCCCACGCGGGGGCGATGTTGGGCCTGTGTCATGGTGCTCCTCGTCATTGAAAGGATTCATGTTATCGATCACAATTATGTGATCTATAACATCAGGCGTCAAGAGGTCAGCGGGGAGCCCCACGCAGAGCCTGCGGGATGTCAGGCGGCAGGCACGACGGCGATGGGCGCCTGGTCCGGCGACTTGACGGGCAGCAGAACGAGCAGTCCGGCGAGCAGCACCACCATGATGCCCAGGATGCCCCAGCGCTGCGCCTCGCCCGGCGCCACCAGCGGAGCCGCCAGGGTGATGCTGAGGGTGAAGAGCGCTGGTGCCAGGAAACTGACGGCGCGGCCGGTGGTGGCATAGAGGCCGAAGAGTTCGCCGGACTCGCCGTGCGGGGCCAGCCTGGCCAGGTAGGCGCGTGATGACGCCTGGGCGGGCCCCACGAACAGGCACAGGAATAGCCCGAACACCCAGAAGGTGGTGCTGCCGGCCCAGGCCATGCCCAGGAAGGTGTAGTCGCCGTTACCGAGCACCAGGATGACGCTGCCCGCAACCAGGAGGCCCACCAGCGAGCCGATGATCACCCGCTTGGGGCCGATCCGGTCGTCCAGCAGGCCGCCAAGCACTGCACCCACTGCGGCCACGACGTTGCCGAAGATGGCGAAGAAAATGACCTCGGACAGCTCAAAGCCAAAGGTTCCCGCAGCGATGATTCCGCCGAAGGTAAAGACGGCGGCCAGTCCGTCCCGGAAGACTGCGCTGGCCAGCAGGAAGTAGATGGTGTGGGGGCTGGTGGCGTAGATGGCCTTGATCCGGCGGAAAAGCAGCCCGTAGCTGGCTGGCAGGCCCAGCCGCTTCGCCTGGGCGGCGCGGGGAAGCTCCGGAACGGCGAACAGCACGGGAAGGGCGAAAACGAAGAACCAGAGGGCCGAGAAAACAGCCACCAGCCGGATGTTCAGGCTGTCCTCGGTGGACGCGCCGAACCAGTCGAAGCTGGGCTGGACAAACAGTTGGAGGACGATCAGCAGGGCAACGATCCCGCCCAGGTAGCCCGCGCCCCAGCCGAATCCGCTGACCTTGCCGATGTTCCGCGGCGTGGAGATCTGGGCGAGCATGGCGTTGTAATTGACACCCGCGAACTCGAAGAACACGTTGCCCAGGGCTATCAGGGATACTCCGAGCAGCAGGAATTCCGGCCGCGGGAAGACGAAGAAGCACAGGGCAGTGAGGATGGCGACGGCGGCCGTGTTGACTCCCAGCCACAGCTTGCGCCGGCCGCCTGCGTCGGAGCGCTGGCCGGTGACAGGAGCAAGCAGGGCAATCGCCAGGCCGGCAACTGCCAGCGCACCTCCCAGGACCGCCGAGGCCTGGTCTTCCCCGCCGAAGGCGTTGGAGGTGAGGTAGACGGTGAAGACGAACGTTGTCATCACGGCGTTGAAGGCTGCGGATCCCCAGTCCCATGAAGCCCACGCCAGGATGCGGCCTGTGCTGGTGCGCTGGTTCCCGGACTCAAGTTCCGAGGACGGCTGCGTTGCCCCTGGAGCGCTGGCGCTGTTCATAGGATGCATCGTATCCGCCCGTGGCGAACAGGAGGCGGAGCGAACCCCCGGGGATACCGGGCTCCGCGCCGGGCGGGGCATCTTGCGGGGCGGGGCGGGTGCCGGGGCCTTGATAAACTGGACCCTCCCGGACCCAACGAATGAACCGCCTGCTCCAACTTTGACAATCGAATCCCTGACGTTGCGGAGATACCAGTGATAACAGTCCTTGCCGTGCACTTTTCGGTGGCTGTGCTGGCTCCGTTCCTCTTCAGGGCCTGGGGCCGCAACGCGTTCTATGCACTGGCAGCTGTTCCTGCCGCGGCCTTCATATGGCTGCTGCTGCAGCACGGTCCGGTCTACGCCGGAACGGGGTCCATCAGCGAAACGGTCCCCTGGATTCCCGGGCTCCAACTCGAACTCGCCTTCCGCATGGACGCGCTGGCCTGGGTCATGTCCCTGCTGGTGCTGGGCGTCGGGTCGCTGGTGCTGGTTTATTGCGCCAGGTACTTCAAGAAAAAAGACCAGGACCTCGGTGCCTTCGGTGCGCAGCTGCTGGCCTTTGCCGGCGCCATGTTCGGCCTGGTTGCCGCGGATGACCTGCTGCTGCTGTTCATTTTCTGGGAACTGACCACCATCCTGTCCTACCTCCTGATCGGATTCGCCCGCACCAGGCTGGCTGCGCGGCGGTCCGCCCTGCAGGCACTCATGGTCACCACTGCCGGCGGGCTGGCCATGCTGGTGGGACTCATCATGCTGGGCCACACGGCCGGCACCTACCGCATTTCAAGCATCCTGGAGCAGGCGCCCGCCCTCACAAGCGGAGCCTCCGGCGCCATGGTGAGCGCCGCCGTCGTACTGATCCTGGTGGGCGCCATTACCAAGTCCGCCCTGGTCCCGTTCCACTTCTGGCTCCCCGGCGCCATGGCCGCGCCCACGCCGGTCAGCGCCTACCTGCACGCCGCTGCGATGGTGAAGGCGGGAATCTACCTGGTTGCCAGGCTTGCGCCCGGGTTCTCCGAAACGGCGTACTGGCAGCCGGTGGTGCTGGGCCTGGGCCTGGCCACCACGCTGGTGGGCGGCTACCGGGCGCTGCGCCAGACCGACATCAAGCTCATCCTCGCCTACGGCACCGTCAGCCAGCTGGGCTTCCTCACCATGGTGGTGGGCCTGGGCACGCCGGACGCGGCGCTCGCAGGGCTCGCAATGCTCCTGGCCCACGGGCTGTTCAAGGCCACCCTGTTCCTGGTGGTGGGCATCATCGACCACCAGTCAGGAACGCGCGACGTCCGGAAGCTGTCCGGCGTGTTCCGCTCCTCCCGCGCGCTCGGAGTGGTGGCCGCCATTGGCGCTGCTTCCATGGCCGGAGTTCCCCCGCTGGCCGGGTTCGTGGCCAAGGAATCGGTGCTGGAGTCCTTCGTCCACCACGCCGGAGACGAAGCAGCCGGGCCTTGGGGCACGGTGGTCCTGGCCGGCCTGGTCCTGGGATCCATCCTTACCTTCGCCTACAGCGCTCGCTTCATGTGGGGCGCATTTGCCGTCAAACCCGGCGTGGAGCCCACGCCCTTCAAGGCCATCAGGCCCGCTTTCCTCGCCGCGCCGGCCATCCTCAGCCTTTTGACCATCGTCTACGGGCTGTGGCCGGCACCTGTTGACTCCTGGATCCAGCCGTACGCCGCCCTGTTTGCCTCCACCGCTCCCGACGCCGGAACGGCCGCTGAACAGGCCGGGTACCTTGCGCTGTGGCACGGCTTCACGCCGGCCCTCGGCCTGACGGCCCTCACGTTCGCGCTGGGCCTGGCGATGTACTTTGGCCGCGACGCAGTCTCGCGGGCACAGTCCCTGGTCCCGCCGTGGGTGGACGGGGACAAGGCGTACCAATACACCATCGGCGGGCTGGATGACGCAGCGGTGTGGATCACCGGACGCACGCAGCGCGGTTCGCTGTACTACTACCTGGCCGTCATCCTCAGCGTCGCCTTCGTCCTGCCCCTGTCAGTGATCCTGGTGACCGGAAAGCCGCTTCCGGACGGCATCTACCTGGTTGACCCCGGCTCCCCACTCCAGCTCGTGGTGGGTGCGGGCATCGTGATCGGCGCCCTGGCAGCCGTCAAGGCCAACAAGCGGTTCCTGGCTGTCCTGATGGTTTCCGTCACGGGTTACGGCATCGCCCTGATGTTCGCGCTCCAGGGTGCCCCGGACCTGGCACTGACGCAGATGCTGGTGGAAACCATCATCCTGGTGGCTTTCGTGCTGGCGATGCGAAGCCTGCCCCCCGAGCTCCGCGACCGGACCGGCGGCAAGTACCGGGTGGTGCGCGTGATCATCGGCCTGGGCTTCGGCGTCACCATGGTGTTCGCCGCGATTTACGCCATGGGAGCACGGATAGCAACACCCGTGTCCCTGGAATTTCCGCGGCTCGCGTACGAGGGCGGCGGCGGATTGAACATCGTCAACGTGACGCTCGTGGACATCCGCGCCTGGGACACCTTCGGTGAAATCACCGTTCTGGCGCTGGCAGCCACCGGCGTAGCGAGCCTCATCTTCGTCCGCGGCCGCGGCGACAGGATCCTCAACTCCGCCACCGTTGCGGAAGGAACCGTGGGCCGCCATCGGGGGGTTGACCCGGGAAGCCGGGACGCGGCGGCGCTGGCCGTCAGCCGGAAGTTCGCGGCGTCTGCCCGGGATGCGTGGATCGTGGCCGGCCGGACCCTGGCCCCCGAACGCCGGTCCATCATTTTCGAGGTGGTCACCCGGCTGATCTTCCACTCCATGATCATGTTCTCGCTGTACCTCCTGCTGGCCGGCCACAACCTTCCCGGCGGCGGCTTCGCAGGCGGGCTGACAGCCGGCCTGGCCCTGACCATCCGGTACCTGGCCGGAGGGCGGTTTGAGCTCCGCGAGGCCACCCCGGTGAGCGCCGGTGCCCTGCTGGGAATCGGGCTGGCCGTGGCTGCAGCCTCCGGCGCAGTGCCGCTGCTGCTGGGCGGCCAGGTGTTCCAGACCGCCATCATCGAGCTGTGGCTTCCGGTGTTCGGCGACATCAAATTCGTCACCTCCACCATTTTCGATATCGGCGTATACATCGTGGTGGTGGGCCTGGTGCTGGACGTCCTGCGGAGCCTGGGCGCCGAAATCGATGAACACTTTGAACAGCGTTCCGCTGTGGGTGGCCGAACTCCCGGCGAGGAGCAGGAATTCGCGGGCGACGACTCCGCCTCACCGTCCGCACGGGAGCAGGGGCCTGACGGCGTCGCCTCCGAGACCACCGCAAAGGGCCAACCATGAGCGTAAACCTGACCCTCCTGATCGTGATGGGGGCCCTGTACGCCTGCGGGATCTACCTGGTGCTTGAACGCAGCCTCACGCGTGTCCTGCTGGGGCTGATGCTCCTGGCCAATTCCACCAACCTGCTGATTCTGGCCACCGGCGGATACTCAGGGCTCGCGCCCTTGTACTCAAAGGACACTGCCGCCGGGGATTACAACGATCCCCTTCCGCAGGCCCTGATCCTGACGTCCATCGTCATTTCCTTTGCCGTCACCTCTTTTATGCTGGGCATCATTTACCGCACGTGGGTGCTGGCACGCCGTGACGAGATCCAGGACGACGTGGAAGACCTCCGCGTTGCCGAGACTCCGAGCTTCGATGCAGAGGACGACGCCGAGGTCCCTGCCGAGACCTCAGAGTTCCCGCTCACCATGCTGGGCACCGACGGCCACAGCGTCTCCAACCACAGCGTCTCCGACGACGGCGCCTCCGGCCAGGGTTCCTCGAGCGGCGGCACCTCGCAGGACGGCGCTGCCGGGCATGCCACGTCCAACGACGGCGCTGCCGGGACAACGCTGCTGGCCGGCGGCCGCGAGATGGCGGCCGAGCAGGCAGCCTCCGAAGAAAAACCCGGCTCCACCAATGTGGCCCCTGGCCCGGAAGGAGGCGGAAAGTGAACCTCGCAAGCCTTGCCCCGCTCGCCGTCGTACTTCCCATCCTGGGCGCCGCCCTGACCTTCATGCTGATCCGCCATTCACGGGCCCAGCGCGCGGTGAGCATCGCCCTGCTCTCCCTCACGCTTCTGCTGGAATGCCTCCTGCTGGCCTCCGTCTGGGACGGCGGCACGTTTGCCGTAACGCTGGGCGGCTGGCTGCCGCCGTGGGGCATCGTGCTGGTGGTGGACCAGTTCTCGTCGCTGATGCTGGTGGTCTCCTCGGCGGTGAGCCTTGCCGTGCTGGTGTACGCCACCGGGCAGGGCATGGCCGACGGCGACCAGGATGCGCCCGTCTCGATCTTCCACCCCACCTACCTGATCCTGGTGGCGGGCGTCTCCAATGCGTTCCTTTCCGGGGACCTCTTCAACCTTTACGTCGGGTTCGAGATCCTGCTGACGGCAAGCTACGTGCTGATGACGCTGGGCGGCACCGGACCCCGCATCCGGGCAGGCGTCACCTATGTGGTGGTGTCCGTGGTGTCCTCGGTGCTGTTCCTCATCTCGATCGCCATGGTCTACGGCGCCACCGGAACCATCACCATGGCGGACCTGGCCATCAAGCTCGGTGAGCTGGACCAGGGCACCAGGACGCTGCTGCACGTGATGCTGCTGGTGGCGTTCGGCATCAAGGCCGCCGTTTTTCCGCTGTCCTTCTGGCTGCCGGACTCCTACCCCACGGCGCCGGCGCCGGTCACTGCCGTGTTCGCGGGCCTGCTCACCAAAGTGGGTGTCTACGCCATGGTGCGCACCGAGACGCTCCTGTTCCCCGGGGACTCACTGAACACCCCGCTGATGGTTGCCGCATTACTGACCATGGTGGTGGGAATTTTGGGCGCCCTGGCGCAGAGCGACATCAAACGTCTGCTCTCGTTCACCCTGGTGAGCCACATCGGCTACATGGTTTTCGGCCTGGCCATGTCCTCCGTGGCGGGGCTTGGCGCGGCCGTCTTCTACGTGGTGCACCACATCACCATCCAGACTTCCCTCTTCCTGGTCACAGGGCTGATCGAACGCCGGGGCGGCAGCTCCTCCGTGGACCGGCTGGGCGGGCTCGCCAAGCTGTCCCCGCTGCTGGCACTGCTCTTCTTCGTGCCCGCCATGAACCTTGCCGGGATCCCGCCATTCTCCGGATTCCTGGGGAAGGTGGGGCTCATGCAGGCCGGCGTTGAACTGGGAACACCGCTGGCATACGTGCTGGTGATCGGCGGGGTGCTGACCAGCCTGCTGACCCTGCTGGCCGTAGCAAGGGTGTGGAACCGTGCGTTCTGGCGCAGGCCTTCCGACGCCGAACACCCGGATCCTGTGCTGCTGGCCACGCCTGCCGCCCGCGTTACCGGGCCGGGAGCCAAACCGAACACCGTCACCCTGCTGCCGCGCACCATGGTGGGCTCCACCATCGGGCTGGTGGTCCTGGGCGTCGGACTGACTGTGTTCGCGGGGCCGCTGTTCATGGTCTCTGACCAGGCCGCGCACGACATGCTGGACAGGTCCTCCTACATCCAGGCAGTCCTGGGCGAGGACACCGACGTCCCACTGGTCCTTACCGCAGGGGGAGGGAAATGAGCCGCCGGCGCATTTCACTGCGCCAGGAGCTTCCGCTCCTGGTGTGGCTGGTCATTGTCTGGGGGGCCCTGTGGCAGGACTTCAGCCCGGGCAACCTCCTCTTCGGGGCACTGTTGTCAGTTGCCGTGGCACGGCTGTTCTACCTTCCCCCGGTGGAGCTCAGCGGACGCTTCAACATCCTGTATGCCATTCCCTTTGCGCTGATGTTCCTGGCCAAGGTGGTGATGGCCAGCATGCAGCTCCTGTACCTTGCCGTGCGGCGGGGTCCCAGGGTGAAGAATGCTGTTGTGGCGGTGACCCTGCGCAGCCACCAGGACCTCCTGGTCACAGCCACGGGCCACGTGATTTCACTGATACCCGGATCACTGGTGGTTGAGGTGGACCGGTCAACATCCACCCTCTACCTGCACGCGCTGAACATCAGCTCCCCGCAGGAAGTCGAAAACCTGAAGAACGAGGTGCTGTCCATCGAAGCGGGACTGATCAGGATCATGGGTACCAGGGATGAGCTTGAGATTTTGCGAACGGAGGCGGCCGCATGATGCAGGTAGTCCTGGCAGTGACCGCCGTGATCTTCTCGCTCGCAGCCGTCGGCGCCATCATCAGGATCTCCCGCGGCCCGTCGCTGCTGGACCGGGTGCTGGCCACGGATGTCCTGCTGGCCATCCTGGGTGGGGCCCTGTGCGTGGACATGGCCGTCAACCGGCACCTGAACAACCTGATGCTGGTGGTGGCCATCTCGATCATCGGCTTCATCGGGTCCGTGACGGTGGCCAGGTTTGTGGCAGACCGGAGGGAGCAGCCCAATGAGTCCTGATTCCACTGGCCTGGATGCCTGGGTGGACGTGCTGTCCGCGGTGTTCATGATTGTTGGGGCCACCATGTCACTGGGGGCGGCCATCGGCCTGCTGCGGTTCCCCGACCTCCTGAGCCGCATGCATGCCGCCACCAAGCCCCAGGTACTGGGGCTGTTCCTGCTCCTGGCATCCATCGGACTGCAGATGCGCACCTGGTGGGTGTGGCCCGTGCTGCTGGTGGCCTGGATCTTCCAGCTGCTCACCGTGCCGGTCTCTGCGCACATGGTGGGCCGTGCGGGTTACCGTACCAAGCACCTGCACCGCGAACTCCTCACCTCCGACGAGCTGGAGGCCGTGGTGCAAAAAGCCGCCGCCAAAGCCGCCCGTGAGGACGGTTCCGGCGACGGCTGAGTGCTGGTGAGGGTGGCCCCGCGAGCGGGAGCGGTAGAAACAGCCCGGTTGGCCGGGGCTATTGGGGCTGGACTGCGTGCTAGACGATGTCCTGGCTCTTGGCGAACCTGGTGATGGCCCGCTGGGTGCCGCGGTTGGCCAGGACCTGGATGATGGTGCTGACAGAGGCCGAGATCAGCGCGAACGTCAGCGCGGACTGCAGGCTCGTGGGGACGTCCTCGTCCTTGCCGGTAGGCGGCTTGCGCCCGGTGGACTTTTCCCAGATGGTGTTGACCAGCTTGGTGCCGACGAAGCCGGCGCCGAGGCTCACGCCGGTGCCGAGCAGCTTGATGAAAAGGTTCATTCCTTAGTACTCCTTGCGGGCGGAAAACGGGCTGTTCCTAGCCTATCTGGCGTTTGCCGGGTCCCTTGCCCAGCGTGCCGCGTCACTTGTTCAGTCAGACGGGGGTTCGGTGCGGAACTTGATCATCTTGTGGGTGCCGTCGCAATAGGGCTTGATGGCTGAGGCGCTGCACCGGCACAGCGCCACGGTTTTGCGGTCACGGGGAACCGGTTCGCCGGAGGGCGTGACGAGCTCAAAGTCGCCGCGCACAATAAGGGGCCCGTCGGGGCAAACCACAATGGAGCTCTCGGTGGGTTCCTGGTTCATCTTTGCTCCTGCTGCGGATTGCTGGGAAATTTGGTGGAAGTCTTTGTTGCTGCCTGCGTAGGGCCTTCAGTGGGGTTCATGGCCTGATGCTCAGGCCGCAGCAGGCAATGCCTGCCTCAGCGAGGTCCCGCCGTTTTCCCAGGACTGCAGGATGTGCGCGGACAGCCTGCCATCCACGGCCATGACCGCGGTGGCTCCGAACAGGACGTCCGCCAGCAGGTGGGGTTCGGCCTCAACCAGCCCGCCCGCAAGGTCCCGGCCGGCAATCTGCTCGTGGACGGCGTCGGCCTCCACGTGCTCGTCGAAGTAGTGGGTGACGTCCGTATCGAATCCATGCCGTCGGAAGCCCCTGCCGTACAGGCGGTTGGGCTGGGAGGACGTCATCTCATAGATGGCCAGATGCCCCGTGATGGCTCCCCGCAACCGGCGGTTCAGGCCGAACAGGGACATCAGGTTCACAGCAGCGAGGGAGACCGCGGGGACGGCGTCCACGTATGCCCCGTACCGGTCCTCCATTCCCAGGCCCCGCATGGTGCGGGCAAAAAGGGCGCTGTGCATCCGCTCGGGCCGTCCACCGCCGTACTCGTCCGCCTGGATTTCCACCAGTGCCGCTTTCGGCCTGCCGGAGAGCCGCGGGATGGCGAAGGTGTGCGGGTCGGCTTCCTTCAGCTGGTAGATGGACTTGTGGATCAGGAATTCCTTGAGCTGGCCCAGGCTGGCCTTCCGGGCCACATACCGGGAGAGGCTGGGGCCGGTGTCGCGTGCAGCCAGGCCGAACAGGATGTCTGCCACTGCGTCGCTGGTGACACCGGGTCCGGCGGGAAGGTCCAGGTCACCGGCGGCGGCCGCGGCAGCCTCCCGGAGCGCGGCTTCGAACGGTTTTTCCAGCAGCTGGCGCACCCGGATCAGTTCCGGGGCCCACTCCCACTCGTCACCTACGCCCTCAAGGCCCGAGTAGTGGAGCTCGTAGAGGCAGAAGAGCGTCAGCTGGAGGTCGTCGTCGCCTATGATGTCCAGGGTCTCGGGAAGATTGCCGGCCACCGTCCGGTGCAGGGCCTCAAGGGCGCCCCCGTCCGTGCCCGGCAGCTCCGCGAGGACGCTGAATAATGCGGTGCTGACGGGACCCCGTGCTGCTGGGATTTTCATGGTGCTCCTTCAGGTCTGGCGTGTGCCGGGTTCCGTGCCCCCTGCACTGGGGGCCGGAAGATGGTGGTCAGCGGCCGCGGGTGCCGGGCGCTGGAGACGAGGCGGTGCTGGAGCTGCCGGCGCCGGAGCCGTCTCCGGCAGCGGCCGGGTCTGGTCCACGGGCGAGCATGATGGCCAGGGCAATCATGGCCAGGCCAAGAACCAGGTGGAGCCAGTTGTCGGCATCGTTTGCGGGGAGGAAGTTCGCCGGGGTGGTGTCACCGACCAGGAGGCCGTACAGCCAGAGGACCAGGTAGATGACACCGCCGTAGATGAGGAAGTTCCGTGCCTGCGGGTGCGAGCGCGACATGAGGACGCCGGTAAGTCCAAAGAGCAGGTGCACGGCGTTGTGGAGAACGGACACCTGGAAGATCCCGAGCAGCAGCGCTCCTGAGCCGTGCCCGGCCAGGTGGAGCGCGTCATAGTGTGAGGTGACGCCGGGAATGAATCCCAGGATGCCGGCCAGGCAGAACACGGCGCCCGTTGCGAGCGCAGCCTTCTGCAGGCCTGTTCGGGCGCCTGCCCGGCGGATGCTGGCTGCCATGTGCTGTACTCCTCAAACCCTGGAGACAACATAGTAAGCATGATTACTAAATAATTGCTAAGCAGGCTTTGTATTCCGCCGGTGTTTGGGCGCCGGTCACTAGCCTTCCGGGCCGGCCCATGAGTAGGGGTTTGTGTATGGACCTCCGCGGCGGCCGTGGTCGTAGCCTTGCTGCCAGGACTTCCCGACGGCGGACACCAGTTCCGCCAGCAGGGAATAGTAGGGGTGGTCCGGGCCGATGAAAATCATCTCGTCCCAGGCTTTGTCCAGCGCCGCCCGGACCTGGTTCTCGGTTGCTGGACCGGTCACGACGCCCTCCTGGATTGATCACCCGCCACTGCGCTCGAATGTACTCCCGGCCTTGCAGGGGTGTCCATGCCAGGAAAAACCTGTCATCCCTGGCCGGCAGGGCGCCGCGCGGTGCAGGCTTTCAGGGCGTCACTCCGCGCCAGCCGACCGGAGGATGTCGCGGAGTGCCTCGACCACCAGGTCATGGTCCTGCACCTGCGGCAATCCGGACACGGTGACGGTTGCTACGGCGCCCACCCCGGTGACGTACACGGGGAAGGAGCCGCCGTGCGCGGCGTAGAGGGCCTGGTCGAACCAGGCGTTGTCTTCAATACGTCCGCCGCCGCGCCGGGCGCGCAGCCCCACCAGCAGGGAAGGAACCTCGTACCGGGCGGCGGTCCGCTTCTTGGCCCGGATCCAGTGCCCGTTGTCCGGCGTTGCCCCCGGCAGGGCCACGTGGAAGAGGACCTGCTCACCCTTGGTGATGTCGATGGCGATGGGGAGCCCGCGCTCCTTGCCCAGCTCCACCAGGAGCAGTCCCAGGTTCAGGGAGTCGTCCAGGGAGAAGCCGGGAAATTGGAGCTCCCGGATCTCCGCCTCGATCCGGGCGATCAAGGCTTCAAGGGATCCCTCCGGCTGGGCATCGCGGGAATCCGGATCGTACTCGGTCACATCTGGTGGATTCGCAGTCATGGCCCACAATCTACCCCTCCCTGCGGTAAACTGGACCACGCCCAACAGGGCGGATATTTCACCAAACAGAATCATTCAACGACAGGGGAGCGCCGCCGTCGGCATCACTGGCCATGCCAGGGACCGCAGGTGGGCGCTGAGAGTGCGGACAGCCGCAGACCCTCGAACCTGATCCGGTTAGTACCGGCGCAAGGGAGTCGAGTTCTCGAAGTGCGCGCAGCGGCAGCAGTGCCGGTAGCCGCGTCCACTTTCCCCTCCTGTTCCTCAGGAGGATCACATGGCAACAACAGCAGTCAAGAAGCCCGCCGGCAAGTCCTGGCGCGTCGTGGACATCGTGGTGGCGGCCCTTATTGCCGTTGCCGGCGGCGTCATTTTCTGGGCCTGGTCCCAGGGGGCGGCCGCAGTCTCGGGACCCATGAACGCCGTCTACCCGCCCCTGACCGGCCTCATCGCCGGCGGCTGGATGATCCCGGCCGTCCTGGGCATGCTCATCATCCGCAAGCCAGGCGCCGCGCTCTTCTGCGAGACGGTGGCCGCCACAGGTGAACTGTTCATGGGCTCCCAGTACGGGGCGTCCGTTCTGTTCTCAGGATTCGTCCAGGGCCTGGGTGCCGAGATCATCTTCGCCATCTTCGTGTACCGGAAGTTCAACCTGCCCGTGGCACTGCTTGCCGGCGCCGCCGCCGGCCTTTTCTGCGGCCTGAACGACTCCTTCGCGCCGTGGGGCTGGAACATCGCCTACGCCGCCGGCGACAAGCTGGCCTACATCATCTTCACCGCCATCTCCGGCGCCATCATCGCCGGAGCCCTGTCCTGGATGGCCACCCGCGGCCTGGCCAGGACAGGGGTCCTGAGCTCCTTTGCATCACGCAAGGCGGCAACGGAGCCCGTCTTCTCCTGATGGGCGCCCCTTCGCGGCACGAGGCATCCGTCGCGGTGCGTCCGGCTGCCGTCACAGCCCGCGGCTGGGGCTGGCGCCATGCGGGGCGCGCCAAGCCGGCCGTCCGTGGCCTCGACCTGGAGATCCGCCCGGGGGAGCGCGTGCTCCTCCTGGGGCCATCCGGCGCGGGCAAGTCCACGCTCCTGCATGCCCTGGCAGGGGTACTGGGGGACATAGACGACGGCGGCGACGCCAGCGAGTCCGACGAGACGGGTTCGCTGCTGGTTGACGGTGCCGTGCCCCGCGAGCAGCGCGGCCGGGCCGGACTGATGCAGCAGGACCCGGAGACGCAGGTTGTCCTCTCCCGCGTTGGCGACGACGTCGCCTTCGGCGCCGAGAACCTCGCCGTGCCCCGCGAAGCCATCTGGGCCCGCGTGCACGAGGCGCTGGACGACGTCGGACTTTCCCACCTGCCGCTGGACCACCCGACGTCGGCCCTGTCCGGCGGGCAAAAACAGCGCTTGGCGCTGGCAGGAATCCTCGCCATGCGGCCTGGCCTGATTCTGCTCGACGAGCCCACGGCGAACCTGGACCCTGCCGGTGTGCTGGAAGTCCGCGACGCCGTGGGCCGCTGCCTGGACAAAACCGGTGCCACGCTGGTTGTGGTGGAGCACCGGGTGTCCGTGTGGAAGGACCTGGTGGACCGAATCGTGGTGCTGCAGCCGGGCAGCGCCACTGATGATGCCGTGCTGCTTGACGGTCCTCCGGACCGGGTGCTCGCGGACGCGCGGACCATGCTGGCGGCGGCCGGTGTGTGGGTGCCCGGGTATGTTCCTGAGACGCGTGCAAGGTCGGGCAACCCGGCTGCCGGCTCCGGCGGCCTCCTGCTGGCGGCCGAACACCTTGCGGTTTCCCGGGAACGTCCGCGCCGCAGCGGCTTTCGGAAGGTGCCCCCAGCGCCCGTCCAGCACGATATTTCCGCGCAGGTCCGGGCAGGGCAGGCGCTGGCCATCACAGGCCCCAACGGCGCGGGCAAGTCAACGTTTGCGCTGACCCTTGCAGGACTCCTGGAGCCCGTGGCTGGAAAGGTGTCCGCCACCCTGGACCTCAGCCGTGGCGCCGGGATAGACCCTTATAAGTGGAAAGCCGAGCAGCTCATCGAGCGGATTGGCACCGTGTTCCAGGAGCCAGAGCACCAGTTCGTCACCGGGAAGGTGCTGGACGAACTCCTGTTCGGTCCGCGGCACCTGGGGCACGGTGAGGAACGCGTGGACGAGCTGCTGGAGCGGTTGCGGCTGACCCACCTCGTGGACGCGAACCCCTTTACGCTGTCCGGCGGCGAGAAGCGGCGCCTCTCCGTGGCCACGGTCCTGGCGGCACATCCCCGCGTGCTCGTGCTGGACGAGCCGACGTTCGGCCAGGACGCCAACACCTGGGCGGAGCTGGCCTCGTTCCTGTCCGAGCTCCTGGATGGCGGCACCGCCGTGGTGTCCGTGACGCACGACGCCGAGTTCACCGCCGCGCTGGGTGGAACCGAGCTGCGGATGGCTGCCGGGGAACCGGTGGCGCCATGAGGCAGGAACTGAACCTGCGGGACAACCAGGCCCTGCTGACCCGCGCCAATCCCCTGAGCAAGTTCGCCGCCGTCTTCCTCATCACGGCAGTGCTGGCGCTTTCGATCGACTGGGTTTCCGCGTCGGTGGCGCTGGCCTTCGAATTCCTGCTGTTCCCGCTCGCAGGCCTGACGCTGACGCTGCTGTGGCAACGCGGCTGGCCGCTGATCCTCGCAGCGGCCGTGGGGGGGTGGAGTACCTCAATCCTGGCTCCGGACAGCGGAAGGACGCTGATCGACGTCGGCATCTGGACCATGAGCGAAGGCTCGCTGGAACTGGGGATCGGCTTCATGCTGCGCGGGCTGGCCATCGCCCTTCCGGCGGTGCTGCTCATGAGCTGCACCGACCCCACGGACCTGGCCGATGCCCTGGCACAGAAGGCCCGCCTGCCGCACCGCTTTGTGCTGGGGACCCTTGCCGCCATGAGGCTGGTGGGCCTGATGGCGGAAGAGTGGCAGACCATCGGCATGGCGCGCAGGGCCCGGGGCGTGGGTTCGCGCGGCAACGCCGTGCAGCGGTTGAAAGCGACGCTGGGGCAGAGCTTCGGGCTCCTGGTGCAGGCAATCCGCCGGGCGTCACGGCTGGCAGTGACCATGGAAGCGCGCGGTTTCGGCGGCGGACGCCGGACGTGGGCGCGCGAATCCACCTTCAGCACGCTCGATGCCTGGGTGCTTGCCGGGGGCGTCGTGATGGCGGGAACAGCGGTGGTTGCAGCAGTGTCCCTGGGGACATGGAACATGGTGTGGCTGGGAAGCTGATACCTGGGCCGGCCTAGGGGCAGGCATAGTTGTAGTCGAAACCCTTGGACACGAACTGGGCCAGCACCACCCTGCCGCCGCCCGTCAGCGGCTCCTGTGAACAGGAGCTCGCCGCCCCGGAGGCGTTGAGGGACCCGGCCAGCCAGCTGGGAAGCGAATAAAGGTTGCTCGAGCTGCTGACTCTTCCGACAATCCGGTCCCACTGCTGGCCGGTAGAGTAGATCCCCACCTCGGCTCCGATGCTGTGGAAGAAATCAGTCATGCCTTCGAGGACGGTCCGGTTGGCATCCTTGTCGGTGCGGGACCAGCTGTTCTCCGTCTCAACGTCCAGCCACCAGAAGTACGAGGAGGGGTTGCTGATCCCGCGGAAGTACGCGTCGTCGTACGCCTTGGCGAAGCCGTACATATAAGCGCAGGCCTTGCCGTAGTCCCCGGCCCTGCAGGGGCCGTAAGGGTTGTGGACTTCCCTGCCGGGCGGGTACTCGTCGTTTTCCGGCCACCAGGAGCCCGCGGCGCCAGGATTGGCGGTGTTGACGTACAGGGAGACTGTGGGCTGGCCGGGATGGCCGGCGGAATCTTCCGCCCACCTGAGCTGCTCGGACAGGCAGGGATTCGTGGTGTTGGCCAGGCCATTGTTGACGCCCACAATGGCAAACGCCTGTTCCGAGGGAAATTCTCCGTTGCACTGCGGCCACGAGATGTCGTTACCCAGAAATGACTGCTGCCCCTCCCCGGGTGAGGGAACGGCGTAGGCGGGGGCGCCGGTGACCAGGAGCAGCGCGGCAAGAAGCAGGCCGAACATTCCCGGCGCGGCCCGTGGGTTTCCGGCGGGCAGTACCCGGTGTGACTGCGCCCTGCCCCGCTTTGTGGTGCTTGGCGGCGCCTCGCTGGCTGGTGTGCGGCGCATGCTGCCTCCGTTGCCGCTGGACGAAGAGGTCCTCATCCAGTGTCCCGCCGTTGGCACGAAGAGGTCAAGGTGCCTCGATTACCGGCTATATCGCATGGGATGGGTAACGAATCGTTATATCGGCCCGCCAGGGAGGTCGGCCACTGTCGAATAGCTCATCTGTGATATAAATTTGACTATGACGCAGGAAACCGCCGAACACGTTGCCGCCATGTTGAGGGACGCCCGCAGTGAGAAGGGCTGGACCCAGGGCCAGCTGGCTTCCGAGCTGGGTACGAGCCAAAGCGCCGTTGCCCGGATGGAGCAGGGCAAGCAAAACCTGAGCCTCAGAATGATCCAGCGCCTTGAAGCGATCTTTGGCAGGAGCATCGTGAACGTGGGCAAGCCGCAGATGACGCACCTGCGGGTTGAGGGCGGACACACCCTTTCGGGTTCTGTGGACGTCAACAGCAGCAAGAACGCCGGAGTGGCACTGCTCTGTGCCAGCCTGATCAACCGGGGGACTACTATCCTTCGCCGCCTGGCGCGCATCGAAGAGGTAAACCGGATTGTTGAGGTCCTGACCAGCATCGGCGTGCAGTGCATCTGGCTTAACGACACCGATCTGCAGCTTCGGCGTCCGGCTGTGCTGGACCTGGACGCCATGGACGTTGACGCCGCACGCCGCACGCGGAGCGTCATCATGCTTCTGGGACCCCTGCTGGACGAATCCGCACAATACCGGCTCCCCTATGCCGGCGGCTGCGACCTCGGGACCCGCACGGTTGAACCGCATATGCAGGCACTCCGCCAATTCGGACTCTCGGTGGAGGCCACCGCAGGTTTCTACAGCGTCCAGGCCCCGCCCGCGGACACCCGGGACCGCTCGTTCGTCCTCACCGAACGCGGCGATACTGTCACCGAGAACGCCATCATGGCAGCCGCCCACCGCAAGGGCACAACCGTGATCCGGAACGCCAGTCCCAACTACATGGTGCAGGATCTTTGCTTCTACCTGCAGATGCTGGGCGTGGAGATCGAGGGCGTAGGCACCACCACCCTGAAGATCACGGGGCGCCTGTCCATCGACGCCGACATCGAGTACTTCCCGTCGGAGGACCCCATCGAGGCGATGAGCCTGATCACCGCGGGCATTGTCACCAACTCCGAGGTGACCATCCGGCGCGTGCCCATCGAGTTTATGGAAATTGAGCTGGCAACGCTGGGCCAGATGGGCCAGCAGCTGGAGATCTCGGGCGAGTACATGGCCCGGAACGGCCGGACGCGCCTGGTGGACGTCACCACCAAGCCTTCGGAGCTGCATGCTCCGGAGGACAAGATCCATCCCATGCCGTTTCCGGGGCTCAATATAGACAACCTGCCCTTCTTCGCCGTCATTGCCGCGAATGCCCAGGGCCAGACCATGATCCACGACTGGGTCTACGAAAACCGGGCGATCTACCTGACGGAACTCAACCGGCTGGGCGCCCAGGTGCAACTGCTGGATCCGCACCGGATCTATGTCAACGGGCCCACGAAATGGCGTGCCGCGGAGGTGGGTTGCCCGCCTGCACTGCGCCCTGCGGCCTGCCTGCTGCTGGCGATGCTTGCCGCACGGGGAGTGTCAGAGCTGCGGAACATCTACGTCATTGAGCGCGGCTACGAGGACCTGGCGGAGCGGTTGAACGCCATCGGCGCGAAGGTGGAGTACTTCCAGGACTGACCATTCACGGTTCGTCATGAATGGCGGAGCCCCTCCAAAATCTTCCTGCCTGCCGCAGAATGACAGTATGCGTACATTCGGCGTCGAGGAAGAGCTCCTGATTGTTGACCCCACAACGGGGGAGCCGCTTGCGCTGGCCGATGCCCTGTTGTCCGGGCACAGGATGGCGGCCGATGATGCACCCGATGCCCGCTCGCTGGAAACCGAAGACAAGACCGTTTACGACGACGACGAGATGGGCTTGAGTGCCGAGCTTAAGCTTGAGCAGATCGAGACCCAGACGCGGCCCTGCCTGGAGTACAGCGTCCTCCTGGACCAGATCCGTGCTGGCCGGACGCTTGCTGACCGGGCTGCCCAAAAGAACGGGGCCAGGGTGGCGGCGCTGGCCACGTCGCCCTTGGCCTCCACCAGCCATACGACGCCGGACCCCCGGTATGCCCGGATGCTGGAACGCTTCGGCCTCACGGCGCAGGAGCAGCTCACGTGCGGCTTCCATGTGCACACCTATATCGAATCGCCGGAGGAAGGCGTGGCGGTCCTGGACCGGATCCGGGACAAGCTTGCCGTGCTTACCGCGTTGAGCGCGAACTCCCCGTTCTGGAACGGTGTGCCGACCGGCTTTGAGAGTTACCGGACCCAAGCCTGGAACCGCTGGCCCACCTCAGGACCCGCGGGGATCTACGGGACCTACCCCGCGTACCGGCGGGTGGTCACCCGGCTGCTGGACAGCGGAGTGATGCTGGACGAGGGGATGCTCTACTTCGACGCCAGGCTTTCGCGGAACCATCCTACTGTGGAAGTTCGGGTGGCCGATGTCTGCCTCCGTGCCGAGGATGCCGCGCTCATCGCACTCCTGGTGCGTGCACTGGTGGAGTCGGCCAGCCGGGAGTGGCGGGACGGGGTGGACCCTGCGCCGGTGCCCACTGTGCTGTTGCGCATGGCTGCATGGCAGGCGAGCAGCAGCGGGCTTAGTGGGGAGCTGTTGGATTTCGGCACCTTCCGGCCGGCCCGGGCCGCGGATGTGGTGCGTTCGCTGGTGGACTACCTGGCGCCGGTTTTGGACGAACAGGGGGAGCTCGCCATCGTGCGGCAGGGGGTGGAGGACATCATCGCCCGCGGCACCGGGGCAGCTGAGCAGCGCCGGGTCCGCGACAAGGCCATGGAAGGTTCCCCGCCCGAGGACCTCGGCCTGGGCGCCGTGGTTAACCACGCGGTGAATATCACCATGCGTGGTGCCATGGACCTCTCGGAAGTGGAAGCGGCCCCGGACCTGCTGCGCGTCCGGCAGTCATAGGCAGTCCTGGGTAGACGAGGATCCTGCGCGTACGGCAAGTCATACGCTTCGGGAACCTCGTCAATTTTGGTGTTCGGTGGCGCTGGGCAGACCGCGGTATCCGGCGATCCTGCTCTGTCCTAAAGAGGCGATGTTTGCTCTCTCCTAAAGGACAGAAAGGGACGCTTCCAGCAGTAGGTGCCACTCAGGGAACGGGTCCTTGGGGAGTTCATCCTCGGTGGGTCCGGGGTCTTCCGGCACGTCCACGTCTGGCGGATCGAAGTCATCGGGCAGGTCCAGGTCCTGGGGCATCCCAAAGTGCTCAACAAAGCCCTGGAGAGGCATGCCTCCGAGCACCAAAATCGGTTGTCCTTCCGGTTTCGTTGCCGCACTCCACGTTTCAGTAACCCAGCCTGGCCAGTGGGGTGGTTGCCAGTCTTGGTGTTCGCTTTTGTAGTGGCGGCCGGTGGGTGAGGTCCAGCCGGGTGGTTGGTTTTTGGTGGCTGGTGTTGGTTTCCAGCCGGTGGTGTGCCGGAGTTTGTGGTGTTTCGGGCAGGGTTGTCCGAGGTTGCTGATGCCGGTGGTTCCGCCGTGGTGCCAGGCGAGGAGGTGGTCTGCCTCGTTATCCAACGACGGGTTGTTGCAGCCGGGGAAGGGGCATTTGCCGTCCCGCATCCGCAGCCAGTTCCGCATGGCTTTGGTGACCCGGTAGCTGGTCCGGCCGATCTCCAGCGGGGCCCCGTCCCTCGGATCGACCAGGACGCGGTGGAACGCTTCCGCCCCGTTCGCGACCAGGTCCCTCGCCATGGAGGGCGGGATGGGTCCGTACCCGTCGAGCATTGCTGGCTCGTCGGTCTGGCCCATGAGGGTGAGGACCGGCACGGTGACGAGAACCTGCGCCCGGATCCGCGGCGACAGCCCGGCGGGATCCGTTCCGGCACCTGCACCGGCGCTGGTGTCTGCAGGAACGCTGGGACTGTCGGCTCTCCCGTGGGTGGAATCTGTGTGTCCGGTGCCGCTGGTGAGGATGGCTTCGGCGAAGGTATCGGCCCGGATCTGGGTGAGGGTGCGGGCCTCGTGGGGTCCTTGTGCGGCGCGGGCGAGGGCGTTGAGCCGGTTCCAGCCTGCTATGGCCTGGTGGGCGGGGAGGTAGGCCGAGAGCCAGGCCATCCCGTCCTGGTCAGGTGCGTATTCGACCCGCCGGTCCGCCACCCCCTTGGCGTGGCGTTTCTCCAGCGATTCGGGATGGTGGCGTTCCCGCCAGGTCCGGGACTTGGCCTTGAACCGGTACGCCGGCATCTCCCCGATCGTCGCCGCACCGTCAGGTCTCGGTGTATCCGGATCGAGGAAATACTCCTCCAAAGCGGCGGCCCCGGCCCGGTCAAGGCCCACGGTCTGGTTCACCATTTCTCGGGCATGGGCCCAGGAAATCGTCCCGGACCCCAACGCGGCAAGGGTCCGGGGCAGGGCCGTGGTCAGGGCGTGGGACTCGGCCAACAAGGCGCCGGCGGCGCGGTCACCGATGGCCAGTGCACAGCTGACCTCGGCCACCAGGCTCCGGTCCTGGGCCGTGGCCTCCTGCGGGGAGGACGGCGGACCGTTCAGCACACTCGTGGCGGCAGCCAACACCTGAACCGCCTGCGCCTTCACCGCCGCCAGCTTCGCCTCCGACCGGGCCACCCCGGCAAGGACATCCAAAGCCCCGTCAGCAACCCGCTGCAACGGATCATCATCAACCCCGCCAGCAAGACCGGAAGCAGGCGACCCGGGAACAGCAGTTCCAGAAACAGGCGAACCGGCAACAGCAGCGCCAGAACCGGACGGGCCGGAAACAGCCGCACCGCCGCCCGCGAGCACGGCCGTAAAAGCAGCCACAGAAGCGTCAACCGCTGCCTCCGCCTCCACCACCACCGGATTGCTTTCCATACAGACATCATCCTGCGGGGGTCTGACAAAAAGAGCCGTGCAGCAGGGGCTGTGGATAACTAGTGGACTGCTAAATATCCACATCCCTGGCGGCACCACCGCGGGCGTGCCATACTCGGCGCGTGACGTCGTCGTACTCCTTCACAGCCGAACTGTGGCTGTACCCGGGCGAGGCCGGCTGGCATTTCCTTACCCTGCCGCCGGACGTGGCGGACGATATCCAAGCACGAAACGCGGGGCACAACAAAGCATTCGGCTCAATCCGGGTGACAGCGGAAATTTCCGGTCACACCTGGCAGACTTCACTGTTCCCGGATGCCCACAAGGGGACGTACCTCCTGCCGGTCAAGAAGGCCGTCAGGGCCAAGTCCCGGATCAGTGAAGGCGACGCCGTGGAAGTCCGCCTCTCCGTTATCAGCGCCTGAAGCCCACAGAATTCCTGCCCACACAGCCCCTTCCCACAGAATGCCTGCCCACACAGCCTCTTCCCACATAGCGCGGCACCACCCGCCGGTACTCAGCGAACGCCCCACCGAAGGAAGCGGCGAGGCTGGCCTCCTCCCGCAAAACCTGGCGATGGACGGCAGCGGCCGCCACCGGAAGTGCGGCCAGGGTCCACGCGTTGTGCCGCACCAGCCCAGTGCCCAGATGCAGCAGCGTCCAGCCCACATACATAGGGTTGCGCGAGAATGAGTACGGGCCGGACGTCACCAGCTCAGCCGGTCGGGCGAGGAAAGTGCGGCGGGCTGCCCACCATGACCAGGCGACGAGGATGCCACCGGCGGCGAGCGATGCGCCGCCCGTTATCCGCAGAAGCCTCTGCCGGCGGCCGGTTACCCGCGAAAGCCGGATAGGAACCAGGCGCTGAAGGGCCGCGCCGGCGGCGATGCCCAGCAGGTTCTGCTCAGGCAGGGGGATGTTGGACAGCAGCAGCTGCCAGCCGGGAGCAGCGACCGTTCCAGGCATGCCCACCACCGTCCGGAGTGCTAGATCTGCTTGAGCGCCTGCTCCAGGTCGCCGATCAGGTCGTCCACGTCTTCCAGGCCGACGGAAAGCCGCACCACGCCGTCGCTCAGGCCGATCGCCGCCCTGCCCTCCGGCCCCATGGCGCGGTGCGTGGTGGTGGCCGGGTGGGTGATGAGGGACTTGGCGTCGCCCAGGTTGTTGGAGATGTCGATGATCCGCAGCCCGTCCAGCAGCGCGAACGCTGCTTCCTTCCCGGAACGGCCCCCGGATGGCGCAAGCTCGAGGGTGAGGACGGTGCCTCCGGCGCCCATCTGCTTCGCGGCCAGCTCGTATTGCGGGTGCGACTTCAGGAGCGGGTACTTCACCCAGCTGACGGCGGGCTGCTCCTCCAGCCATTCCGCGAGCCGCAGGGCGGTGGCCGAGGAATGGTTGACCCTGAGCGACATGGTCTCAAGGCCCTTGGTCAGGACCCAGGCATTGAACGCGGACAACGCCGGTCCGGTGTGGCGCATCAGCTGCTTCACCGGTCCGTCGATGAACTCCTTGGTGCCCAGGATGGCGCCGCCGAGCACCCTGCCCTGGCCGTCGATGTGCTTGGTGCCGGAGTACACAATGACGTCCGCGCCAAGCTGCCCGCAGCGTTGCAGCAGGGGAGTGGCAAAGACATTGTCGACGACGACGGTCGCCCCGGCCGCGTGCGCCAGTTCGCTGACCGCGGCGATGTCCACGATCTCCTGCATCGGGTTGGACGGCGATTCAAAGAAGACGGCGGTGGTGGGCTTGGACAGGGCCTCGCGCCACTGCTCCAGGTCAGGCCCGTCCACGAAGACGGTTTCCACGCCCCACCTCGGCAGGATCTCGTTGAGGATCACAAAGCAGGATCCGAACAGTGAGCGGGCGGCAACCACGCGGTCGCCGGCTGCCAGCAGGGCACCCAAGGCGGTGAACACGGCGGACATCCCGGACGCCGTCGCAAAGCACGCCTCGGTTCCTTCCAGCAGGCGGAGCCGCTCCTGGAACGTGGCCACGGAGGGGTTGCCGTAGCGGGAGTAGACAAAGCGCTCGTCCTCGCCCGTGAAGGCGCGCTCGGCGGCAGCCGCGGATTCGTAGACAAAGCCCGAGTTCAGGAAAATTGCTTCGCTGGTTTCCTGGAAGTTGGTGCGGTCCAGCCCGCCACGCACGGCCTGGGTGTCGGGGCTCCAGCCGGCGGCATCCTCGTTGAAGGTCACTTAGATCTTTCCCAGGTTGGTTGGCAGGCCGCGGTTCTTCCAGCCGTTGACGGTGCGTTCGCCGAAGCGGTCCGGGTCGCCTTCAAAGCCCTCCAGCACGTTGTAGGAGGTGAAGCCGGCCTGGGTGGCCGCTCTGGCTGCCGCGATGGACCGCTGGCCCGAGCGGCACAGGAACACCAGTTCGGTTGAACGGTCCTCGGGCGCCTGCTGGTTGAGGTCGTTGATGAAGTCAGGGTTGGGGATGCCGCCGGGGAAGGTCCACTGGATGAACAGCGGATCGTTCTCGGTTGCCTTGGTGTCGGGAATACCAATGTGGGCCCACTCGCCCTCGGTGCGTACATCCACCAGGATGGCGCCCTGTTCCAGCTTGTCCCAGGCCTCCTGCGGCGTCAGGTCCCCTGCGTAGCTCATGCGTGGCCCTCGCCGTCGAACTCAAGGTCGTCGCCCGTGGACTCAAGGCTGTCCACGGCGTCCGCCACTGCGGCATCCGCGGAAGCGATCGCCTCCGGAAGGACCACCGCCTGGGCCACGATGACGCTGCTGCCGTTGAAGGTCGCTGCCGGGCTGCCATGCAGCACATAGCCCTCTGCCAGGGCGGCTGAGATCCGCTCGCAGAATTCACGGTTGTCCGGGCCGCTGATGAGGCGGTAGGACAGCTTTTCTTCAGGGGCAGGTGCGTCAGACACGACGGATCTCCTTCTCTCACGCTTGCAGCTCGAATGGTCGATATGCCGAGTATTCACCTGAGGCACCCCGCCGTGGAAGGAGGGTTGCCGACCGGCCAGTCAGGGCTTGGCGCCGGTACTCATTACTCCCCAAAAACGTAACACTTGCCGCCCGGCGCCGCACCGCCGTCGTCGTCATGTTGCGTAACTGAAGGATGCAGGGCGGAGCCGCGGCGCAAAAGAGGCGTCCGTCACCGCTCTTTAACGTACGACGGCGACACCACCTTGGGTGCGCGGGCGCCAGGTGCCTGCCGCCCGGGTCAGGCCGATAAAGTTTCTGCAGGGGCCGCCGCCCCGATACTGGAGAAATCAGTCCCTGGGGGGTCTTCATCAGCACGCCATCCGCCGCCGCGCCCACACATCCCGCCCGGAGCCGCCAGCTGCGGCCCCTCCACAGGGTGGCTGCGCTCCTCGCCGCCGTGATGATGGCCGTCCTGGCGGTGGTGGTACCCGCCGGCTCAGCGCAGGCCGCCCGAAACTTCCCGGAGGAAGGCAAACCGCTGCTGGGCGCAGTCCTCGAATGGGGAGAGGACACCGCCGGCGGCTTCTCCGAAAGGCTCGGGGCATCCCCCGCAATCTTCGGACACGACATCGCCTTCCCGTTCCGTGCCTCGGAGGAGAACGATATCCGGGAGTTCCTGGAGCAGTCCGCCGGGCAGGGCGCCCATGCGATGCTGACGGTGAGGCCTGCTGTCCCGCTGGACCAGGTCACCGCTGGAGCTGCCGCAGCCTTTGCCGGGGAAGTGCGCCGGATGCAGGGGAATTTCAAGGGCCAGCTGCTCATCCGCTTTGCGCCGGACATGAATGCCAGCTGGGTGGAATGGGGCCAGCAGCCGGGCGACTACCGGCAGGCATTCCGGGCGGTGACGGCCGCGTTTCGGGATGCCGGCGCCAGTGGCAGCCATGCCATGGTATGGGAACCGTACCTGGGCAAGGACTACCCCTTTGACCGGAACCGGAATGCGCCCGGACCCGGCAGCGAAGGCTTTACCCCGTTGGATACCAATGGCGACGGCACCTGGAATGGCTCCGACAAAGCCTACGAACCCTACTACCCGGGAGACGACGCCGTGGACTGGGTGGGCCTGACGGCCTACCACGATGACACCGCAGGGGGCGCCGCCGTCAATACCGTGCCCCGAGCCGGTGAGCTGCAGGAGATGCTGACGGCTTCCGGCGGGGAGAACTTCTACGGGACATATGCCGCGGGGCGGGACAAGCCCTTCATGCTGCAGACGTCAGCCTTCTACAGCCCGTCCTCCGGAGGCGCCGCGGAAGCGGAGATCAAGAACGGCTGGTGGGACCAGGTCCTGGGCGTCGCCGCATCACCCGACTTCGCACTGACCGGGGCATTGCTCTGGGACGAACGCACCAGCACACGGGACACGGGGGTGGCCAGCATCGACTGGCGGCTCACCGGAAACGCCGGTATTGCGGACGCTGCCCACACCCGGCTTGAGGAGTCGACTGTGCAGACGGGGCCCGTTACCGATGTCAGCTCGGGTCCCGGGTTCGTCAGGTCCAACACGCTTTCGGGGGCTGCCGCCTGGACCGTTGGGGCCGCGCTCATCATCCTCCTGGCGGCGCTGTGGCAGCTCCCCGCCAGGTTGAGTGCGGTCACGGCGTGGGGCTACAGCGACCTGGCCAGCAGGGACTCACGCGTGGACCTGCTCCGTGGCCTGGCCATCGTGTTCGTGGTGGTGAACCACCTGGGCATGGTGTCGCTGTTCCAGCTCCTGACCCAGGAAGCGGTGGGCTTCGTTTCGGGTGCCGAGCTGTTCGTTCTGTTCTCCGGCCTGGTGGTGGGCATGGTGTACGGGCCCAGGGCGAAGGACGATTTTGGAACGGTGGTGGACCTCACCTCGCGCCGGGCAGGCAAACTCTACGTAACGGCACTGGTGGTGCTGGTGGGCGTTTTCCTCCTGTCTCTGCTGCCTTTCTTCCGGTCCGAGGCGCTTACAACTTTCGTGGACCAGGGCACCGGCGGGGCAGGGCACGAAGGAGCTGGACGCACTTACGATCTTTACGCGGGCATGGAAACACTGTTCCAGTTCCCTGTGCCGGCGCAGGTGCTTCCCGCCATCCTGCTGCTCCAGTTCGGGCCCTGGCAGTTCAACGTGATGGGCCTCTATGTGGTGCTGCTGCTAGCGAGCCCGCTAATCCTGGCCGCCCTGAACCGCGGCAAGGCTGTCTGGGTGCTGGCGGCATCGCTGGCCGTGTACGCGGTGGGATCGGTGACGCGCTTCAGGATCCTGCCGTCGCAGTTCGAGGATTCATTCCCCTTGCTGGTGTGGCAGGTGCTGTTCGTCATCGGCCTGGCGGCCGGGTTCCACCGGCGGAGCATCGTGGCCTGGCTTTCATCGCACACCGGGGTGGTGGTGGCCTGCACTGCCCTGGCCTTCGCGTTCGCCTTCGTATCCTGGGGCAACCCGTACCTCGCCAACGGGTTTGACGTCCGCCTGGAGATCATTCCGGACACCGCCTACCGGGCTATGTACGACCTCTTCTTCGGGCGCACCTACCTTGCCCCGGGCCGGCTGCTTAACGTCCTGGTCCTGGTGGTGGCGGCCTATGCCTTCCTCACCGCCTACTGGAAACCGGTACAGCGAGCCCTGGGCTGGTTCCTGGTCCCGTTGGGGCGCGCCACCCTCTACGTGTTCATCATGCATGTGGTCCTCATCGCCGTCATCGCCAACATCCCGGCCCTCCAGCAAGAGAACATCCTCATTAACACCCTGGCCTACGCCGTGGTGCTGGGGCTCCTCTGGCTCATGGTGCGGACGCGGTTCCTCTTCAAGATCATCCCCACCTGAGGACGCGCCCCGGCGGAGCCCATGCGCTCTTGCCTGGAGCCCGACGCGCGGGGCTCAGGGGTGCGGCAGGATCAGCTGGTGGAGCAGGTGGTCCTGCCACTGCCCTGCGATCTTCAGGTATTCCGGCGCAACCCCGATCTCCCGGAACCCCGCCCGCTGCAGGATCCGCCGCGATGCTGTGTTGTGGAGCAGGGTTGCCGCCTGGATACGGTGCAGCCCAAGCGACGTCCGGGCGTAGTTGGCTGCGTGGCGAACCGCGGCTGTGCCGATCCCCTGCCCGGTGAGTTCGTGATCCACCCAATAGCCCAGGTTGGCGCTGAGGAAGGGGCCGTGCACGATTCCCGTCAGCGTGACCGCCCCAACCACGCGCCCGGCTCGGTGGCCGGCGCACACTGTGCCTCCGCCGTCGTCCTCCTCTTCGACCAGGACCCAAGGGACTTCGGTGCCCAACGCGTGCTGGGCGAGCTTGGCGCGGATGATGTCCGCCTGGTGCCCGCTGGTGAAGAACCTGTCAGTGCGTTTCGGCTCCCAAGGAGCCAGGTGCTCTCGATTGCGCTGATAGGCCCCGGCAAGGGCGGCCGCATCCGAGTCCTCGAGCAACCGGATGAGGAGCCGTTCGCGCAGGTAGGCACTGCTGCCAGTCATGTACCAGGCACCTTTCAGGGGGGCGCTCCATGGGCGGGAGCAGGGTTTACGTGACCGAAACGCAAACGCCGCAACACCGATACCGTCACAGCATTTGACGAAACATTTCATCCCTACGCTCACCATGTAACACTCCGGTGAAAGGGAACAACATGACAGATGCTACTCGCAGGAACTTCCTCCGCTATGTGGGAATGGTGGGGGGAGCCGGGGTGATGTACCAGACGATGGCAGCCATGGGCCTTGCCCCTGATACAGCAGCTCCTGCGTTTGCCGCTCCCCGTGCCGACGACCTGCAGGGCAAGGGCAAGAGCGTGGTAATCCTGGGCGGGGGAATCGCAGGCCTGACGACGGCGTACGAACTGGGCAAAGCCGGCTACAAGGTCACGATCCTCGAGGCACGGATGCGTCCGGGCGGGCGGAACTGGACCGTGCGCGGCGGGACCGAAGAGACGGACATGCGCGGGATCACCCAGCGGGCCACGTTCTCGAAGGACCAGTACATGAACGCGGGGCCGGGCCGCATCCCGCAGCACCACATCACCCTGGACTACTGCAAGGAACTCGGGGTGGCCATCGAGCCCTTCACCAACCAGAACGCGGACGGCTACCTTTTCCGCGAAGGCAGCAGCAAGCTCTCCAACACGCCCGTCCGGCACCGCGCTGCCAAAGCTGACGTCTACGGCTACGTCTCCGAGCTGCTGGCCAAAGCCACTGACCAGGGTGCCCTGGACAGCTACATGAGCGCAGCGGACAAGGAGAACCTGATTTCCTTCCTGAAGAGCTTCGGCGCCATTGGCAATAAGGTGCCCGGAGATGCCGCGGCGAGCTTCAAGTACACCGGCACGGGCCGTAAGGGGTACTCCGTCGCCCCGGGGGCCGGCCTGGAAGTCGGCACGCCCCTGGCACCGGATGCCCTGTCCGATGTTTTCGCCAGCGGTGTGGGCAACTACTTCTCCTTCGAATTCGGCTGGGACCAGGCCATGATGATGTTCCAGCCCGTGGGCGGCATGGACCGCATCCCGTATGCGTTCGAGGCCGCCATCGGCAAAGACAAATTCGTGTACGGCGCCCAGGTCCTCTCCATGAACAACACCGCCGCCGGCGTTTCGGTGGAGTACACCAACCCGGGCGGCCAGGCCAAGATGATCGAAGCAGACTTTGCCGTCTGCACCCTTCCGCCGCATATCGCAGCCAAGGTCCCGGGCAACCTCCCCGCGGACGTCATCGATGCCCTGAAGTTCGCCAGCCCCAGCGACGCCGGCAAGATCGGCATCGAGTACTCCCGCCGCTGGTGGGAAGAGGACCACCGGATCTACGGCGGCATCACCAACACCAACATCGACCTCGGCAACATGTGGTACCCGTCCACCGGGTTCCATGGGCAGCGCGGCACCATGGTGGGCTACTACAACACAGGTGCCAGCGCGCGCGTCTACAAGGAACTCAGCCCGGAGAAGCGCCTGGGCCGCGCCCTCGACCAGGGTGCACGGATCCATGGTGACGTGTACCGGAAGGACGTTGCGGCGTCGTTCTCGGTGGACTGGGGCAGCACCGCCTTCTCCGAGGGCGCCTGGGTGGGCTGGCCCTCACAGACCGATGCCAGATACGCCAAGCTGCTGGAGCCGTCCGGCAACATCTACTTCGCCGGCGACCACCTCAGCCACGCCATCGCCTGGCAGCACGGTGCCATGACCTCCGCCCGCGCCGCCGTCACCTCCCTGCACACCCGGGCAGCGGCGATGGTGGCCGGATGAGCGCCGCAACCCCCGCCAGCCCCCGCACCTCGACAGAAAAGAAACCCATGCTCCGCCGCAGACTCGCCCTGATCGGTGCCGGTATCGCCGGCATAAGCCTCACCGCAACCGCCGCCTTCGCCGCGCCGGCAGTGTTCCAGGACCTCACCGCACCAAAACCCGGAACCACAGTGTCCAACCTCCCAGCCGGCCAGGACAACCCAATGATCGCCAGCGGAGTGACCATCGGTGCGAACACCGCCATCTACAAGAGCAGTGGACTGGGGCCGTCCGCCTTGGATACAGCCGCGCCCGCCGGAAGCGAGCAGCGCTACGTGGACCCGGGCGTCTTCCCGGGAGGCGTCCTTCCGCCCGGCGTCACCATCACCGAAGCGCAGGGCATCAACGCCCTCCGCCGGATCGGCGAGAACCTGGCCCAGGCCGGATTGGATTACGACGACGTCATCACCATGCGCGTTTTCCTCCAGAACCCTGCGGGTACGGAAAAGGCCGACTTTGACGGCTGGAACCGGGCGTACCGGCAGTACTTTGCGAACACCAGCCTCGCCGACGGTTCTGCAGTGAAGGTTCCGCTGGGCTCCGCGGCACCCGCAGAACCCTTTGTGGTGAACCCTGCAAGGCCTTCACGCTTCGCCCTGGAAATCGAGAACCTGCCGGTCAACGGCTGGCTGGTGGAAGTGGAGGTGGACGCGGCCTACCCGGCTTCCGGCGGCAGGTAGGAGTCCGCGGATGCAGGAACGGCGTGGACCCCGTGCCGAAAGCACGTGGTCCACGCCGTTACCCGTCTACTGTGGCTTGCTATACGAGTCCTGGGTAGCTTGCCAGGATGTAATCGGCGGCAGCGGGGCCCTTCATGCGCAGCCCGTTGTGGCCGGAAGCAATCCTGCGGTGGCTCATGGCGGCCCAGAACTCGGATTCCGGTCCGGGCTTCTGCTGGTTGATAAAGCACCAGCTGGTGTACAGGCCGTACAGGCGGTCGCGGTCCAGCGTGGATTCCGAGGCCTGGTCGAGATAGGTGGCTTCTTTGAGAAAGAGGTCGAACTGCGAATGTGCCAAGACGGCTTCCCTTCGCTAAGTGCGGTGGTACTGCCGTTCGGCTACAGCAGCTAACCTCAATGCCGTGCACAGGGCAATGGAGTGTGGATGAAGGTGTCACTGCCGCATCTACAATGTAGACTTTACCCGTAGACAACCAATCAGGCAAGCGTCTGGATTATCCATTCCCGCGGCCGCCGAACTGCCCATCCGGCGTCGGAAATTTCCTGCCGCCGGGGAGCCTTGGAGGCCACTATTCGAAGGAAGCGCGGCGCCTGTCCTGCGCCCGGGTGGCCCAGACGTCCGGGCGGTTCACCTTGAAGCGGCGGCCCGTCAGCGCGCGGGCTGAGAGCCGGATGTAGTTCGCCTTTTCGCCCGGCTGCCACGGCTCAAGACCCAGGCTGTCCACGGCATCTTTGTCCGCCTGGTCCTCGATGACCTGGGTGTCTCCGCGCAGCACCACGCTCCACGCCTCTTCGGTGTGGGGATCGTAGCCGTCGATTTCCAGGGCGGCGGGCCGTTCGGACAGGGCGCTCCACAGCTTGGTGACGCCGGCCGTCCTGAAGGCGATGCTCCTGCGGTGCACCACGTAGTTGATCGGGAAGATCTCCGGATGGCCATCAACCACCACGGCAAGGCGGCCGACGGTGTCACTGGCCAGGAGTTCCCAGCATTCGTCAAAGGTCAGGGTGCCATCCGGCTGCGTCTGCGAGTCCATGAACCACACCTTACGGCCACTGTCCCTGCGGAACCTAGAGTGCAACGGCCCGAATCACAGGCCGGCCTACTGGATGCCCGCGAACAGCTCGTTCAGTTCCGCCGTGAGCTCCTTCTGCACCGACGGCGTCCCGACCTGCTTGCCGTCGATGTGGTTGACCGGTGCCAGCAGGCGGACGCTGGAGATCAGCCACACAGCATCGGCGTCCAGCAAATCCTGGGGCTCCAGCGGGCCGTAGCCCAGTTCCCAGCCTGCTGCCTTGGCTGCGGTGAACAGCGCCCCCTGCGATGTTCCGGGCAGGATGCCGCTGTCCAGCTGCGGTGTGATCAGGCGCTTCACGGACGTGCCGTCGTCGGCCTTTTCCACGTGGGCCAGCAGCACGGTGGACGTGGGACCCTCCAGGACCCTGCCGTCCGAGGAGATGAAGATGACGTCGTCCGCGCCCTGTTTGTGCGCGTGGCGCAGGGCGGCCATGTTGACGGCGTAGGAGAGTGTTTTGGCGCCGAGCAGCAGCCAGGGTGCGCGCTCGGCGGCGTCGCTGTCATAGCCGCGGTCCAGGAGGATCACGTCGATCCCGGTTTCGCGCTGGCGCCGGGCGCCGACGCCTACGGGCGAGACCTGGACCCAGCAGTTGGGGGCAGTTGCGCCCTCGACGCCGCGGGTCACCACGAGTTTCACCACCAGTTCGTCCCGGTCCCCGGCCCCGGCCCCGGCCTCGGGAGGGTTCTGGACCCGGTGCTCGGACAGCGCGGTGGCAATGGCGCGGCGCCACTCGTCCTGGCCCGGAATAACGAGGTCAAGCGCGTCTGCGGAGCCGGCAAGGCGGTCCAGGTGGGCCTGGACCTTGCGGACGTTTCCGCCCACCGCCAGCATGGTCTCGAAGACGCCGTCGCCCCGGGTGGCGCCCTGGTCCGTCACCATCAGCTGCGGCTGCGAGGCGTCGGCCAGCCGGCCGCCAGGGAGGGTGGGGTCGAGGAAAACGAGAACCACGGGCGCAGGAGAGGTCATGGGTCCAGCTTAGTGCGGCACCCCACCGATAAGCTGGGCGGAGTGCCCCGGCTGGAAACCGTCCGCCGGAGCTCATTTTTCCGGGGGTTATTGCACGTGTTGTGGCCATTTTCGCTTGCCGGCACCGCTCCAGGGTGGGTGGTTGTGGTGCTGGGTATCGCCGACCTGGTGATCAGGGTGCTGGCTGTGGGCATCATTCCGGGCAACAGGCGGCCCACCACGGCCATGGCCTGGCTGCTGGGCATCTTCTTCGTCCCGTTCGTGGGCATCATCCTGTTCCTCCTGTTCGGCAACTTCAAACTGTCCAGCCGCCGGCGGGAGCAGCAGCAGCAGGTCAACGAAAGGGTGCGGGCCGGGATCTCGTCCCTTGCCGACGTCGAAAGCGACTACCCGGGACCGGAGTGGGTCAAGTCTGCCGGGGAATTGAACCGCAGGCTGGGGTCACTGCCCATGGTGGACGGCAACTCGGTGGACCTCATCCCCGGCTACCCGGATTCCCTGCTTGAAATGACGAAGGCCGTCCGCAAGGCGAAGAAGTTCGTCAACGCCGAGTTCTACATCATGAGCACGGACCACATCACCGACGAGCTCCTGGAAGCCATGGAGGAAGCCGCGGAACGGGGCGTGGAAGTCCGCGTGCTGTTCGACCACATCGGCACGCTCCGGGTTCAGGGCTACCGGAAGCTGCTGAAGCGGCTGCGCGCGGGCAAGATCCAGTGGAAGCGGATGCTGCCGCTGCTGCCCATCCACGGCCAGTGGCGCCGGCCGGACCTCCGCAACCACCGGAAGATCATGGTGATCGACGGCGAAATCGCCTTCACGGGGTCACAAAACCTGATTGAGCCCTCCTACAACAACCCCCGCCACCGCAAGGCAGGCCGGGAATGGGTGGAGCTGATGGCTTGCCTGCGCGGGCCCATCGTCACCACGCTGAACGTTGTTTTTGCCACCGACTGGCTCAGTGAGACCGACGAATCGCTGGAGCACCAGCTGCAGCTCCCGGCCAACACGGAGCCGGGGAACGTCACCGCCCAGGTGGTTCCCAGCGGCCCGGGGTTCATCACCGAGAACAACCTGCGCCTGTTCAACACCCTGATCTACTCGGCCCAGCACCGGATTTCCATCTGCAGCCCCTACTTTGTGCCGGACGACTCCCTGCTCTATGCCATCACCACGGCTGCCCAGCGCGGCGTGGAGGTGGAGCTGTTCGTGTCCGAGAAGGGCGACCAGTTCCTGGTGCACCACGCCCAGCGGTCCTACTACGAGGCCCTGCTGGAGGCTGGCGTCCGGATCTACCTCTACAAGGCCCCGTTTGTGCTCCATGCCAAGCACTTCACCATCGACGACGAGGTGGCGGTCCTCGGCTCCAGCAACATGGACATGCGCTCCTTCTCCCTGAACATGGAAGTGTCCGTGATGCTGCTGGGCGAGGACATCGTCACCAAGATGCGGGCCGTGGAGGACACGTACCGGGACATTTCCCACGAGCTCAAGCTGACGGACTGGATCAACCGGCCCCTGGCGGCCCGCTACGTGGACAACGTGGCGAGGCTGACCGCCACCGTCCAGTAGAACCTGGGAGTTTCGGGGTTCAGGCGTCCGGGAAGTCCGCTCCCAGCGTGGAGAGGACGCCGAACGCCTTGGTGCGGATTTCCTCGTATTCGTCCTCTGGATCTGAGTCCGCGGTGATGGCACCGCCGACGCCGAGCGTCAGTTCTGCCGTTCCGTCGCCCCGGGCGTTGACCACCAGGGTCCGGATCGCGACGGCAAGGTCCGTGGCCCCGTTCAACGAAAAGTAGCCGATCGCTCCCGAGTAGACCCCGCGGGCGCCCCCTTCCAGATCATCCAGGATGGCCATGGTGCTGATCTTGGGTGCGCCGGTCATGGATCCGGCGGGGAAGCAGGCGGCCACGGCCTCGGCCCGGGAGGAACCCGGCTTCAGCTGCGCGTCAATGGTGCTCACCATCTGGTGGACGGTTGAGTAGCTTTCAATGGCGCAGAGCCTGCTGACGGTCACCGATCCGGGGACGGCGAAGTGGCTGAGGTCATTGCGGAGCAGGTCCACGATCATGATGTTTTCGGCGCGGTCCTTCAGCGCCGTGGCAAGGTCCGTGCGCAGCCGGGCGTCCTCTGCGGGGTCTGCAGCCCGGCGGCGGGTTCCCTTGATGGGCTCGGCGCGCATCCCGCCGTCGGCCGCGATCTTCAGGAACCGCTCGGGCGAGGTGCTGGCCACCGTGAGGCTGCCCAGGCGCAGGTAACTGGCAAAGGGCGCGGGATTCCTGCGGCGCAGCGCCAGGTACGTGGTCCATGGATCCAGGGCATCAGCCGGTATGTCCGCGGACAGGGCGGTGGTCAGGCAGACCTCGTAGGAGTTCCCCTCGCCGATCTGGTGCTGTGCCGCAGAGATTTTGGCCAGGTACTCCGCGCGGGTGTCCCGGCTGCGGAAGGCCGGCGCTGCCGGGAGGACGACGCCGGTGCTGCCGCCGGCTTGCGCTGCCGGACCGGCGGTTTCCACGGCGGCCCGCGCCTGGACCAGCCAGTCATCGGCATCGGGGGCGTCGAGTGCCAGGAGCCAGGCGGCTCCTTCCGCGTGGTCCAGGACCACGGCCCTTCCGGCGAAGATGAGCGCGGCATCTGGAGTGGGGGAGGGGAGATCGGTCCCGCCGGTCTCGCGCTTGAGTTCGTAACCCAGGCAGCCTAGCCAGCCGAGCGCGAAGCCGCCGGGGTACGCATCGGGAATCTCGACGGCGGAAAGCCCCCACACGGTGTCCAGCCAACGGAAGAAGGGGCCTTGAACGGTGGCGGTGGCGCACCCCGCGCTGAGCAGGCTGTGGCCTGAACGGTGCGTTACCGACTGGCCGAACGTGCCGCCGTCGTCCGCCATGATGCTGAAGCGGCTGCGCTCCGCAGCTTCCCCGGCATCCGTGTCCGGGGCAGCTCCTGCGTTCGAGGAGTCCAGCCAGACGGCGTTGGGCGAGCGTCCGTAGAGGGCGCCGAAGAGTCCCGCGGCGTCCGGACGGACGTCCAGGCGTTCCGCGCGGAGGCGCAGTCCCCGGCGTGCTGACAACTCAGGTGCCAAGGCGGGGGCCAGCGCCGGAAGGTAGGGGAGGGCCTGCAGCACGTCGGCCGGTGCCGAGCCGTCGGCGGGGTTACGCACGCGGATGTCGGCATCGAGGGGGACGTTGTCCGCCGCGAGCCACTCCTCTTCCTGCGCCGCCCACTGGTCCCAGAACGGCTCATAGGTCTCGCCGTCCCGGTCCAGCGCCCGGGTCCGGCGCACGTCGTCCGGGGCCTCGGCCCAGATCACCGCGCTCAGCAGGGGGCGGGCCGCTGCTGCCGCCGCCCCCACGCCTTCCACGATGACGATCTCTGCCGGAAGCGTCACCCGGGGTTCGCCGTCGTAATGTTTCTCCCAGTCCCAGCAGACCCAGGAGGCAGCCTCCCCGCGGCCCAGGGGGGTGAGCACCGTGGAAACATACCTCTCGATGCCCGCCGCCAATCCATTCCATCCGGGGTATATGTCCTCAAGGTGGAACAGCGACACCTTGTGGTGGGCGCGCAGCCTGGCGGCCAGTTCGACGGCGAGCGTCGTCTTCCCAGCGCCGGAACGTCCGTCAATGGCGATGATGACGGGGGCTGGGCTCATGGAGTAGAGCGTACCTTTATCCCTGCCGGGCTTTCATCCGCGGGTTCTTCTTGTTGATCACGAACGTCCGGCCGCGGCGCCGGACAATCTGGGCTCCCGGGATCTTCTTCAATGCGCGAAGTGAGTTGCGGACCTTCATGGTGTGCTCCTTGTGGGTTGATTGTTTGGTTGGTACCGGTTGCGGGATTGAAGCTCAGCTGGCCTGTTCGAGGCCGAAGGGGTCGTGCAGGCCCTTGCCGGACGCCAGTTCCTCGTCGGTGAGCTGGCAGGAAGTGAGGAGGTGCTCGAATTCCGCCGCGTCGAGGTACTCGCCGGTGGCGGTGATAACCGTGGCGGCAGGCGCCGGCATTCCGCGGCCGGCAGGGACCTCCGTTGGAGGAACGTCGTCCCACGCCCCGGTATTCTCAAGCCAGATCCGGGGTCCGACGCCCTGGATGGCAATGCGCCATTCGGGCGCCGAGGCAATCCAGAGGTGGCCGCGCACCACGCAGCAGCCTTCCGCCAAAGTTGCCAGGGCTTGGCGGAAACGTCCGGGGTGCAGCGGCCGTTCAACGCGCTGGACCACAGTCATGAACGGTGAAGCATCGCTCGTTCCTGCGCCCCCGGTCCGTTCAGCGTCCGTCCGATGCACCGTTTCGGAGGGAACTTTATCGGAGGGCACTGTTCCTGGTGCCGTCCGGGCCAGCGACCCCAGGTAATGGTGGCGTCCCGGGCGGACCTCACCTGCGCTGGACGCCAGGTCCGCGTGGGGTGCAAGCTGCCGGGCCAGGTGCAGACCCCGCTCCCGGGCCGCCGGGTCCGGTGGCACGATGTCCGGTTCCGTCACCAGGACGGTGTCGGCAAAGGCCAGCTCGCCGATGAGGCATTCGCCGGGCGTCCGCTCATCCTCCACCATCGGAGTGAAGCCGGATTCGAACAGTGTGTGGGAGTCCCAGATATGGTCCTCCAGCGCATCCGGAGCCAGCGCCAGGATCACGGAAGAGACGGTGGCGCGGTCCGCCAGTTTTCCGTTCAGCGCGGTAACGGCCGCGTGCGCAGGGGTGGCCGGTGCCAGTCCGATGATGATGGGACCGGGGATTCGCTTTCCCCGGCTGTCCTGGATCAGCCGCTCAATACCGGGCACCAGGTCCAGGCGCACGGCGCAGCTCAGGCACCCGTGCTCCAGGAAGGACTCCCCGCGTTCAATCTCGCCGGCCCCGGTGAAAGTCCGCCGGACCACCACCCCGTTTTCCAGCAGATCGTGAAGGACCACGAGGCTTCCGGGGCGGGCGGCGGCCAGGTCCTCGCAGGCCTGCTGGCGGCAAAGGGCATCCAGGGAAGTGACAACGATGAGCTCCATATGCCCAGCCTAGTTGAGAATCATTCTCAACTACAAACCTAAGTGCGCCGAACCTCGGGTCAGCGGTCCTGCCGCTGCAGCTCCGCGCTGCGAAGCACGGCTGACTTGATGTGGTCCACGATGCCGGGGAGCGCTGCGTGGATTTGATGCCAGACGGCGTCAAAGTCCGCGTGTCCGCCGTACCAGGGGTCCTCGATGCCCTGGTCCAGGAGGTCCAGGCCCGCCACTGAGGGATCGAAGCTGCGGAACATGCGGATCTTTTCCAGTGACTCCTGATTCGGGGCGGCTTCGCTGAGCCAGGCATAGTGGTCGATGTCCAGCGCAAGGATCAGGTCCCTGGAGTGAAACCAGTCCGGCTCCCATTCGCGGGCGATGTGCTGCTCCGATAGAAGCTGGGTGGCGGCGAGCCTGCGGGCGGCCCGGGGATCGATGGGGCGGCCGGCCTCGTAGCCCGTGGTTCCTGCCGAGTCCACCGCCACGAGGTCGTCCAGCCCCTCGCGTTCCAAGGCCGCAGCGAGCATGAGCTCAGCCATGGGGGACCGGCAGATGTTGCCGGTGCAGACGGCGATGACGCGGTATGGGCTCGACGCTGAGTTCATGAAACTAAGCATGCGCGCTATCGTCCCGATTGGCCAGAGAAGTGATTCATATTGCGTGACAGGCTTGTAAAGAAGTTTTCCCGTTAGTCACGGATGGTGGGTTTGTGGGCCGCCTAGTGCATGACGGCCAGGAGGATGCCGACTCCCACGAAGAGCACGCCAAAGACCTTGCTGAGGACCATCTGTCCACGAGCTGAATGCGTAAACCGCTGGAAGGACCGGGCGGCTGCCGCGAAGAAGAACCACATCACCAGGATGTCGATGGCAATAATCGTGGCCGTCAGTACGGCGTACTGGGCGAGGAGCGGATGTTCAGGCCTGATGAACTGGGGCATGAACGCCAGGAAGAAGATGATGGCCTTGGGGTTGAGCAGGTTTACCCACAGTCCCCGGCGGAAGATGGACCAGGCAGGTTCGTTCCGGAGGGAAGCGGTTTGTTGCTCTTCGAGATTCGGTTTGCTCAGGAATTGCCTGATGCCCAGGTATACGAGGTAGGCGGCGCCGGCAAAGCGGATGACGTTGAAGGCGACAGGAGAGCTTGCCACCAGCACGCCCACACCGAGCGCCACGATCACCACGTGGATCACCAGTGCTGCCTGTTGTCCCAGGATGCCCCAGATGGACCGGCGGAACCCGGCGTTCAGGGAATTGCTCATGGTGTTGATGGCTCCGGCGCCGGGCGTAAAGCTGATGAGGGTTCCGGCGCCCACCAGGGCGAGCCAAAGGGAGAATTGCACCATCCAAGTTTAGTGGCCGTTGACGCTACTTAATCACCTGTTTGGCCTGCTTGCGGGCCACAACTGCCGTACTGCGAGTGCGGCCCCTGGGCATGTGCGGGCTCACGCCCGGGCAATGACCTCACCGTTGGGGATCAGGAACCACCCGTCGTCGGTGGAGCCCCAGCGGTGCCACCCGGCCGAGATCCGGGCCAGGTCCGCGGGATTGGCGAAGCCGTATTCCAGCGCCTGCTCCGCGAAGGCGGAATGAAGCACGCGTTCCCCCCACACGCGCGCCTGCCACCGGCGCTGCTGGCTTGTGGCATAAAGCCAGTTGCTGCTGGAGGGTGCCACATCGGTAAATCCGGCCGCCTGCGCCCAGCTGACCAGCCGCCGGCCGGCGTCGGGTTCCGCCCCGTTGCGTCGCGCGATGCGCTGGTAAAGCTCCATCCACTCGTCCAGTTCCGGAATGGCGGGGTACCAGCTCATGCCGTGGAAATCGGCGTCGCGCACGGCAACGATGCCGCCGGGCTTGGCAACGCGCCGCATCTCACGCAGCGCCTCCACCGGATCCGTAAGGTGCTGGAGCACCTGGTGGGCGTGGACGACGTCGAACGTCTCATCCTCGAAGTCCAGGTCGTAGATATTCCCGGCCACGAACTCCACGTTGGACACCTCGCGTTCCATGGCGAGCGCCTTGGCCTGGGCGATGATGTCCGGTGACCGGTCCAGGCCTGTCACCTTCCCCGGCGCCACCAGGACGGCGAAGTCGCACGTGATGGTGCCCGGGCCGCAGCCGACGTCGAGCACGCTGGCTTCGGGTGCGAGGTGCGGCAGGACGAATGCTGCCGAATTCTCGGCGGTCCTGGCGGCATGGGCGCGGACCACGGATTCGTGGTGGCCGTGCGTGTAAACGTCGTCTTCAGGCTGCTGCGCACTCATAACCAAACGCTACCCCGGGGCGGGTGTGTCCGGCAGGCCAGCGGAAGACTCTTCGCGCGCAGCAACCGTGGCCTCCACCATGGCGGTCATGAACCGGGTGACAGTATCGAGCTCGTCAGCCGAGAACCCGGCCATGGCGCTGCCCATCTGGCGGGCGAGCGGAGCGAAAATGGCGCCGCCCTCCTGGAACGCCTTGGGCGTCATCCTGAGCTGGACCTGCCGGCGGTCCGAGCTGTGCCGCTCACGGGTCACGTGTCCGGAATGGTCCAGCCGGTCGATCAGGGCGGTGGTGGCGGGGGAGCTGAGGTGCAGTTCCTTCCGCAGGAGCCCCGGAGTGACCACATTTCCCTTGGCCGTGTGGCGCATGATCACGGCCAGCGCGTTGAGGTCTGTCCGGTGCATGTCCTTGCGGCCGCCTGCTGTGTCCACGTAGCGGTTGGCCTCGAGCGTGAATTCCTGCAGGAGGCGGACCAGGGGATGGGGCCCTCCGGCAGGCCCGGGAGGGCCGCCCTGCGGTGCCGGGCTGGTGCCGTCTGCCATGTCCACCTCCTGGTCGTCCCGATGCTTGGCCGCTTGCAGTGCAACCGCCTAATGCGTACTGACGGATATTACTTCAGCGGCTGAGGCCCCTCAGTATCGGCGGAATTAAGAAAAAGCTAGCCAGCCGCTTATCTCCATTATGGAGATACTCTAATATGGAACCAATGTTACTCCCCGCCCGTCGTCCGGAAGGCATCATGAAACACAAATCCGCAGGAACGGAACGCGTCCCGTTCTGGCTGCGCTGGCTGCTCCCCGTCATCCTGGTCCTCACGTGGCTGGCGCTCGCCGGCGTAGGAGGCCCCACTTTCGGCCGCCTTGAAGAGGTATCGTCCAACGACCAGGCCTCCTTCCTTCCCGCCAGCGCCGAGGCCACTGCCGCCCAGGACTGGCAGGCGAAGTTCCGGGACTCGGACGAGGTGCCCGGCGTGATCGTGATCGAGAGCAATGAAGCCTTCACCCCGGCCCAGTTCGGCGAAGTGGCGGGCCTCAAGACGGAGCTGGAAGGGCTGCAGCTTGGCAGCGCCGTTGTGGGCCCGATTCCTTCCGAGGACGGCAAGGCGGTCCAGTTCATCGTGCCGATCGATTCGTCCGCGGAAGTCAAGGAGGCCGTCCAGGAGCTGCGGGACACCGTGGCCGAGTCCGTGCCGGCAGGAATGCAGACCTTTGTGACCGGCCCGGCCGGGCTAGCGGCGGACCTCACGGCCGCCTTCGCCGGGATTGACGGAATCCTCCTCCTGGTGGCCCTGGCCGCCGTGTTTGTGATCCTCCTGATCGTCTACCGTTCCCTCCTGCTGCCCATCATGGTGCTCCTGACTTCCGTCTTTGCGCTGTGCGCGGCCATCCTGCTGGTGTTCGGCATGGCCAAGGCCGGATGGATCCAGCTGAACGGCCAAAGCCAGGGCATCCTGTCCATCCTGGTCATTGGCGCCGCAACGGACTATGCACTCCTCTACGTGGCACGGTTCCGCGAGGCCCTGACCCACACCACCAACCGCACCGCGGCCGTGCTCACCGCCTGGAAGGCATCCTTCGAGCCGATCCTGGCCTCCGGCGCCACCGTGATCATCGCCCTGCTGTGCCTGCTTTTCTCCGACCTGAACTCCAACAAGGCCCTTGGCCCTGTGGCTGCTGCCGGCATTCTTTGCTCCCTGTTCGCGGCCCTCACACTGCTGCCGGCCCTGATGGCGCTCCTGGGCCGGGCGGCTTTCTGGCCGTTCCGCCCCAAGCTGGTCCCGGCGGAAGACCGCGAACCCGAACTGGTGACCGGGCTGGAGGGCCAGAAGGGTCTGTGGCGCGCCACCGGATCCCTGGTCTCCCGGCGTCCGCGTGCCGTGTGGATCGCCTCGGTCCTGCTGTTGCTGGTGGCCTCGGCCGGAGTCCTGCAGCTCAAGGCCAACGGCGTTCCGCAGACAGACGTCATCCTCACCGCCTCCAACGCCGTAGACGGCCAGGACGCCCTGGCGCGCCACTTCGACGCCGGCAGCGGCAGCCCCGCCGTCGTGGTTGCGGACCAGAGCAAGGCGCAGGAGGTGCTTGACACAGTCAAGGCGGCCGACGGCGTAGGGGACGCCTATCTGCTGGCTCAGGGCAGCGTGCCCATCACCGGAGCCCCCGGCGCTCCCAGCGCCCCCGACGTCCGCGACGGCAAGGTGCTCATCAACGCCACCCTGAACTCCGCAGCGGACTCCCTGGAGGCCGAGGAAGCGGTGAAAGCCCTGCGCGAGGACGTGAAGGCCGTGGACCCGGACGCCCTGGTGGGCGGCGTGACCGCGACCGCCCTGGATACCAACACCACCGCCCAGCGTGACCTGGTGATCATCATCCCCGTGGTCCTGGTGGTCATCCTCTTCATCCTGATGCTGCTGCTGCGCTCCGTCCTGGCGCCGGTGCTGCTGGTGCTCTCGGTGGTGCTCTCCTACGCGGCAGCCATGGGGGTCTCGGCCTTCGTGTTCAACAACATCCTGGGTTTCCCGGGCGCTGATGCCACCGTTCCGCTGTTCGGTTTCGTGTTCCTGGTGGCCCTCGGGGTGGACTACAACATCTTCCTGATGAGCCGGGTCCGTGAGGAATCGCTGAAGCACGGCACCCGTCCCGGCATCCTTCGCGGCTTGGGCGTCACCGGCGGCGTCATCACCTCCGCCGGCGTGGTCCTGGCTGCCACCTTCGCCGCCCTGGGTGTCATCCCCATCATGTTCCTGGTGCAGCTGGCGTTCATTGTGGCCTTCGGGGTATTGCTGGACACCGTGCTGGTGAGGTCCCTGCTGGTGCCCGCCCTGGCGTACGACATCGGCCCCCGTATCTGGTGGCCCAGCAAGCTCGGGCGGCAGGAGGTTGAGGAACGGCCGGACCGGGATGAAGCCCTGTTGGCCAAAACACCTGCTGGATAGACTGCACTTGCGCCCGCCTGGACGCGGAACTCAAAGGAGAGATGCACCATGACCGAGAACCAGGAATCCCCGGCCGAGCAGCCCCGCAAGGGAAGCACATCCCCCGGGCTGGAAGGCGAGGGCGGGCAGTACGTGGACGGTGACTACGGTGATGCCGGGACGGTGGGAGAGCCCGCCGGGAACCCTGAGGACGGCGAGTACCCGGACGGGGACTACGGTGACGCCGGCACCTCCGGTACAGCCCGCGAAACCGATGCCCTCCAGGACGGGCTCACGGACGGCCAGGTGAACACCACCTCGGAGGAGGGCGGTCCCCTGCACGGCGGCCGGGACAGCGACAGGTAGCGCGGCGGCAAGAGCAGCACCGCAACGCGAAGCAGGACGGCGGCGGGTTCTCCAACAGCGAAAACGGAGAGCCGCCGTCGTCCGCGTTTAAGCGCTGTTAACCGCGCCAATGCTGACAGCCGGGCGGATCCATGGAGCCGCCCGGACGCAAAGTTGAGCGTACCTCGCTCAACTCCGTGTTGACATCAAAGGCGCCCTGAGTAAAGTTGAGTGCAGAACGCTCAATAGCGGGCGCCAACCAGTTTCCAAGGAAAGAAGGAAGCAACACATGTCACGTGCAGTAGGTATCGACCTCGGAACCACCAACTCCGTCGTCTCCGTTCTCGAAGGTGGCGAGCCCACCGTTATTGCCAACGCCGAGGGTGGCCGCACCACGCCGTCCGTCGTTGCGTTCTCCAAGTCCGGCGAAGTCCTGGTGGGTGAAATCGCCAAGCGCCAGGCCGTCAACAACATCGATCGCACCATCGCTTCGGTCAAGCGCCACATGGGTACGGACTGGACCGTCAACATTGACGAGAAGAAGTACACCCCGCAGGAAATCTCCGCGCGTATCCTCATGAAGCTGAAGAACGACGCCGAGTCCTACCTGGGTGAAAAGGTCACCGACGCTGTGATCACCGTTCCGGCGTACTTCAACGACGCCGAGCGCCAGGCAACCAAGGAAGCCGGCGAGATTGCAGGCCTGAACGTCCTGCGCATCGTCAACGAGCCCACCGCGGCAGCGCTGGCCTACGGCCTGGACAAGGGCAAGGAAGACGAACTCATCCTGGTCTTCGACCTCGGCGGCGGCACCTTCGACGTCTCCCTGCTGGAAGTCGGCAAGGACGAAGACAACTTCTCCACCATCCAGGTCCGCGCCACCGCCGGTGACAACCGCCTGGGCGGCGACGACTGGGACCAGCGCGTCGTTGACTACCTGCTCAACCAGCTCAGGGTCAAGGGCATGGACCTGTCCAAGGACAAGATCGCCCTCCAGCGCCTCCGCGAAGCCGCCGAGCAGGCCAAGAAGGAACTCTCTTCCTCCACCAGCACCAACGTCTCCCTCCAGTACCTGTCCGTCACCCCCGACGGCCCGGTTCACCTGGACGAGCAGCTGACCCGCGCCAAGTTCCAGGACCTCACCAAGGACCTGCTGGAGCGCACCAAGAAGCCGTTCCACGACGTCATCAAGGAAGCCGGCATCAAGCTCTCCGACATCGACCACATCGTGCTGGTGGGCGGTTCCACCCGCATGCCCGCTGTCTCCGAGCTGGTCAAGGAACTGGCAGGCGGCAAGGAGCCGAACAAGGGCGTGAACCCGGACGAGGTTGTGGCTGTTGGCGCAGCCCTGCAGGCCGGTGTCCTGAAGGGCGAGCGCAAGGACGTCCTCCTGATCGACGTCACCCCGCTGTCCCTCGGCATCGAAACCAAGGGCGGTGTGATGACGCACCTGATCGAGCGCAACACGGCCATCCCCACCAAGCGGTCCGAGACCTTCACCACGGCTGACGACAACCAGCCGTCCGTGGCCATCCAGGTCTTCCAGGGCGAGCGCGAATTCACCCGCGACAACAAGCCGCTGGGCACATTCGAGCTGACCGGTATCGCTCCGGCTCCGCGCGGCGTCCCGCAGGTTGAGGTCACCTTCGACATCGACGCCAACGGCATCGTCCATGTCTCCGCGAAGGACAAGGGCACGGGCAAGGAACAGTCCATGACCATCACCGGCGGTTCCAGCCTCTCCAAGGAAGACATCGACCGCATGGTCAAGGATGCCGAGGAGCACGCAGCCGAGGACAAGGCCCGCCGCGAGGCAACCGACACCCGCAACACCGCCGAGCAGCTCGCCTATTCCGTGGACAAGCTGATCGCGGACAACGCCGACAAGCTGCCTGAAGAGGTCAAGACCGAGGTCCAGGCCGACGTCGACGACCTCAAGAAGGCACTCGAAGGCACCGACGACGCCGCCGTGAAGGCCGCCTTCGAGAAGCTCCAGGCTTCCCAGGGCAAGCTGGGCGAGGCCATCTACGCCCAGGCCGGTTCACCGGACGGTGCCACCGGCGCTGCAGGTGCTGAAGGCGCTGCGGGATCAGCTGCCGGTGACAAAGCTGGCGACGAGGACATCGTTGACGCCGAGATCATCGACGAAGACGAAGCGAAGAAGTAGCCATGCCCCATCACGGTAACGAGGAAGAACACAACACTTCCACCGACCACGACCGCGCGGGCCAGAAGGGTGACAGCCATGAGCCGGTCATCCGGGACAACCGCAAGGTTGACCCGGTGACCGGGCAGGCCCGGCACCCTGAAGGGGGCAGCAGCTCCCACGGTGCAGGTGCGGCTTCCGGCACGGATTCCGACGGCGACGCCCTGGCCCAGGCTGAGGAGATCCTCAACGGCGTCGAGGTGCCGGCGGAAGAATCCGTGGCGCAGGGTGCCGCTGGAACGGGTTCGGCCAACGCTGAGGCGGCCGAGCTGCGGAACGACCTCCTCCGGCTGCAGGCCGAGTACGTCAACTACCGCAAGCGCGTTGAACGCGACCGCGCCGTGGCAGGGGAAATGGCCGTCATCGGCGTCCTGAACTCCCTGCTTCCGGTACTGGACGACGTCGACGCAGCCCGCCAGCACGGCGACCTGACCGACGGACCGTTTGCCGCGATCGCCACCAAGCTGGAGAACGCACTGAAGACGTACGGCCTGGTCCGCATCGACGAGACCGGCGTGGAGTTCGATCCCACGATCCACGAGGCCCTGATCCAGCAGCCCGGCGAGGACATCGAGGTTGACACCGTCAGCCAGGTGCTCCGCTCAGGCTACAAGTCAGGCGAACGCGTCCTCCGGGCAGCACAGGTCATCGTCGCAGTACCTGCGTAGCATTACTTTCGGTGGTTGAGCCGGCCAGTTTCCGGTTGGCTCAACCACCGACCCATAACTTTTGAAAGGAAACGCCATTGGCTAGCCAGGATTGGGTGGACAAGGACTTTTACGCGATCCTTGGTATCGCCAAGGACGCTTCCGACGCCGACATCAAGAAGGCATACCGGAAGCTCGCCAGGCAGCACCACCCGGACACGAATGCGGGGAACGCTGCTTCGGAGAAGAAGTTCAAGGACATCTCCGAGGCCTATTCCGTGCTCTCGGATCCCGATGAGCGCCAGCAGTATGACGCCATCCGGGCCATGGGCGGCGGCGCCCGGTTCGCGCCGGGCGGAGCCGGGGCGGGCAGCGCCGGGTTCGAGGACATGTTCGGTGGCCTGTTCACGGGCAACACCGGCCGGCACGCGGGCGGGTTCAACCCCTCCGCGGGCGGCATCCCGCCGGAGTTCGCTGACCTCTTCGGCGGCGGCTTCGGCCAGACCGGATTCCAGCGGACCCCGCAGAAGGGCGCGGACCGCACGGCCTCCACGAGCATTTCCTTCGCCGGAGCCATCCGCGGCACCACCATCGGCTTGCGGGAACCCAGCGGCGAAGTGATCGACGTCCGGGTGCCCGCCGGCATCAAGGACGGCCAGAAGGTCCGCGTCCGGGGGAAAGGCCAGCCTGGCGCCGCCGGTTACGGAGACCTGGTGGTGTCCGTCGCCGTCCAGCCGCATGCGTTCTACACGCGCGACGGCGACAACCTCCGCATCCACGTCCCCGTCACCTTCCCCGAGGCTGCTTTGGGAGCGGACATCGAGGTGCCCACCATCGACGGAGAAAAGGTGCGGGTCCGTGTGCCGGCCGGTACGCCGTCGGGCCGCACCCTGCGGGTCAAGGGCAAAGGCGTGAAGACGTCCAAGGGAACCGGCGACCTGCTGGTGACCATCGACGTCGCCGTTCCCAAGAACCTGAACAAGGAAGCCGAAGCCGCGGTCAAGGCGTTTGCCGAGGCCACGGCCGGAGCCGATGTCCGTGAGGGCCTGGCCGCCAAGGCCCGGTTGTAGCAGGGGAGGTGTGCTGTGGACGTCAGTGCTGACCAGCCTATCTTCGTGATTTCGGTCGCGGCTGAACTCGCGGACATGCACCCCCAGACGCTCCGGCAGTACGACCGGCTGGGCATCGTCTCGCCCAGCCGTGCGCCCGGCAAGTCCCGCCGCTACTCGCAGCGGGATATCAACATGCTCCGTGAAGTGCAGCGGTTGTCGCAGGAAGGCGTCTCGCTGGAAGGAATCAAGCGGATCCTGGAACTGGAGAACCAGGTGGCCGCCCTGCAGAGCAGGGTCTCGGAACTGACCGAGGAACTTGGCCGGCGGCGGCAGCCGCTGGACGCCCGGATCTTCGCGGCGGGCGCTGCCGGCGACGTGGTGAGCCTGGCGCGAGGCCAGCGCCCGCGCCCGCGGTCCCAGGCCGTGGTGCTGTGGCGGCCGCGTGCCATCGGCAGGTAGGTACTGCGCCTGAAGGAACCGCCGGTGGACCCTGGCCATCAACGGTCCGCTGGTTTATGTCCGCCCAGCGGGCCAAGATTACGGCCCGGAACGTTTCCCCCACGTTAACTTTCATTCCATCCCTTCCCTGCAATCAGGCCGCTTTTCCCGCAGACACCCTGCATCTGGCGGCCACCATGAGCCGGGACGAAACGGTTCAGAAACTAACCGCCGCGAAACCGAAACAATCCGCTCCTACATTCATCGCAAGGGGTCTCTTCCCGGGACCTCGGAGGCGAGCCGCTGCCCCAGGCAGCGGCGGAGTGAGAAGCAGGTACACATGAAGGTTTCGGTTCACAAGCGCGTTTTCCTTCCCCTTGCGGCGGCCGCCGTGGCCACAGCTTTGGCGGGCTGCGGCAGTCAAATTGCGGATCCGGCATCCGCGGGCTCCACAGCCAGCACCGGCACGTCCTGTGTGGACACGTCGGGCGACAGCATCAAAGTGGGCTTCATCAATTCCTTGTCCGGCACCATGGCCATCAGCGAGAGCACAGTGTTCGACTCCCTGACCCTGGCTGCCGAGGAAATAAACGCGTCCGGCGGCGTCCTGGGCAAACAGCTCCAAGTGGTCAGTGAGGATGGCGCCAGCGAACCGACGAAGTTTGCCGAGCGCGCCGGAAAACTGATCCAGCAGGATTGCACCGCGGCCGTATTCGGCGGCTGGACCTCGTCAAGCCGCAAGGCCATGCTTCCCGTCTTCGAAGCCAACGACGCACTGCTGTTCTATCCGGTGCAGTATGAAGGCCTGGAGTCATCGAAGAACATCTTCTACACCGGGGCCACCACCAACCAGCAGATCATTCCGGCCCTTGACTACCTGGCCGAGCAGGGAACAACGTCGCTTTTCCTCGTAGGCAGCGATTACGTCTTCCCGCGGACGGCCAACAAGATCATCCAGGCCTATGCCGCCGCCAAGGGCATCGAAATCCTTGGGGAAGAGTACACCCCGCTTGGCTCCACGGAATTTTCCACCATTGTCAACAAAGTCCGGGATTCGAAGGCCGATGCAGTCTTCAATACCCTCAATGGCGACAGCAATGTGGCGTTCTTCCGCCAGTACAAGAGCGTTGGCCTGACAGCCGACACCATGCCGGTCGTCTCGGTTTCCATTGCCGAGGAGGAAGTCCCCGGCGTCGGCCTGGACAATGTGGAAGGGCAGCTGACCGCCTGGGACTACTACCAGACCCTGGACACCCCGGCCAACAAAAAATTCGTCGCCGCCTTCAAAGCGAAGTTCGGCGCTGAGCGGGTGACGAGTGACCCCATGGAGGCTGCTTACACCTCGCTGTACCTCTGGAAAGCCATGGTGGAGAAGGCCGGGTCATTTGAGGTGGACCAGGTGCAGGCTGCGGCGGACGGCGTCACCTTCGAAGCACCCGAAGGCCTTGTGACGGTAAACGGGGAGAACAACCACATCACCAAGACCCCCCGGATCGGAAAGATCAATTCTGAGGGCCTCATCGACACGGTCTGGTCCTCGCCCGAGGCCGTTGAACCGGATCCGTTCCTGGCCACCTACGACTGGGCCAAGGACCTGGCCAAGTAGCAACTGGGGACATAGCGAAGAAAGGCCTGCTGGAATGGAACTCCTGATAGGGCAGATGTTCGCCGGGCTCAGCCTCGGTTCCGTGTTGCTCCTCGCGGCACTGGGACTGTCGCTGACGTTCGGCCAGATGGGGGTCATCAACATGGCCCACGGCGAGTTCATGATGGCCGGGGCCTACACGGCCTTCGTGGTCCAGCAGGCCATCGCCGATGCCGGCGTATCACTGCTGGTTTCCATTCCCGCGGGTTTCCTGGTGGGCGGTGTCCTGGGGCTGGTTCTGGAAGCGGTGCTGTTGCGCCGCATGTATCACCGGCCCCTGGACACGCTCCTGGTCACCTTCGGGGTGGCGCTCGTCCTGCAGCAGGCTGCACGGGACATCTTCGGCGCACCCAGCGTTGATGTGCGCGCACCAGCCTGGCTGCAGGGAAATATCGAGGTGCTGGGCGCGCCGATCCCGCTGACCCGGCTCTTTATCCTGGCGCTCTCACTGTTGTGCCTGGCCGGACTGGTCCTCCTCCTCAGGGGCACGCCGCTGGGCCGCCGCATCCGGGCTGTGGTTCTGAACAGGGACCTGGCAGAAACCAGCGGCATCTCAACCCGGCGAAGCGACCAGCTGACGTTCTTCATCGGCTCCGGCCTGGCCGGAGTAGCCGGCGTGGCCGTTACCCTCATAGGTTCAACCAGCCCCTACCTCGGCACCAGCTACATTGTGGATGCCTTCCTGGTGGTAGTGGCCGGCGGCATAGGCCAGGTCAAGGGGGCTGTCATCGCGGCGTTCGCCCTGGGAGTGCTGCAGTCCGTCTTCGAGTATTCGACGACAGCAAGCATTGGCAAGGTCCTCATCCTGATAGTGATCGTGGTGTTCCTCCAGCTTCGGCCGCAGGGCATCTTCAGCCTCAAGACGAGGAGCCTGGCATGATGGGCCTGCTGCGCGGACGGTTGGGTACCACGGCCGGATTCACTTTCGGCGCGCTCCTGCTGCTGGGAGTTGCCCCCGCGGTGCTTCCGGTGTTCAGCCTGGGCCTGCTGGGGAAGTTCCTCTGCTTCGCGATCGTGGCAGTGGGGATAGGCCTGGCGTGGGGACGGGGCGGCATGCTGACCCTGGGCCAGGGGGTGTTTTTCGGGCTTGGCGCCTACATCATGGCCATGCACATGAAGCTCGCAGACGCTTCGCTCTTCGGCGGGTCCGGAGTGCCGGACTTCATGTCCCTGTACGGCAGCGGCGAGGTGCCGGGCTGGTGGGAACCGTTCCGGAGTCCCGTTGTGACGCTGATGGCGGTGGTGCTGGTACCGGGGCTCGTAGCCCTCGTCCTGGGCCTGGCAGTCTTCAAGCGCCGCGTCAAAGGCGCCTATTTCGCAATCCTCAGCCAGGCCCTGGCGGCCGCTTTCGCGGTGTTCCTGATCGGCCAGCAAGCCACCACCGGTGGTTCAAACGGGCTCAGCGGGTTCCGGTCGTTTTTCGGCTTTGACCTGAAGGACCCGAACAACAAGGTAATGCTGTACCTGATCGCGGCAATTGTCCTTCTGCTGTCCATTGCCCTTGCACGGCAACTTATGCACAGCAGGTTCGGGGAGTTGCTCGTTGCAGTCCGGGACCAGGAGGAACGTGTCCGCTTCTTGGGCTATGACCCGGCCACCATCAAAACGGTCACCTACGTGGTTGCCGCTGTCCTGGCGGGCATTGCGGGCGCGTTGTTCGTACCGCTCGTCGGCATCATCTCCCCGGCAGATGTAGGCGTGATTCCTTCCATCGCATTCCTCATCGGCGTGGCAATCGGCGGCAGGGCCACGCTCCTCGGACCGGTGCTTGGTGCCGTGAGCGTCGCCGCCGCCCAGTCCGCCCTGTCCTCTACCTTTCCCTCCTTCTGGGTGTACTTCCAGGGCCTGCTGTTCATCCTGGTCATCGGCTTCATGCCGGGCGGGCTGGCCTCGTTGCCGTCGCTGATCGGCAGGCGGGGCAAGCTCAGCACGGCAGCATCAACGCCGGCGCTGCCGGCTGCCCCGGTGCCGGCGTCCCTGGCAACACCACCTAAACCCGAAGAGGAAGCCGCCATGCCTGAGGAGGCCCGCAGATGACCATGCCCACCCTGCTCCCTGACGGTGAGCCGCGCGCCGGAGGGCTTCGCCATGGCCGGCCGAAGTACCTGGAAGTCCGCGATCTGTCCGTTTACTTTGACGGATTCCTCGCCGTGGACAAGGTCAGCCTGGACGTAACCCAGGGCGACCTGCGGTTCCTGATCGGTCCGAACGGCGCCGGGAAGACCACCGTGATCGATGCGATCACAGGGCTGGTCCCCGCCACGGGATCAGTGAACCACACGGGCACGGAGATTCTCGGACGCAAGGTGCATCAAGTCGCCCGGCTGGGCGTAGGGCGCACGTTTCAGACCGCCAGCGTGTTCGAGAACCTTTCCGTCCTCCAAAACCTGGACATCGCTGCCGGTTCCGGCCGCGGGCCGCTTCGAATGCTCCGGCGCCGCAAGACCGTGGACGCGGCCGTGGAAGAAGCGCTGGAGATCATTGGACTCGAAGGTGCGGCCGGGAAAATGGCGGGTATCCTCGCCCACGGACAAAAGCAATGGCTGGAGATCGGGATGCTTCTGGTCCAGAATTCGGACGTCCTCCTGCTGGACGAGCCGATCGCGGGGATGAGCCAGGATGAGCGCGGGGAAACCGGGGAGCTGCTGCGCCGGATCGCCGCCAGCCGAATCACCGTAGTGGTTGAACACGACATGGACTTCGTCAGGGAGTACGCAACGTCGGTCACCGTCCTCGCAGCGGGCAAGGTTCTCAGTGAAGGAAGCGTGGCGCAGGTGCAGGCTGACAAGAAGGTTCAGGATGTCTATCTGGGGTCCTCTGGAGTGGAGGCCTCCGATGCTTGAGATTGAGAATCTGCAGACCGGGTACGGCCGCACCCAGGTGATCTCCGGGGTCAGCCTGACCGTCCCGGACGGTGCCGTTGTCTCTGTCCTGGGGCACAACGGCGCCGGCAAGACAACGCTTCTGCGCGCCGTCGTCGGGCTTCTCAAACCTATGGCGGGGCGCATCTGCCTTGACGGCGAGGACATCTCGGCGCTCCCCCCGCACCGGCGGGTGGACCGTGGAATGGCCTATGTGCCGCAGGGCCAGCAGTCGTTCGGGCAGCTGTCCGTCATTGAAAACCTGCAGCTCGTAGCAGACGGGCGCAGGAACGGCGCCGAGCGTGTTGCTGAGGCCCTGGACATGTTTCCGGCGCTCCGGCCATTGCTGGCCCGGCGGGCGGGGCTGCTCTCGGGCGGTCAGCGGCAGCAACTTGCCATCGCCCGGGCACTCATCACAGACCCGCGCCTGCTGATCCTTGACGAACCCACCGAGGGCATCCAGCCCAACATCGTGGCCGAGATCGAAGCGACCATTATCCAGCTGTCCCAACGCAACGGAATGAGTATCCTCCTGGTGGAGCAGCACATCGGCTTTGCCTTGCAGGCCGCGGACTGCTACTACGTCCTCTCAGCCGGAAGGGTCTCCTCTTCAGGGGCTGGCGGTGCCGGATCGGCGGCTGACGTCCGGAAGGCGATGCTTATTTGAGTACCGGACACTGTGGGCCGGCCGGAAATAGAGTACCCACTACTCGTGACCACCGGAGCCCCCGGAAACTTCAATGGAACCACTGCTGGATCATCAGCAGTGGTCCAAGTTTCTGGGGGTTTTTCCATGTGTGGTTTCATTTTTTGCCGCCCTGCCGTTGAGGGGCGCCGGTGAGCCCGGGGATGGAGTCGGTGGCAGCGTTCAGCGGCTCGATTCCCGGCCAGATGCTGCTGGCCATCGGACAGATGGTAGTTGTGGTGTGTGTCTGCTTCGACATGGTGCGCGCATTGTCCGTCCCCAGGTCCCACCGGCGCTACCTGGCCAGCACTGTCTTCCGCACCCTCGCGATTCCGTCCATCATCGTCAACGGCCTGACGGTACTCATCGCCCTGGTGCTGTGGTCCTGGATCGACGTGGTCATGGGCATGTTCGTGCTGGTGGCCATCATCTTCCGCCTGCACCACGACAAGGACGAGGACAACTGGTGGAAGGGAAAGGGCAAGAAGCTGGCCCGCTGGGCACGCCGCCAGTTTGCCGGACGGACCGCCGCCGCACCCGCGATGGGGTAGCGCGGGAGGCTGCAGCCGCTCGGGCCCTGGCTGCCGGAAGGCTCTGCTGCTAGCCGGCAGTCAGCTCTTCATAGAGCTTCAGGACGCGGGTCCTGATGTCGTCGCGCACCAGGCGCATGCGCTCCATCCCCTCGATGCCGCGCTCCGACGGCTCGTCGGTCTCCCACACATCGAAACGGGTACCCTCGCGGGGCTCCAGTTTCGCTTCCGTCCCCAGCACGATCACCGCGTCCACGGCGTCCAGGACGTCCCCGGTAACAGGCTTGGGGTGTTCGCCGCTGATGTCGATGCCCAGCTCGGTGAGTGACTCCACGGCCTGGGGGTTCAGGGACTTTCCCGGTGTGGTGCCGGCCGAGTACACGGTGACGCTCCCGTTGGCCACCTGGTTCATCAGGCCGGCGGCGAGCTGGGATTTGCCGCCGTTCTTGCTGCAGACAAAAAGGACGGCGGGTTTGTTGGACGTGGGTGCCTGGTGGCTCGGGTTGGACATGGCGCTGCTCCGGAGGTCGATGGTCAGGGATCTAGTTGCCGCCGGAGCGGCCGTGGGAAAGTCCGGTGGGAAAGCCCACCAGGACGGGCTCGGGGGCTGAGCAGCAGCCGGCATCTGGCCCGGCTGCCGTTGCTGCGGCCGGGACGTCGCAGCTGCTACCCGCGTCCGTGGAGCAGACGCCGGTCTCGGGAAGCTCCAGCTGGACGGTGTCGGCGGCCTCGCGGTCCCCGGCCAGCGCGGCCACCACCGAGCGGACCTGCTCGTACCCGGTGGCGAGGAGGAAGGTGGGTGCCCGGCCGTAGGACTTCATGCCCACGATATAGAAGTCCTTGTCCGGGTGGGCGAGGAGCCTGGCACCGTGTGGAGGGACGGTGCCGCAGGAGTGGAATTCGGGGTCGATCAGGGGGCCGAGCTCACGGGGAGCCTCGACCGCGGGATCGAGTTCCAGCCGGATTTCGCGGAGGATGTCCAGGTCGGGGCGGAAACCGGTGCAGGGGACCACGACGTCGGCTTCAAGGGTCCGGCCATCTGCGGCTTCCACCGTCACATGGGAGTCGAGGGACTTCAATGAGCTGATGCCGAAGCCGGTGTGGAGTTCGATTTTTCCTGCCTCCACCAGGCGCCGGACGCGGCCGCCGAGCTGCCCACGGGCGGGAAGGCCGTCGGCGTCGCCGCCGCCGTAGACTTTCGCCGCCGAGGCGCCACGGACGGTCCAGAGGATCCGGGTCTCCGGCTCTTCCCTGGTGAGGTCGGCGAGGCTGGTCAGCGTGTTGGCGGCGGAGTGGCCAGCGCCCACCACCAGGACGCGGCGTCCGGCGAACGCCGCCCGGTCCCGGCCTGTAACGTCCGGCAGCGGAGCGGAGATCCGGTCCGCTGCAGTGTTTTCGCCGATGGCGGGAAGGCCGGAGGTGCCCAACGGGTTGCGGCGGGACCAGGTTCCGGACGCGTCGATGACGGCGGCAACGGTGTGGTCACGTGTTTCACCGTCCGCGTGCTCCACCCGGACGGTGAAGGGTGTGGTGTCCCGGGTGCGGGTGTGGGTCTTGTCCATCCCCGCCCGGGTCACGGCGACCACGCGGGCTCCGGTCTGCAGCCGGGATGCAATCTCCGGCAGCCCAGCCAGCGGTGCCAGGTAGTTGTCCACGAGTTCCCCGCCGTACGGCAGCGCGGTGGGGCGGGGGGCTTCCCATCCGGCGGATTCCAGCAGGCGCACCGCGGCGGCATCGAGGTTGAACCGCCAAGGCGAGAACAGGCGGATGTGCCGCCACTGGTCAATGGCCGCTCCCGCCGTCGTGCCTGCCTCAAGGATGAGCGGCTCAAGGCCGCGCTCCAGCAGGTGGGCCGCCGCGGCCAGGCCCACGGGTCCGGCGCCGATCACGGTAACGGGAAGGTTCTGTGCTGCGTCCATGGTGTCCTCTGTTTCATCCGTAGGTTTGCGCGGTGGGCGGCCCAACTAGGTAGCAGTAGGTGTCGTTTTGAGGGCTCATAACGACACCTGCTGCTACCTAGTTGGGGGAGGGGGCGTGCTGGGTTTAGCAGCAGTCCTGGTCAGTGCAGGAATCGTTGTCGCAGCAACCGGAGTCGCCGCAGCATCCTGTACGCATTCAGCTCACCCCCTCCCTTGAGAGTGCTTCTAGGCGTGGGTTGGTTCTTCCACCAGGGCGGTGGCGATGCTGTCCGCATCCTCGAGCGCTGCGAGGTAGCGTTCCGCGTCGAGGGCAGCGGCGCAGCCGGTGCCGGCGGCGGTGATGGCCTGCCGGTAGCGGTGGTCCACGGCATCCCCGCAGGCAAAGACGCCTGAGAGGTTGGTGACCGTGGTGGGGGAGTCCACCTTGATGTACCCCTCCTCGTCCAGGTCCACCTGCCCGGCCACCAGTTCGGTGCGGGGCACGTGGCCGATCGCGACGAAAATGCCCGTGGCGGCCTGTTCCCGCGTTTCCCCGGTGCGGGTGTCAGTGAGCGTGACGCCGGTGACCTTGCTGTCACCGTGGATGGCGGTGATGGCCGAGTTCCACGCGAAGCTGATCTTGGGGTTGTCCTTGGCCCGCTGCGCCATGATGCGGGAGGCGCGCAGTTCACCCTTGCGGACGACGACGGTGACGGACTTGCCGAACCGGGTCAGGAACATCGCCTCCTCCATGGCCGAATCCCCGCCGCCCACCACAATGATGTCCTGCTCGCGGAAGAAGAACCCGTCGCAGGTGGCGCACCAGGACACACCGTGGCCGCTGAGCTTCTTCTCCTCCGGCAGTCCGAGCTCCTTGTAGGCGGAACCCGTGGCGAGGATGACGGCGGGCGCCTCGTGCACGTCGCCGCCGCCGGTGACCACGCGCTTGAGGTGGCCTGACAGCGCAACCTCCGTGACGTCGTCGAACACTACCTTTGCGCCGAACTTTTCCGCCTGCTGCTGCAGCCCGTCCATCAGTTCGGGGCCCTGGATACCGCCCGGGAAGCCGGGGAAGTTCTCTACTTCCGTGGTGTTCATCAGTGCCCCGCCGGCGGTGACCGAGCCGGCCAGGACCAGGGGCTCCAGCCCGGCGCGGGCGGCGTAGATGGCGGCGGTGTAGCCGGCAGGGCCGGAACCGATGATGATCAGCTGTTCTGTGGTCACGGTCTCTGCCTTGACGCTCTCTGCGTTCGCGGTCTCGCTCACGGGAATCTCCTGGGGTCCGGAATCTTGGGGATCTACTTGGCGGCTGGGGTCAGGGACGCGATCAGGTCCTCGATCCGGCCCCTGATCTCGTCGCGGATGGGGCGGACGGACTCCACGCCCTTGCCGGCCGGGTCCTCCAAGACCCAGTCCTCGTAGCGCTTGCCCGGGAAGTACGGGCATTCGTCGCCGCAGCCCATGGTGATGACGACGTCGGATTCCTTCACGGCCTCGGCGGTCAGGACCTTGGGGACCTCCGCGGACATGTCGATGCCCACCTCCGCCATCGCCTCGACGGCGGAGGGGTTGATCTGCTCCGCAGGCTGGGAGCCTGCGGAGCGCACCTCGATGGCGCCCTTGGAGAGGCTGGTGAGGAAGGCGGCGGCCATCTGGGAGCGGCCGGCGTTGTGGACGCAAACGAACAGGACGGAGGGCTTCTTGGCGGTTTCGGTGGTCATGGTGTTCTCCCGGGGTGTGGCGGTGGTCAGAGGGAAGCGGTGGCGGGGGTGAAGAAACGCTTTCGCGCCCACAGTGCGGCGTATACAAGTGCAACAAGTGCCGGCACTTCAATCAAGGGGCCGACGACGCCGGCCAGGGCTTGCCCAGACGTCACGCCGAAGGTGCCAATCGCCACGGCGATGGCCAGCTCGAAGTTGTTTCCCGCGGCAGTGAAGGCGAGCGTGGTGGTTTTGGCGTAGCCGAGGTCCAGCCATTTGCCGATCAGCATGCCGGCACCGAACACCACCACGAAGTAGACCAGCAGCGGAAGGGCGATCCGGGCGACGTCCAGCGGGCGGGCGGTGATGGTTTCGCCCTGCAGGGCGAAGAGGAGGGTGATGGTGAACAGCAGTCCGTAGAGCGCCCACGGGCCGAGCTTGGGAAGGAAGGTGCCCTCGTACCAGTCGCGGCCCTTGGCTTTTTCGCCGAGGGTGCGGGTGAGGAACCCGGCGAGCAGCGGGATGCCCAGGAAGATCAGCACCGAGAGGGTGATGGCCCAGAAGGAGAAGTCCGCGCTGGTGGTGGGCAGGCCAAGCCAGGATGGCAGGAGCTGCAGGTAGAACCAGCCGAGTGCACCGAAGGACACCACCTGGAAAACGGAGTTGATGGCCACCAGGACCGCGGCGGATTCCCTGTCCCCGCAGGCGAGGTCGTTCCAGATCATCACCATGGCGATGCAGCGGGCCAGGCCCACGATGATCAGGCCCGTCCGGTACTCGGGAAGGTCCGCGAGGAAGACCCAGGCCAGGACGAACATAAACGCCGGTGCCAGGAGCCAGTTGATTACCAGGGAGGAGATCATGAGCTTCCTGTCACCGATCACGCGGCGGGTCTGGTCGTAGCGGACCTTCGCCAGGACCGGGTACATCATGACCAGCAGGCCTGCGGCGATGGGCAGCGACACTTCGCCCACCTTGACGGCTTCCAGGGCTGTGTTGAGGCCGGGGACCAGGTTACCGAGCAGGAGGCCGAGGGCCATGGCGGCGATGATCCATACGGGGAGGAAGCGATCGAGGGTGGAGAGTTTGCCGACGACGGCCTCTTCCCCTTGGGTGGGCGGTATCTCGGTCCGGGTGCTCACGGGTCTCCTGCGCTGCTCGGTAATAGATTGATGAAAGTCGATATAGGAAGTATTGCCAGCTATATCGATGAATGTCAATCTATGTGCATAATGGGTGTCATGAACCTCCTCCACACTGCTGCTCCCGCCGTCGACGCTTCATGCTGCGTTCCCTCGGACAAGCCGGTGCTGGGCAGCGAAGAGGCCCAGCGGAAAGCCCTGGTCTTCAAGGCCCTGGCCGATCCCAACCGCCTGCGTTTGCTGTCCATCGTTAGGGCGGAGGAATCGGGGGAGTCCTGCGTCTGCGATCTGACGGAGCCCCTGGACCTGGGGCAGCCCACCGTTTCCCACCACCTGAAGATCCTGGTGGAAGCCGGGATCCTGCACCGGGAAAAGCGCGGCACCTGGGCCTACTACTCACTGGTGCCCGGCGTGATGGACGACATCGCCGGCATTCTTTCAGCGCTGTAACGGCGCCTCCGGATGAACTGCGCTGAACTCAGCCGCGCCGGTGGTGGTCCGTCCGGCGCATTCGCACGGCCACCAGCAGGCCGGATGCTGCGGTGATGGCAGCAACCGCAAGCACAGCCGCCGGGATGCCGTAAGCATCGGCAAGCACCCCGGAAAGCAGGGCCCCCACAGCGAAGCCGCCGTCGCGCCACAGCCGGTAGATTCCCACGGAACGTGCCCGCCAGAGTGGATGGGCGACGTCGCCAATCGCCGCGAGGAGCGTGGGATAGACCATGGCCGTGCCCGCGCCGAGCAGGACCAGCGCGGCCAGCCAGGTTCCGAAATCCTGTCCGACGGCGACCATGGCCAGTGCCGCGGCTTGGACCAGCATGCCTCCGGCGATGAGCGGTTTGCGGCCGATGCGGTCCGAGAGGGGGCCCGTGACCATTTGCCCCGCACCCCACACGGCCGGGTAGGCCGCGGCGAGGATGCCGATGTGTTCAATACCGAGTCCCGCCGCGGCGAAAAGGACAGGAAACAGCCCCCAGGCCAGGCCGTCGTTGAGGTTGTTCACCAGGCCGGCCTGGCTGATGGAGGACAAGGACCTGTCCCGGAAGCTGGTGAGCGTAAAGACTTCCCGGGTGCCCAGGCCGGCCCCTGCTTCCGCATGGATGGAGACATGGCCCGCGGCCTCGGCCTTGGCGTGGTGGTGTGTCTCGCGCACTGTCAGTACGGACAGCCCCAACCCTATGGCGATGAAGGCTGCGCCAAGCAGGAACGGCCAGGGCCGCAGGCCGAAGCTTGAGGCGATGTAGCCGGTGGCCAGCGCAGTGCCGGCAACGCCGAGGTAGCCGGCGGCTTCGTTGAGTCCCATGGCCAGTCCCCGGCGTTCGGGGCCCACAAGGTCCATCTTCATCATCACCGTGGTGGACCACGTGAGGCCCTGGCTGATGCCCAGCACCACGTTGGCCGCGACGATCAGGCCCCAGGAATCACCAAAGATCAGCAGGAGCGGGACCGGGAGTGCAATGAGCCAGCCCGCCACAAGCACAGGTTTCCGGCCGTAGCGGTCCGAGAGTGTTCCGGCGAAGTAGTTGGTGGCAGCTTTGGCCACACCGAACGCAACGATGTACGTCAGGGCTGCCGTGTACTGGCCCAGGCCAAAGACCTGGTCTGCAAGCAGCGGCAGCACAGTGCGCTCTTGGCCCAGCGTGCCGCCCACCAGGGCGTTGACTGCCACCAGGAGCATGAACTGGGCCAGGTTTTGCCGAAGGCCCAGCACGGTACCGGCTGATCCCCGGCCATGGCGCGGGAGGATGCTGCCCTCCATGCGGAGTGCTCCGTTCGTCGTGGGGACAGAATTCGGGGGGGACATAAGGTTGCCCGGGTGCGCGCGGGGGCGCGCACCCGGGCTGCCCGGGCCGGAGGGGGGACCAGCCCGGGCGGTCTTAGGGGTTACTTAGCTGAGACGGCGTTCTGTCGCGCCTGCTGCCAGGCGTTCCAGGCGGCGTAGCTGCCGTCGAGTTCGACGACGTCGTACCCGGCCCGGCGCAGGGCGCTGGCTGCCACGGAGTTCCGGACGCCGGACTGGCAGTAGGTGACGATGGTGCCGTTGGCCGGCAGTTCGTCCAGGTGCCACATGACGCGGCCGCCGCTGAGCTGGTGGGAGCCGGGGATGTGCCCGGCGGTGTGCTCGGTTTTGTTGCGGACGTCCAGGACCATGGCGGCGTCAAAGCCGTCGAGTTCCTCGGGCTGGATGAGCTTGGGGGTTGCCGTGGGGAGCCCGTCGATGCTGGTGAGGTAGCCGGCCACGTTGTCGATGCCGACGCGGACCAGGTGGTCCCACATGTCCATGGCGGCTTCCTGGTCCGGTGCCAGCAGTACCAGCGGGTTCTTGTCCGCCTCGGGGTTGACCACCCAGGCGCCGTAGCTGGCCACGGATTTGCCTGCCGGCACGTTCAGGGAGCGGGCTACCGTGCCTTCGTGGACCTCGCTGTTGGAGCGGGTGTCGATGAAGGTCAGGGTGTCCTCCGCCAGGCCTGCAGCGACGATGCCGGGCGCGAGCTCGGGCAGCGGGGTGCGTTCGCCCATGATGGCCGGGCCTTCACGGTTCTCGCGCTTCATCCGGCCGAAGTAGGCGTGGGCGTCGGGCTGGCCGTCGAGGAGTTCGTTGATGAAGCCCTGTTCGTCGTTGGCGGCGAGGTATGGGCCCCACCAGGCGTAGAGGCGCTCGTAGCCCACGGTGGAGGAGGGGATGGCGCCCAGGGCCTTGCCGCAGGCGCTGCCGGCGCCGTGGGCGGGGTGGACCTGGACGTAGTCGGGGAGGGTGAGGAACTTGTCCCGCAGGCTGGCGAAGAGCTGCTTGGCCCCTTCGAAGCGGGTGTCGATGCCGCCGGCTGCCTCGTCCAGCAGGTCCGGCCGGCCCAGGTCGCCGGAGAAGACGAAGTCGCCCGAGAGCAGGTAGCCAGGCTGGTCGCTGAAGGCGCCGTCGGTCACCAGGAAGGACAGGTGCTCGGGGGTGTGGCCGGGGGTGTGGAGGGCCTTGATGGTGATATTGCCCAGGGTGATGGCGTCGCCGTCGTAGAGGCGTTCGCCGTCGAATTCGTACTGCCAGTCCGGCCCGCCCTCGCCGGAGACGTAGATCTTCGCGCCGGTGGCGGCGGCCAGTTCACGGGTGCCGGAAAGGTAGTCGGCGTGGATGTGGGTTTCGGTGACGGCCACGATCTTCATGCCGTTCTTTGCGGCAAGATCCTGGTACACCGCGATGTCGCGGCGGCCGTCCACCACAATGGCTTCACCCTTGGCCTGGCAGCCAATCAGGTAGCTGGCCTGGGCGAGGTCTTCATCGTAAATACGCTCGATAAGCATCTGGTGCTCTCCTTCGTGGAGTAGGTGTTTGGGGGAGGTGTTGATTTAAGTGTAATACCCCTGGGGGTATACCGCAACGAGGGATATGCGCGGGCAATCCGTGCCTGGGTCAGGCGGGCTGCCGGGCTGCATCAGCCCGGAGTTTGTCCATGTCCAGGTTCTTGACGCCCTGGATGACTTCTTCCAGGCCGGTGGCGTTGAGGGCTCCAGGCTGGGAGAAGACCAGTGTCTTGTCCTTGAAGGCCATCAGCGTGGGGATGGAGGTGATCTTCGCTGCTGCGGCAAGCGCCTGTTCGGCTTCGGTGTTCACCTTGGCGAAGGTGATGTCCGGGTGCCGTTCGGCGGCCTTCCCGTAGGTGGGGGCGAACATGCGGCAGGGGCCGCACCAGGCTGCCCAGAAGTCAACGAAGACGATCTCGCTGCTCTCCAGGGTCTCGGCGAAGCTCTGTTCGGTGACGTCGATGGTTGCCATCGTCTTTCGTGTCCTTTCGGGCGTTGTGGTGGCGGGAGGTTGCAGAAAATTGCAGGGGTCAGGCGGTGGGGAGGCCGGCGCGGGTCCAGGCGATCATTCCGCCGGCCATGGTGTCCGCGGTGAAGCCGGCTCCGTTGAGGGCGTCGGCCACGCGGGCTGAACGGTTGCCGCTGCGGCAGACCGCAATGACGGGGACGGAGGGGTCCAGTTCGGACAGGCGTGCCTGCAGCTGGCCCATGGGGATGTGCAGGGCGCCGGGGATCATGCCTTCCTCGACCTCGAAGTCCTCGCGGACATCGAGGATGCGGGCGGTGGAGCGACGCTGTTCTGCTTCGGTGATGGTGATTTCAGCCATGGTGTTTCTCCTTTGGCGGGGTCAGGCGGGTGAGGGGACGTTGCTGCGCCGGCCGGTGCGGTTGCGCAGGGGGCACGAGCTGATGAAGAACCAGCAGACGCCCGCGGTTGCTGCCGTCAGGGCTGCGACTCCGGCGGCGATGAACCACCGCAGGTCGGCAGGGGCCTGCTGGATGAGGACGAAGGTTCCCATGGCCAGGACGAACCAGCCGAACGCCTTGCGCAGGGCGGCTTCGGGGATGCGGCCGGCAAGTTTGGAGCCGGCCAGGGTGCCAACGATGGCAGCCGCGGTCACGCCGAGGGTGATGCCCCAATCGAGCTGGACCGTGGTGAGGTATCCGGCGAGCCCGGCGAAGGACTTCATGGCGATGACCACCAGGGAGGTGCCCACGGCAACGGACATCGGCAGGCCGCCCAGGAGTGCGAGGGCCGGGACCACCAGGAATCCGCCGCCCGCGCCCACCAGGCCGGTGACGAGCCCGACCACGGCGCCGTCCAGCAGCACCCTGCCCAGGGGCAGTTCGTGCTTGACCGGCGGCGCGCCGTCGTCGGACTTCTTCTTCCGGCCGCGGAGCATGGCCACGGAGGTGGCCACCATCATCACCGCGAAGGCGATGAGCAGGATCTGGCCGGGGATGTGCCCGCCCAGGAGGCCGCCCACGAACGCGCCGGCCATGCCGGCCGCGCCGAAGATCAGTCCGGTCCGCCACGTCACCCTGCCGCCGCGGGCGTGGCTGAACACGCTCACCGCGGAGGTGACGCCGACGACGAACAGCGAGGCTGCGATGGCTTCCTTGGCCTCGAACCCGGCTACGTACACCAGGATCGGGACTGTCAGTATCGATCCGCCGCCGCCCAGGACACCGAGCGAGAGTCCGATGACCACCGAGAGGGCCAGGACCAGGATGAGGGTGAGGGTCATGATGCCTTGGCCTCGGCATTCACCTCGGTGTTGACGGGCAGGGCAAGGATGGCGCTTTCGCGGGTGGGCTCCTTGGCGGCCTTATTCCACGGCATGGCCGAGATGGCCTGGCCCATGGCGCAGGTGTTGGTGGCTGCGGAGAAGGTCAGGCCCGTGCCGATGACCCCGGCAAGCGTCCGGATCTTCGGGGAAACGAACTTGCCGCCGGCCAGGCCCAGGACCACCAGGGAGCCGGCCACAAGGCGGACCTGCCGCTCCAGGTCCCAGCGGTCCTTGCCCTTGACCACGTCACCGCCGGCAGCGGCGAAGCCGGGTGCGCCGCCGGTCAGGACGTAGGCGGTGTCGATTCCGGCCTTGGCAAGGCGCTGGCGGGCCTGCTCGGCGCGCACGCCGGACTGGCAGACCAGGACCACGCGGGAGCCCAGCCGGGCGGCGAGCTCATCCGTGTGCTCGGACAGCAACGGCAGCGGCACGTTGTAAGAGCCGCGGATATGCATGGACTCGAACTCCGCAGCCGAACGCACGTCGATCACCACGAGGTCCTGGTGCTCTTTGAACCAGGACTGGAGGGTTTCAGGGGCGAGTGCGGTAACGGCAGGTGCGGTGGAAGGGGAAGTCATTGCTGGCCTCTCGTTGGGGGAAGGTGAATACCCCACCGAGTATTACAGATACCCCCGGGGGTAGTCAAAACACCCCGAGGGGTATATAGTTGGAGGCACGAACCCCACCTACGGAGACCTCATGGAACTCGACTCGACTGAACTGGCCCCAGTGGTCAACCGCCTCAAGCGCGCCCAGGGCCAGCTCGCCGCTGTGACGCGGATGCTGGAGGAGGGCAGGGACTGCAAGGACATCGTCACGCAGCTCGCCGCCGTATCCAAGGCGCTGGACAGGGCTGGCTTCGCGATCATCGCCAGCGGCCTGGAGCAGTGCATTGTCCGCGAGGACAGCACCATGGACAGGAAAGAGCTGGAGAAGCTCTTCCTTTCCCTGGCGTAACCACACTGGCCCCGGCCCGGGCCTTTAGGCTGGCTGATCCCCGCCACCGCGGGCAAACGCAAGAGGGGCACTGCACGCGTCGGCGTGCAGTGCCCCTCTTGCCGTGTCAGGTTTCAGCCGTTGATGACCTGCGGTACACCGAGGGCTTTGAGGCCCTCGACGCCGAACTCCAGTCCGTACCCGGACTGCTTCGCGCCGCCAAAGGGGATCCGCGGGTCCACGGCGCCGTGCCTGTTGATCCAGACGGTGCCGGCCTGGATCCGGCTTGCGACGCCGCGGGCTGCTGAAACATCCGAGGACCAGACTGAGGCGCCGAGTCCGACCTCCAGGGCGTTGGCCTTTTCCACCGCTTCGTCGATGGTGCTGTAGCGGATGATGGGCAGTGCGGGGCCGAACTGTTCCTCCGCTACGAGCGGGTTGTCGTTGTCGATGTCCGCGACCAAGGTGGTGGGGTAGAAGTAGCCGGGCTGGTCCGGCTCCGGATTTCCGCCCAGCAGGACGCGTGCGCCGGAAGCCTTTGCTGCCTCCACGAGGCCTGCAACGACGTCGTACTGTGCCTTGTTCTGCAGGGGACCCAGGACGTTGTCCTCGTCGAGGCCGTTGCCCATGGGCATCGCGGCGGCGACGGCGGTGAGTTCTTCGCAGACGGCATCGTAGATGTCGTCGTGGACGTAGAGGCGCTTGAGGGCCGCACAGGTCTGGCCGGTGTTCAGGAAGGCGCCCCAGAAAACATCTTCGGCGATGGCCTTGGGGTCGGCGTCGGGCAGGACGATGCCGGCGTCGTTCCCGCCAAGTTCCAGGGTGAGGCGCTTGACGGTGTCGGCGGAGGATTTGATGATGGCGCGGCCGGCAGCGGTGGAGCCGGTGAACATGATCTTGCCGATGGCGGGGTGGTCCGTGAGCCGGGCTCCTACTTCCCGGCCGCAGGAGACCACTGAGAGGATGCCTTCCGGGAGTTCCTCGTTCAGGACGGTGGCCAGCGCCAGGACGGAGAGCGGGGTGTTGCCGGAGGGCTTGACCACCACGGCGTTGCCCATGCGCAGGGCGGGGGCGATCTGCCAGATGGCGATCATCATGGGCCAGTTCCACGGGCCGATGGCCGCGACGACCCCGATGGGCTTGTAGTGGAGTTCGGCGCGGATCTGGCCGTCGTCCACGATCGTTTCGGGCTCAAGCGGCAGGTTGGCTGTGGCGCGCAGCCAGGCCACGCAGGCACCCACTTCGAACCGGGCGTTGGGGCCGTTCAGGGGTTTGCCCTGCTCGCGGGAGAGCAGCTGGGCGAGTTCCTCGGCGGAACGTTCGACGGCGTCGGCTGCTTTGAGGAGCGCGGCCGACCTCGCGCTGTGGCCCAGCGCCGCCCAGGCCGGCTGCGCTTCCTGTGCGGCGGAGACTGCCGCCTCGAGGTACTCGAGGCTGTGGACGGGGGCTTCGCCTACGGGCTCTCCCGTGGCGGGGTCCAGGATGGTCCGGCCGGTACCGGGTTCGGCTGAAACGGACGCCAGAAGCGCATCGTAGGTTTCCATGGTGTACTCCACTTCGAGTAGGCAAGGACGCCGGCCGGTTGGCCTGGCGGGTTGCTTTCCAGTGTGCTGGACGCCCGGTCCGGGCCTCTTGTGTTTGGGCGCAGGGCCCTTGACGTGGAGGGAACAGCCTGGAGCCGGCGTCAGCTCCTCGCCCCTGCCCCCCGTCAGGAGCGGCGGCCCGGAGCGAAGTCCAGCAGGACCTTGCCGGAGCCTGCCGAGTTCCTGGCGGTCTCAAAGGCCTCGAGCCCGCGTTCCAGCGGGAACACGTGCGTGATGACCGGGTCCACGAAAAGTGACCCATCGCCCAGCGCGGAAATGACGCCATCGATCTCGTCGTTGAACCTGAATGATCCCAGAAGTTCGAGTTCCCGTGTGATGGCCAGTGAAATAAGTACAGGCTGGGGACCGGACGGCAACAGCCCCACCATCACCACTTTGCCACCACGAACCGTTCCCTTGATGGCCGTAGCCAGTCCATGGTGGGAGCCGGAGGACTCGATCACCACATCGGCCTGGACCTCTGCCAGTGCTTCGCTGTCTGTTGCTTCCAGGACTTCGTCAGCGCCAACTGCCTGTGCTATCTCCAGGGGTTTGCGGTGCAGGTCGGTGGCAACAATGCGGGCTGCACCAGCGCGCTTAAGCACGGCGACGGCCAGCGCTCCGATGGGACCGCACCCCACCACCAAGGCGGTCTTGCCCCTAACGTCACCGGCGCGGGCCACGGCGTGCCAGGCAACGCTGGCCGGTTCAATCAACGCCGCTGTCTTCAGATCCAGGCCAGGGGGCAGGGCCCGCAGCATCCGCGATGGCAAGGTGGCGTAGCGGCTGAAGGCACCGTCCGTATGCGGGTACCTTGCGGCGCTGCCCAGGTAGGTGCAGCCGGGGGACAGGTTCGGCCTGTCGTGGGGATACCTGGCAGGGTCCGGACCGGTTCCCGGGCCAGGTGTGGCCGGATGCACGGCCACAGATGCCCCCTCGGGTGGACCTGAACCGTCCGCTGCCGCGCGTACCACCACGCCAACAATCTCGTGTCCCAGCACCATCGGTGCCTTCAGGACGGATTCTCCGGCGGCGCCGTGCAGCCAGTAGTGCAGGTCTGAGCCGCAGATGCCGCCGTAGGCAATCTCGACGACGGCCTGGTCCGGAGCGGGTGAAGGGAGCGGAATGTTGTCAATGCGAAGGTCGCCTGCCGCGTGGGCGACGACGGCGGGACTGGCCGCGGGAAGTCCGGACGGGTAGCGCCGGCCGGCTGTAGGAGCATCAGGAACGGCGTGCATCAGACCACCACCGTCATTCCGCCATCAATGAAGATTGTCTGTCCGTTCACGAAGTCCGAACCGCTGGAGGCCAGCCAGACTGCGGGTCCGGCGAGGTCGCGGACGGTGCCCCAGCGGTGCGCGGGGGTTCTCCCCAGGATCCAGGAGTTGAACTGTTCATCGTCCACCAGGTTCTGGGTCATTTCGGTATGGATGTACCCAGGGGCGATGGCATTGACCTGCAGGCCCGAAGCCGCCCATTCCGCCGTCATGGCGCGGGTGAGGTTTCGCAGGCCGCCCTTGGCGGCAATGTAGGGCGCGATAGTGGGCCGGGCCAGGTCGGCCTGGACGGAGCAGATGTTGATGATCTTGCCGCGGCCGCGGGGGATCATGAAGCGCGCGGCCGCCCGGCCCACGAGGAAGGCGCTGGTGAGGTCCGTGGTGATGACCCTTTCCCAGTCCTCGACGTCCAGGTCAAGCATGGCCACCCGGTGCTGGATTCCGGCATTGTTGACCAGGATCTCCAGCGGACCGACGTTCTCCTCCACCCACGCCACCGCACGGCCCACTTCTGCGTCCTTGGTCACGTCGAAGGCGCAGCTGTGGATACGGCCGGATGGGAAATCGGCGGACATGGACGTTTCTGCAGCCTTGAGGCGGTCCGCATCCACCCCGTTCAACACCACCGTTGCACCGGCATCCGCCAAGGCCCGGGCAAGGGCGTTGCCGATTCCCCGGCTGGAGCCGGTAATGAGGGCCGTACGCCCGGTCAGGTCGAAAAGTGAAGTCATGGTGCAGTCTCCTTGGCCGTTTCGGTTCCGCTGTGGGAAGCGTCTGTGGTGCTGAGGTTCGCAATGGTCTGACGCACCACAGCCAGGTCGAGGTCCCCCAGGCCTTGGGCGAGCAACTGCGCATAGAGTTCTCTCCCGGCGGACGCCATCGGCGCAGCGGCACCGACGTTTCGTGCGCTCTCCACAACAAAAGACAGGTCCTTGTGCATGAACTTGGCCGGTCCTGTGGGCGTGTAGTCCTTTGTTGCCAGGCGGGGGCCTACGATTTCGAGCACGCGGCTTGCAGCGAGCCCGCCGGAGAGCACGTCGAAGAGGGCCGTGACGTCCAGGCCGGAGCGTTCCGCAAGTTCGGCTGCTTCGGCGAGGGCCGCCGTCGTGGTTCCAACAACCAACTGGTTGCATGCTTTGGCCAGGGAGCCCGACCCGAGGCCGCCGAGCCGCCGGACTGTTGCACCCATGGCCTGCAGTGCCGGCAGGGCCCGTGCGAAGTCCTCTTCCGGGCCGCCTGCCATGATGGCCAGGGTTCCTTGCTGTGCGCCGTGCGTGCCGCCGCTGACGGGCGCATCCAGCACTGTGGCGTTCCCGCCGCTTGCCTCGATAACCGCGCGGCCGAAGTCCTGGACACCCACGGGTGAAACGCTGCTCATGACCACAACGAGCGTTCCCGGTTCAGGAGGCGAGGACCGCCATGCGTCGAGGAGCCCTGCCGCGGCATCTTCAATGAAGGAAAGATCGGGGAGCATAAAGATGATGACCGGCTCGTCCCTCAAGTCTGCCACCGCGGCGGCGCCGCTCCCGCCCAGCCGCAGCAGGTCTTCAACAGCGGCGGGGGAGCGGTTCCATCCCGTGACGGACCACCCCGCCCGCAGCAGGTTGGCGGCCATGGGTGCGCCCATCAGCCCCAGCCCGACAAACCCGGCACGCGGACGGGTTCGTTCGGCGCGGGCAGGGGGAGTGGTGGAGGCGGTGGCGTTGTTCATGTTCAACCTTTGGTGACCGGACGGGCTGGGAGTGCTTGGCTGCTGACTAACCCTGGGGGCGGCCCCCGCAGGGGCCGCCCCCAGGGTTAAGGGACTTCTATTTAGCGTCCTCCACGAGCGCCAGGTCGCGGCCATTGGTTTCGGGAGTAAAGAATGTGGTGACAAAGGAGATTGCCGCCAGGACCAGTGAGTACAGCGCGGGAACCAGCCAGGAGTGGTTGGTCGCAGCGAGCAGCGCAACGCCGATCATGGGTGCGAACCCGCCGGCGAGGACTGCCGAGAGTTCACGGCTCAGGGCCACGCCGGTGAACCGGTGCTGCGAGCCGAAGAGTTCGGGCAGCATGGCGCATTGCGGGCCGAGCATGGACTGCACGCCCAGGGCGATGCCCACCGCCATCACTGCCCAGACCAGCGTGACGTTGCCCAGCGTAACCAGGTAGAACGCGGGCAGTGCGATGAGGGCCTGGAATAGTGCCCCGTAGCGGTACACGGGAACCCGGCCGAACCGGTCGGACAGGGCGCCGAAGACGACCACCATGACTGCTGCGCAGCCTGCGGCGATCAGCAGGCCTGTTGGGCCAATGAACTTGTCGCCCGGAAAGACGCCGGCCGGAAGGCTGATGAATGAGACCAGAAGCGCGGAGTAAACCGACGAGTTGCCGTTCTCGCCCATGCGCAGGCCGATCCCGACGAGCACATTCTTCTTGGAGTGCTTCCAGATTTGGCCCACCGGGTTCTTGACCACGGCTTTATGCTTTTCAAGTTCCTGGAAGACGGGGGTTTCCTTCAGCCGGAGCCGGATAAAGACGGCAATGACAATAAGGATGACGCTGGCCAGGAAGGGTACCCGCCACAGCCAGCCCAGCAGCACATCCCTGTCCGCGAGGGCCATCAGGGCGAAGGTGCCCGCTCCGAGCAGGGTGCCCAGCTGGATGCCCACGAAGGGCAAGGAGGCGAAGAACCCGCGGCGGCGTCGCGGAGCAACCTCGGAAATCAGCGTGGTTGCCCCGGCCTGCTCGGCGCCGGCGCCGAGGCCCTGGAGGATGCGGAGGGCCACCAACAGAACGGCCCCGAGCATTCCTGCCTGTTCAAAGGTGGGCAGGAGGCCAATGGCGAAGCTCGCCATGCCCATCAGGCCGATGGTGAGGATCAGCACCATTTTCCGGCCGAAGCGGTCTCCGATGTAGCCAAAGACCACCCCGCCGAAGGGCCTTGCGGCAAAGCCGACGCCGTAGGTGGCAAACGAGGCGATGACTGCGCCGCTTTCACCCAAGGGGGAAAAGAACAGTGGACCAAAGATCAGTGCTGACGCGAGGCCATAAATGTAAAAGTCGTAGTACTCCAGGGCTGACCCTACAGAGCTGGCAAGCGTTGCCCTTCGCAGCTGCTCCGGTTCGACGACATCGCCGTTCCTGTCAGTCTGCGGTGATTTAGTACGAGTTGTCACAGTAACTCCCTTAAACGCACTCCAGACCCTCGTTGGCCTGGTGGGATAGCAACGACACCTGTGCGTCGATCACTATGCTGAACACAATACAGCAAGTTGAACAGACGGCAAGGGGGAGTGCGTTTGTGAAGGAGGCGCCGCCGCTACCCCATGGGGTTGCCCAGTGAGTGGGCGAGCTCCTGGAGTTCCTTGACCATCTGGGCACCCTGCTCGGGCGTGTAGGTGGCCTTGAGGGCTGTCACGGAAAGTCCCAGGCTGGGGCCGTGGGCTCCTCGGGTTGGTACGGCAACGGCCAGGCAGACCACGCCCGTGGTGGATTCCTCATCCTCAAAGGCGTAGCCCTGTTCGCGGATGGTCTGCAGCTGCGCCTTGAATTCGGCACCTGTGCGCAGCGACTTCGGCGTCAGCACCGGCAGCTCGGCATCATCAGGGAAAAGCTCCTCGATGTCATGGTCGTGAAGCCTTGCTATCAGCGCTTTGCCCACCGCACAGAGTGAAACCGGCATTTTGTCGCCGATGTTCGATGTCAGGCGCACGGCAGGATGGCCCTCGTAGCGGGCGAGGTAGATGACGTTCAGGCCGTCGAGCATGGCAATGCGAACGGTCTCGCCGGACAGGACAGGAGCCTGCTCGCAGTAGCGGTAGAACTCCTGCACTTCATCCAGCCGGCCGAGGTAGGCGGCGCCCAGCTCCACCAGTTTGCGGCCGAGGGTGAATTCACTGCCCTGCCGGTTGATGAGCCGTGCTTCCTCCAGCGCCAGCAGCAGGTTCGACGTGGATGACTTGGGGATGCCTACTTCACGCGAGAGGTCGCTGAGGGTGAGGCGGCCGGTGGCGGAGGAAGCCAGGGCATCCAGGACCGCAGCCGCCCGCGTCACCGCAGGGGCGGGAGAGGCGTTGCCCTGGTTGTCTGGTTGAGGACCGGAGTTGCGGGAATCGGCCATGATTCTCCTTCGGGTTGCCGCGGCATGACGAGCTGGTGTTCATTTGACTGAACACCATCCATCATAGGGGGCGCGCACCATCGCGCCCCCAATGCCATGCGTACTCCTAAAGGCGGGGAACTCAGGCGACTGTATTGGTAAGGGTGCCGATTCCCTCGATCACGACGTCCACCTGGTCGCCCGGCAGGACTGCCACTGCGGTGCCGGGAGCCCCGGTCATCAGCACGTCGCCGGGCTCCAGCGTCAGCCAGGAGGTGACGTAGACGAGGCACTCCACCACTGAGGAGGGGAGGTTGGACGTCCCGGAGTTCGCTTGGGCCACTCCGTTGACGATGACGTCGATTCCCACAAGGTCCGGATCCGGCAGGTCGGTTTCTATCCAGGGGCCAAGGGGCGTGTAGTTGACGCCGGCCTTGCCCTGGAAATTCCGTTCATCCACCAGGCCCTGGTCCACGTTGGTTACGTCGTTGACGCAGGTGTACCCAAGGATATGCTCCAGGGCGTTCTCCGCCGTCAGTTCCTTCGCCTGTTTCCCGATCACCACCGCGAGTTCGCCTTCCACGTTGACCGTGCCACGGTCCCGGGCGGCCACCACCGGATCGCCGGGATTGGCGAGGGTGTGCACGGATTTATGCCATGCCTGGATGGGGAGGGGGTGGTCGTTCAGCGTCCTGTTGTGTCCGATGCCGAGGACCACGGCGGGCCGGACCGGGGCAAGGAACACCGCGTCGGCGGCCGGGGTAGTGCGCCCGGTGTAGGTCAGGGGTTCCTCGAAGGGGTCGGCAATGTGGTGCCATGCCCCGCTCCGTTCCACCGCGTGCCGGGCGCCCTCTGCTGTCTTGATTCTTGCGATGCGCATGGGTCTCCTGATCGTGCCCCTGGGGCTTAGTAGAAGTGGACGGTATCCACGAGGTGGGGAAGGTCGCCGCCGTCGAGGAAGGTCCGGAGGTTGCTGCAGAAGCGCTCGGTAATAAGCCGGTTCTCGGCTGCGCTGAGGGCCGACGTGTGCGGGGAGACCATGACCCTGGGGTGGTCCCAGAGAGGGCTGTCCTGCGGGAGGGGTTCCACGGCGAAGACGTCCAGGCAGGCGTAGCTGACCTGCCCGTTGTTGAGGGCTTCCAGCAGGGCTTCTTCGTCAACAACGGTGCCGCGTCCCACGTTGATGAACACCGTCCCGGGCTTCATTGCGGCGAATGTTTCGTGGTTGAAAAGGTTCTCCGTGAAGGCGGTGCCGGGCAACGTGTTCACCACCGCATCAGCCGTGGCCAGCAGGGCCGGAAGGCCGGTGTTGTCCACCACCTGCTCGATGCCGTCGATGTGTTCCACGGACCGCTTGGTCCCGCTGACCTTCATCCCCAGCGCCCTGGCAATCCGTGCGGTCTCCAGGCCGATTTCGCCTAAGCCCGTGACCACCAGCGTGGAGCCGTTGACCAGGCGGGTGGGAATCCGCAGCTCGGGCCATGTTCTGGCGGCCTGGTCCTGCGCCAGTTCGGCGCTCCGTTTGAATCCGTTGAGTATTCCGAGCGCCGCGAACTCGGCGAGGGGCAGGGCGTGGACGCCGGCCGATGTGGTGATCTTGAACTTTTGCAAAATGTCCTGGTCCAGGCCGGAGGCCTTGGCGGCTCCGCCCGCCCCGGCAGCCATGGCATGGATCCACTGCAGCCGCGGATTCTCGCGGGCTATGCGGGCCAGGCCTGCGGGGCTTTCGTTGGGGAAGCCATACAGCACCTGTGCGCTGTTGAGCATGGCCCAATAGCGCTCTTCCTGGGCTGGAGTGCGCTTGAACGCCGGGTCGCCGGAGTGGTCGGCCGGATAACGCTCGGGCGGCAGGAGCTCGGGCTCGTAGAGGACGGTAACTGCCGGGTCGACGGCGCGGATCTGTTCCACCAGCTCTGCTTCGAGCGGTACAGCGATCGCAAGGGTGATTGAGGGAGTCATTCGTTCACTATACTGGCTGGTGGCTAATATGCTGAACATACTTGTTTGTATTCACAGGAAGCGTCACGCGTGGCAGGTTTATGCGGGTTGTCACGCCGGGCGGCTGGTATCAGCGCGCGTAGGGGTCCGCGATGCCGATGTACTGGGTGGTGGTGTATTCAGCGATGCCTTCAGTGCCGCCTTCTCGGCCGAGCCCTGATTGCTTGACTCCGCCGAAGGGCGCGGCGGCGTTGGAGATGACACCCGCGTTGAAGCCGACCATGCCGAATTCAATTTGCTCCGCTACCCGCAGCAGCCGGTTGAAGTCGCGGCTGTAGAGGTAGGACGCGAGGCCGTATTCGCTGGCGTTGGCCAGGCGGATGGCGTCTTCCTCGGTGCTGAAGGTGGTGACGGGGGCTACGGGGCCGAAGATTTCCTGGCCCAGGATCGCGGCACCGTTCGGAACGTTGCCCAGCACTGTCGGCTGGTAGAAGTAGCCGGGACCGTCCACAGGTGCACCGCCGGTGATGGCGGTGGCCCCGGCGTCGACGGCGGCGGCCACCAGGGCGTGCACGTCATCGCGCGCGCCGGCATCGATGAGCGGCCCGACCTGGGTGGCGGGGTCGGCGCCTCGGCCGGTGGCCAGCGCGCCCATGGCGGCGGCGAACCTCTCCGTGAATTCGGTAGCGACGGATTCCTGGACGAGGAAGCGGTTGGCGGCGGTGCAGGCCTCTCCCATGTTCCGCATCTTGGCTGCCATGGCCCCTTCGACGGCGGCATCGAGGTCCGCGTCTTCGAACACGATGAAGGGTGCGTTCCCGCCGAGTTCCATGGAGGTGCGGAGCACGTTCTGCGCAGCGTCGGCCATCAGGCGCTTGCCGACCGGGGTGGAGCCGGTGAAGGAGACTTTCCGCAGGCGGGAGTCCTTCAGCAGCGGCCCCGAGATCCCGGAGGCGCTGGAGGAGGAGACAACGTTCAGGACGCCGGCGGGGAGACCGGCGTCGAGCATGGTCCGGGCGAACAGTTGCGCGGTGAGCGGGGTGAGTTTGGCGGGTTTGAGGACCATGGTGCAGCCTGCTGCTACGGCGGGTGCGACCTTGCGGGTGGCCATCGCCAGCGGGAAGTTCCAGGGCGTGATGAGCAGGCAGGGGCCGACCGGTTTGTGCTGGACCAGGATCTTGTTCTTCCCCTCGGGTGAGGTGAGGTAGCGGCCGTAGTCGCGGACGGTTTCTTCGGAGAACCAGCGCAGGAACTCGGCGCCGTAGGTGACTTCGCCGCGGGCTTCGGCCAGGGGCTTGCCCATTTCCAGGGTCATGAGCAGGGCGAAGTCCTCGGCCCGTTCGGTCACCAGGTCAAAGGCGCGGCGCAGGATCTCCGCGCGGTCCCGGGGTGCGGTCCGCGCCCAGGAGGCCTGCGCGGCGTCGGCCGCGTCCAGTGCGGCCACCGCGTCCTCACTCGTCGCCGAGGCGAGGGTGGCGAGCACCTCCCCGGTGGCGGGGTCGTGCACGTCGAACGTGCCGCCGTCGGACGCCTCCCGCCACTGCCCGCCAATCAGCAGGCCAGTGGGAACGGAGGCGAGGAGCTCAGCCTCACGCTCCGACGAAACGGCAGGGGGCAGCGCAGGAGTAACTGTCATGGAAATAGTCCTTAAGAAGGGAGGGATCAGTAGCTGGAGGGGGTGTCGTCGTCAGCCTTCTGGATGTCGCTGGGCTTGATGTATTGCGCAGCGAGGGCTTCGGAACCCCTCGCCAGGAGCGCGACGTCGGCCCCCACCAGGATGAAATTGGCGCCGTTGGCCAGGTAGTGCCGGGCCGTGTCCGGGTTGAACGCATTGACTCCGGCCGGTTTCCCGGCTGCCTGTGCCGCGGACAGGCAGTGTTCGACGGCGGCGCGCACCTCGGGGTGTTCCTGCTGGCCGAGCAGGCCCATCGAGGCTGCGAGGTCCGACGGGCCTACGAAGATCGCGTCGACGCCGTCGACCGCCAGGATGTTTTCCACGGCGGCAACCGCGGCGTCGGATTCGATCTGCACGGTGACGCTGATCGTTTCGTTGGCCCGGGCCAGGTAGTCGGGCACCCGGTTCCAGCGGGCGGCCCGGGCAAGGGCCGAGCCGACCCCGCGGACGCCCTGCGGCGGGTAGCGGGTGGCGGCCACGGCGGCTTCCGCCTCAGCGGCCGAGTTGACCATGGGGATGAGCAGGTTCTGCACACCCAGGTCCAGGTACTGCTTAACCAGCACGGTGTCGTTCACCGGCGGCCGCACCAGGGTGTGGACAGGGTAGCCGTGGATGGCCTGGAGCTGGGCGAGGATGGATTCGAGGCCGTTGGGGCTGTGCTCTGCGTCCACCAGCAGCCAGTCGAGTCCGGATCCAGCACAAAGCTCGGCAACCAGCGGGCTGCCGGAACAGACCCACATCCCTGCCAGCGGGCGGCCGGTTTTGCCCGTTTGCCCGGCGAGGGCGTCGCGGAAGGTCTCTGCTATTCGAAGCGGCACGTGACACTCCCCAGGGGTCCGTAGTCTGCGTGGACAGTGTCGCCCTTGTAGACCCAGAGCGGGCGGGTGAAGGAGCCGGCGAGGATGATGTCCCCTGCTTTCAGGGAATCGCCGTGGGCGGCGATCTTGTTCGCCAGCCAGTGCACCCCGTTGGCCGGATGGTCAAGGACTCCGGCGGCCACGCCGGTTTCCTCCACGGTCTGGTTCTTGTAGAGGATGGCGGAGACCCAGCGCAGGTCCACGGCGTCCGGCTTCACCGGGTTGCCGCCGATCACCATGGCACCCATGGCGGCGTTGTCCGAAATGGTGTCCACGATGGTCCGGCCCTCCATCTCAATCCTGGAATCGAGGATCTCGAGGGCCGGAACCACGTAGTCGGTGGCTTTCAGGACGTCGAAGATGGTCACGCCGGGTCCCTTGAGCCCGTCCTTCAGGACGAACGCCAGCTCCACCTCCACCCGCGGGTGGGTGTATCTGTCCCACTCCACCGAGCAGCCGGTCTCGAGCACCATGTCATCGAAGATGGCGCCGTAGTCCGGCTCGGTGATGCCCGTGGCCGCCTGCATGGCTTTGGACGTGAGGCCGATCTTGCGGCCCACCAGGGTCCGGCCGGCCTCCTCGTTGCGGCGCCGCCACAACTGCTGCACCGCGTAGGAGTCCTCCACCGTCATCTCCGGGTACCGGGCCGTCAGGCGGGGAACAGGGGTGCGGGTTCGGCCGGCTTCCACGAGTTCGTCCGCGATTGCCTCAATCGTCCTGTCATCCAGCATGGCTACAGCTGCGCTCCCAGCTTGAACCCGGTCCGGTCATCTTCGGGGGATCCGTCCTTGCGGGTGTAGGAGAAGCCGTCGGCGCCCACGGTGACGGCCATCTCGGACTTTTCCTCGCGTTCGATGACGGGCTGGGGGTTGCCGTCCAGGTCCAGGACCAGGGAGGCCTCGGTGTACCAGGACGGGACCACGGGGTTGCCCCACCAGTCGCGGCGCTGGTTGTCATGGACGTCCCACGTGATGGTGGGGTTGTCCGGATCGCCGGTGTAGTAGTCCTGGGTGTAGATCTCCACGCGGTGGCCGTCCGGGTCCAGGATGTAGAGGTAGAACGCGTTGGACACCCCGTGCCGGCCGGGCCCGCGTTCAATGCGGTCGCTGATCCGCAGGGCGCCCATCTTGTCGCAGATCTGGATGATGTTGTGCTTCTCGTGCGTGGCGAACGCGACGTGGTGCATGCGCGGGCCGTTGCCGCCGGTCAGGGCGGTGTCATGGACCGTCTGCTTGCGGTGCATCCACGCGGCGTACGTGACGCCGTCGGAATCCTTGATGTCCTCGGAGACGCGGAAGCCCAGGTCCTCAAGGTAGGCGCGGCCGCGGGGGACGTCGGGGGTGACCTGGTTGAAGTGGTCCAGGCGGACCAGTTCGCCGGCGGAGTAGAGGTCGTAGCGCTGGGTGAGGCGCTCCACGTGTTCCACCTCGTAGAAGAACTCGTAGGGGAAGCCCAGCGGGTCCTCCACGCGGACGGAGTCGCCGATGCCCTTGGTGAAGCCGTCCTTGCGCCGTTCGGTGCGGCAGCCCAGTTCCTTGTAGTAGGCCTCGGCGGCGTCCACCTCGGCGGGGGACTTCACCCGGTAGGCGAACGCTGCGACGGCGGCGATGGGTCCTTTACGCAGCACCAGGTTGTGGTGGATGAATTCCTCCAGGGAGCGCAGGTAGATGGCGTTCTCGTCTTCCTCGGTCACATGCAGGCCCAGGACGTCCACGTAGAACTCGCGGGACCTGGCGAGGTCGGTGACCACGATCTCCATGTAGGCGCAGCGGACGATGTCCGGTGCCGGGACGGTGGGGGTAGGAACGAAGCTGGTCATGGTGTTCTCTCTTCTTTGAGGAGGGGCGGGTGGCGGTTCAGGCGCCGAATTTGGGGGTATGGACTGTGCCGAGCGTGATGTGCACGGCCTGCTGGTCGGTGTAGAAATCGATGGAGCGGTAGCCGCCCTCGTGTCCGAGGCCCGAGGCCTTGACGCCTCCGAACGGGGTGCGCAGGTCGCGGACGTTGTGGCTGTTCAGCCACACCATGCCGGCCTCCACGTTCTGCGAGAAGTTGTGCGCCCGGGTCAGGTTCTGGGTCCAGATGTAGGCGGCCAGGCCGTACTTGGTGTTGTTCGCCAGGGCGAGGGCTTCGTCGTCGTTTTCGAACGGGGTGATGGCCACGACGGGTCCGAAGATCTCCTCCTGGAAAATCCGCGCATCCGGGGCGACGTCGGCGAACACCGTGGGTGCCATGTAGTTGCCTTCGGGCAGGTGCCCGGGCCTGCCGCCACCGGCCAGAAGCCGGCCTTCGGACTTGCCGATCTCCACGTAGGAGGCCACCTTTTCGTAGTGCTCCGGGTGGACCAGGGCGCCCACCTCGGTCTTGGGGTCATGCGGATCGCCCACCACGATGTTCTTCGCGCGGGCGGCGTACTTCTCGCAGAACTCGTCGTAAATGGCGCGCTCAACGAGGATGCGGGAGCCGGCGGTGCAGCGTTCACCGTTGAGGGAGAAGACGCCGAACAGGGCGGAGTCGATCGCGGCGTCCAAGTCGGCGTCGGCGAACACCACGCAGGGGGACTTGCCGCCGAGTTCCATGGACAGGCCCTTCAGGTTCGCGGCGGCGTTGCGGAAGATCGTCTGGCCGGTGGTGGTCTCGCCCGTGAAGGAGATCAGCGGGACGTCCGGATGCTTGACCAGCGCATCGCCTGCTTCTTCGCCGAGGCCGTTGACCAGGTTGAAGACGCCGTCGGGCAGGCCGGCGTCCTTGAAGATGGTGGCCCACAGCGAGGCCGAGAGCGGCGTGAACTCGGCTGGTTTGAGGACCACGGTGTTGCCGGTGGCCAAGGCCGGGGCGAGTTTCCAGGACTCGAGCATGAACGGGGTGTTCCACGGCGTGATGAGTCCGGCGACGCCGATCGGCTTGCGGTTGACGTAGTTGATCTGCGAGCCGGGGACCTTCATGGCGTCGTCGAACTGGGCCACGATCAGGTCCGCGAAGAACCGGAAGTTCTCCGCCGCGCGGAGGGCCTGGCCCTTGGCCTGGGTGATGGGCAGGCCGGTATCAAAGGTCTCAAGTTCGGCGAGCCGGGATTCCTGGGCTTCGACGGCGTCGGCGATCTTGTTGAGAACGCGGGCGCGTTCGCGGGGCTTCATCTTCGGCCACGGGCCGTTGGCGAACGCTTCGCGGGCGGCGTCGACGGCGAGGTCGATATCCTCTTTCTGGCCTGCCGCGGCGGTGGCGTAGTTCCGGTTGGATACCGGGTCCAGGACGTCGAAGGTCGCCCCGCCCACGGAGTCAACGAACTGGCCGTTGATGTAGTGCTGGATATGGGTGGGAAGGTCCTGCGGCACGTAATGGGTGCTGGTTTCCGGTGCAGTGAACGTCATTGTTGTTTCCTTACTGCTTCTGAAGGGATCGGGGGGGTCAGATGGTTTTCGCCTGGGCGAGGTAGGCGTCCAGGGTGGCGGAGCGGTGGAGCCGGGCGGCTTTCTCGATGTCCTCGGCGTCGGCGCCGGACTCGATGAGCTTCAGGAGTGCCTCGTGTTCGTCTACGGAATTGCGGGCGCGGCCCGGGACGAAGCGGAAGGTGGAGGACCGCAGCGACGCCAGCCGGTTCCAGCCGCGGTGCACCAGGTCCAGGATGTGGGGGTTGGGGCAGTGCTCGAACAGGATGCTGTGGAAGTCCTGGTTAAGCTGCGTGAACCGGACGGGGTCGAAGTGGTCCAGGCATTCGCGCATGTCCTCGTTCACCGCACGGGCCCGGGCAATTGCCACGGAATCAACCAGCGGCGCGGACAGCGCTGTGGCGGCACCTTCCACGATGCTCAGGGTCTGCATGGTGTAGAGGTATTCCGTCGGATCGATTCCGGCCACGGTGGCGCCCACGTTGCGTTCGAAGGTCACCAGGCCCTCTGCCTCGAGCCGGCGGATCGCTTCCCTGACCGGAACCACGCTGAATCCAAGGTCCTTGGCGATAGAGCCGAGGACCAGGCGGTATCCGGGGGTGTAGGTGCCCTCTACGATGCGGGCCTTGACTGCCCGGTACGCCTGTTCGGACTTGCTGCCGGCCGGGGCCGCGACGGGGAGGTCGGTGAAGGTTGTTTCAGTCATCGGCGCTGCCAACCGGTGCCATGTTGCCGGCCTTCCATTCCTTGTACCGTGCCTGCCAGGCGGCGTTCATCGGGTAGAGGCCGTCCACGCTGTTGCCCTGCTTGACCATCTCGAAGATGAAGGTTTCCTCCTGCTCCTGGGCGATGCAATCATCCACGAGTTCTTCGGCGATGGACGGCGGGACCACCAGGATGCCGTCGGAATCGGCCACGATGATGTCGCCGGGCTGCACTGTGGCGCCGCCGCAGGCGATGGTGATATCCGTGTCCCACGGGATGTGGCGGCGGCCCAGCACGGCAGGATGCGGGTTGGCAAAGTACGTGGGCATCTCCAGGCCGGCCACGGCGGTGTAGTCGCGGACGCCGCCGTCGGTAATGATTGCCGCGGCGCCGCGCACTTGGGCGCGCAGGGCCAGGATGTCGCCGACGGTTCCGGTGCCCTTCTCGCCGCGGGCCTCCATCACCAGGATCTCGCCCTCATTCACGGAATCGATGGCGCGTTTCTGGGCGTTGAAGCCGCCGCCGTGGGTCGTGAAGAGGTCCTCACGGTTGGGAACGTAACGCAGGGTCCGGGCCAGTCCCACCACGCGGCGGTCCGGCCGGGTGGCCTGCAGGCCGTCGATGCTCACGTTGTTGAGGCCGCGCTTTCGCAGCTGCGAGGACAGGGTGGCCGTGGCGACGGACTCCAGCTTCGCTTTCAGCTCCGGAGTGAGGACGCCTGCCCCCGCCGGCAGCCCCGCCGCTGCGCGCGAACCGTACGCTTCCTCCCGCTGCAGGTCATCAACCTTGGGTCCGGCACCAAAATCGGCGAACGGCGTCGTGCCCGCTTCCACCCTGGTGACCAGCCGGCCGGTGGTGAGGCCACCGGCGGAAACTTCAACTTCCAGGACGTCCCCAGGCTTGGCCACGGAGGCGCCGGCCGGGGTGCCGGTGAGGATGATGTCCCCCTCTTCGAGGGTGAGCAGCTGGGAGAGATCGGCCACCAGCCGGGCGAACGGGAAGAGCAGGTCCCCGGTGGTGTCGTCCTGGACCAGCTCGCCGTTGTGCCAGGTGCGGATGCGCAGGTTGGCGGGGTCGACGGCGTCTGCCGGGATAAGTCCCGGGCCTACCGGGGTGAAACCGTCGCCGCCCTTGGACCGGAGGTTGGAGCCCTTGTCCGCGTAGCGGAGGTCGTAGACGCCGAGGTCGTTGCTGGCGGTCACGGCGGCAACGTGGCTCCAGGCGTCATCGATGCCCACCCGGCGGGCAGACTTGCCGATAACCAAGGCGATCTCGCCTTCATAGCCGAGCAGTTCACAGCCTGCAGGCCGCTCCACCGTGCTGCCGCTCAGGGCCAGGGAGCTGGAGGGCTTGAGGAAGTACGACGGCTGGGCGGGAGTCCGGCCGCGCTGGGCGGCACGGCTGGGGTAGTTGATGTGCACCGCGACCACCTTCCGTGCTGCTGCCAGGGTGTCGCCGTTGACGTGCTCCAAAACTGTCTCCCTCATCAGGTACGAAATCGTATACGATCACTATCGTCCCTCGAGAGTGGATCGTCAACCCCCAAATCAGGCGTTGTGCTTTCGGGAATATGGCACTTGTCGCCTGGATCACAACCGGCGTACAGTGGAAGCCAAAGTTCAAGTTTTCGATTATCGAATGGGGTGTTCTTATATAGAACACCAACTTGAGAGGCAGGCAACTGCTGCGAAGTAGCGATAATCCACCACAACGAAGTGAGGAAATCCCGTGCAATTCCACCACCACGGTTACGTATCCGGTGACCCGCGAGTCCTGCCCGCCGCCGGCGTTGGCCTGAACCGGCCCCAGGAGCTTCCGGAGGAAGTCGACGTGCTGATCGTTGGCACCGGGCCTGCTGGAATGCTCGCGGCAGCGCAGCTGTCCCGCTTCCCGAACATCACCACCCGGATCATTGAGCGCCGTCCGGGCCGCCTCGCCATCGGCCAGGCTGACGGCATCCAGGCGCGCAGCGTCGAGACCTTCCAGGCCTTCGGCTTCGCTGAGCGGATCATTGCCGAGGCATACCGCATCACCGAGATGGCGTTCTGGAAGCCGGACCCCGCGAACCGCGCCAACATCGTCCGGGCCGCCCGCGCCGTCGACGACGAGATGGGCATCAGCGAGTTCCCGCACCTCATCGTCAACCAGGCCCGTGTGCTGGACTACTTCGCCGAGTACATGGCCAACGCACCCACCCGCATGACGCCCGACTACGGCTACGATTTCCAGTCCCTCAGCATCACGGACGGGGACGAATATCCCGTCAGCGTAACGCTGCTGCATACCGACGGCCCGAACGAGGGCCAGGAGCGCATTGTCCGGGCGAAGTACGTTATTGGTGCCGACGGTGCCCGGAGCAAAGTGCGCGCAGCGATTGGCTGCACCCTCGCCGGGGACCAGGCCAACCATGCCTGGGGCGTGATGGACACCCTCGCCGTGACCGACTTCCCCGACATCCGCACCAAGTGCGCCATCCAGGGCGAAAAAGGCAGCATCCTGCTGATCCCGCGCGAGGGCGGGTACTTGTTCCGCATGTATGTGGACCTGGGTGAGGTGGATCCGGCTACCCATCACGCCGTGCGCAGTACAACCATCGAGCAGATCATCGCCAAGGCCAACGAGATCCTCCATCCCTACACCCTCGACGTGCGCAACGTGGCGTGGCACAGCGTCTACGAAGTGGGGCACCGGCTCACGGACAGGTTCGACGACGTCCTGCCGGAGGACCGCGGCACACGGACCCCACGGGTGTTCATCACCGGCGACGCGTGCCATACGCACAGTGCCAAAGCGGGCCAGGGCATGAACGTGTCCATGCAGGACGGTTTCAACCTGGCCTGGAAGCTGGGGCACGTGCTGGAAGGCCGCAGCCCGGAAAGCCTGCTCTCCACCTACTCGGAGGAGCGCCAGGTGGTGGCCAAGAACCTGATCGACTTCGACAAGGAATGGTCCACCATGATGGCCAAGAAGCCCGAGGAGTTCGAGAACCCCTCGGACCTTGAGGACTTCTATGTCCGCACTGCCGAGTTCCCGGCCGGTTTCATGACCGAGTACGCGCCGTCCATGCTGGTGGCACCGGCAGTCCACCAGGCCCTTGCCGCCGGCTTCCCGGTGGGCAAGCGGTTCAAGTCAGCGCCCGTGGTGCGGGTAGGCGACACCAATCCCATGCATCTGGGCCACCACGCCACAGCAGACGGGCGCTGGCGGATCTACGTGTTCGCCGATGCCGCCCTTCCGGGCACCGGCTCTGCCACGGACAAGCTGGCCCAGTGGCTGGCGGAGGCGGCCGAATCACCGCTGGCGGCAACGCCGTCGGACGCTGATCCCGATGCCTGGTTCGACGTTAAGGTCATCTACCAGCAGCCCCACACGGAGCTTGACATTAACGCGGTGCCGGCGGTCTTCAAGCCGCAGGTGGGCCCGTTCAGGCTGACCGACTACGAGAAGGTCTACGGCACAGACCCCAAAGCGGACATTTTCGAGCTCCGCGGCCTGGACCGCGGCGGCGTCGTGGTGGCGGTGCGGCCGGACCAGTACGTGGCGAACGTCCTGCCGCTCACGGCAACGGCGGAGCTGGGCGCATTCTTTGCTCCGCTGCTGCCGGGCCGGCACAACGCCGGTCAGCCGCTGACTGTCTGACCCGTCCGGTATTCCGCGGCAGCGTAAACGCCCAGGATCCGCACCTCAGTGGTGAAAAAGTCCAGCTCCTCGAGGGCCAGCTTCAGCGGCAGGTCCTCGGGGTGGCCCTCGACGTCGGCCATGAACATGGTGGCTGCAAACTCGTTGCCCACCATGTAGCTTTCCAGCCGCGTCATGTTCACCCCGTTCGTCGCGAAGCCGCCCAGTGCCTTGTACAGCGCTGAGGGGACGTTACGGACGCGGAACACAAAGCTGGTCACTGCCGGTCCGGAAAGCTCATCCCGGGCCGGCAGCTCCTTTTCCCGGGCCAGGACCACGAAGCGGGTGGTGTTGGAAGGGTCATCCTCAACCCGTGAGGCCAGGACGTCCAGGCCGTAGATCTGCGCGGCCAGCGGCGGTGCCAGGGACAGCTTGCGCGGATCGTTCCACTCGCTGACCTCCCGGGCGGAGCCTGCAGTGTCACCGGCGATGACTGGCTTGAGGCCGTGCTCGCGGATGAGCTTCCGGCACTGGCCCAAGGCGTGGATGTGGCTGTGCACCTCGGTTGCGTCCTCAATGGTGCTGCCCGGGATGCCCAGCAGGTCGAAGTGGATGGGCAGGAAGAACTCACCCACGATCTGCAGGTTGGACTGCGGCAGCAGGATGTGGATGTCCGCCACCCGGCCGGCAATGGAGTTCTCGATGGGAATCATGGCCAGCTCCGCCTCGCCGCTGGACACCAGTTCGAAGGCGTCCTCGAAGCTGGCGCAGGGCACGCTTTCCATGTCCGGGAACATCTGCTTGCACGCGATATTGGAGTTGGCGCCGGGCTCACCCTGGTACGCAATCTTCTGGGCCATGGTCCGTATGGTTTCACGGACCGAGCCCGCAGGCCCAACTGGGTCGCAGCAGATGTCGGTTTGGGGGCCCAAAAGGACATCTGCTGCTACCCAGTTGGGGAAGGACGGGACTAGACCGGAGTGACGCGCAGCCAGGCGTACTGGCGGGGGAGGAGCGTGACGCCCTCGCCCAGCTGCAGTGCGGCTTCGGAGAGGAGGTCGACGGCGGCGCCTGAGAAACCGGAGAAGGTTTCGGCGGGCAGGGACTGGGGTTCGTCGCTGAAATTCGCGAGGACCAGGATTCTCGTCTCCCCGCCGTCGGACGCACTTGCCGGCCGCTGGTAGGCCAGGACGCCCCTGTTGTGGGTGTCGAAATCGAGGAGCGTTGTTCCCGCAAGTTCAGGAGCAGCGCCGCGGACCTCGATCATCCGCTTCAGGCCCGCGTAGACCGCGCCTTCCGGCGTGGAAGCATCGTGCCGGCGGGCGTACTGTTCCTCCGGATAGTGGGGCCGGTGCACCCAGCGGCTGTCGGCGTCGTGCCCTTCCTCCTTCGCGTAGCCGTAGTCGTTAAGCTGCCCCACTTCGTCGCCGAGGTACAGCAGGGGGACGCCGCCGGTGCTGAAGGCAACCGAGTGGGACAGGAGGATCCGCTCCACCGCCTCAGCCGGGTCCACCTCCATGCCGCACAGCGACGCCGTCGTGCCCGAAATGCGGCAGTCACCGGTCTTGGGGTTGTCCTGGAACGGCACGCCGCGGGCGAAGCTGCCGGGGAAGCGGTTGACATAGAAGGAGTTCAGGAAGCGGCGGTGGTCGAAGCCGTTGATTCCGAGCTCTGCTGCGTCCTCGTCGGCGAACGTCCAGCCGATGTCGTCGTGGCTGCGCACGTAGTTCACCCAGGAGGTGCCGTCCGGGATGTTGTGCCGCCGCTCCAGTGCCTGGGCCAGGAGCGAGACGTCCCGGGTGGCCAGGGATTCCCAGATGAGCGCCATCTGCAGCGGGTTGTAGGAGAGCTGGCATTCGGCGGGGTCGATGTAGAGCGCTACCTCGTCCGGGTGCACGATTGCCTCGGACTTGAACAGCAGCGAGGGGGCGGCCAATCGGCACACGGCGTTGAAGGCCTGCAGGAGGATGTGGGCCTCGGGCAGGTTCTCGCACGGGGTGCCCAGCTGCTTCCAGATGAACGCCACCGCATCCATCCGCAGGATGTCCACGCCCTGGTTGGCCAGGAACAGCATCTCTCCGGCCATCGCCCGGAATACGTCCGGGTTGGAGTAGTTGAGGTCCCACTGGTACGTGTGGAAGGTGGCCCACACCCATCGGCCGTCCTCCATGTGGACGAAGGACCCAGGGTGGTTCTCCGGGAAGATCTCGCGCACGTTCCGCTCGAAGGCGTCCGGCATGGCCCGGTCCGGGTACATCCAGTAGTAGTCGCTGTACTTCGGGTCGCCGGCAGCTGCCCTCCGGGCCCACTCGTGCTCGTCGGAGGTGTGGTTGAAGATGAAGTCCACCACCAGGCTGATGCCGTGGCCGCGGAACTCTGCGGCAAGGTCGCGGAGCTGTTCCATGGTGCCCAGCTTCGGGTTGACCTGGCGGTAGCTCGATACCGCGTAGCCGCCGTCGGAGTGTGGCTCCGGAGCGAGGAACAGCGGCATGAGGTGCAGGTAGGTCAGGCCCAGTTCCTTGAAGTACGGGATGTGCTTGCGGAGCCCGTCCAGGTTGTCCGCGTACCGGTCCACGTAGCAGACGCCGCCCAGCATGGTGTTGGACAGGAACCAGCCGCTGTCTGCTTCCCGCCGGGCGTCCAGGGCCTTCAGGTCGGCGGGGCGCTCCTGCCACGAGCGGGCGCTCTCCACCACCAGGGCAATGAGCTGGTCCAGCCAGTCCTGCCGGGTTTCGTACAGGGACCGGAACAGGCGGTACAGGTCCGGGAAGTGTTGCTCCAGGCGCCGGTCGAATGCCGGATCAGGGCGGAGTCCAATGCTCCGTTCGCGTGACAGCGCGTCCAGCACGTGCTCCAGCGCCGTTTCGTCCACCCTGACGGATTCCTGCATGCCCACGGCCCCTTCCGGCTTCCGCCGGCGTTTCCGGCAGGAAAGTTGTTACGGCAGTATCCCATGTCACACGCCTGGGGAAACGCCCGACGGCGGGGTGCGGCTTCCTGAGGTCAGTCCCGAACGGCACTGCGCTGATGGGACTGCGCGGACGGCACTGCGCTGACGGACAAGAACTGATCGCTGACGGACAACGCGCTGCAGCCGCCCGCTGCCACGCTGGATTCCACAGCTCGTCCCCACGCTCATGACCATTAAGAAGGACCCAATGAGTATTTCGAATTCCGAGTCCCGGACCACCGACGCTCCGGCCAAGGAGCATTCCACAGCCCTTCGCGCCGGGAGCATCGGCGTCCTGGGCATCCTCTTCTTTGTCCTCTCCGCCCAGGCGCCCCTGACCGGCATCGTGGGAGCTTCACCACTCGCCGCAGCCCTGGGCAACGGTGCCGGTGCACCCGGGGCCTACCTGATCGTCGGCATCGTCATTGCCATCTTTGCGGTGGGCTTCGTGGCCATGAGCCGCAGGATCCAGGCAAACGGCGCCTTCTACGCCTACATCACCGCCGCTTTCGGCAGGAAGACTGGAACAGGCGCCGCCTGGCTGGCGCTGCTGGCCTACAACACCATCCAGGCTGCGATGTACGGCCTGTACGGCGCTGCATTCTCCGGCCTTCTGGGTTCGATGGGCCTCCAGGTGCCCTGGTGGCTCCTGGCGCTGGCAACCGTGGCCGGTGTCCAGGTGCTCGGCTCCCTGAACATCGAACTCGGCGCCCGCGTCCTGGCAGTGCTGGTGGGCCTGGAGGTGGCCGTGCTGCTGCTGTTCGGCTTCGCCGTGCTGTTCAGCGGCGGCGGGCCGGAAGGCATCAGTCTGGCAGCATCCTTCTCTCCGGAGGCCATCGCCGCCGGCGCCCCCGGGGTGGCCATCATGTTCGCGGTCGCATCCATGTTCGGCTTCGAGTCGACGGCCATCTATTCGGCGGAGGCCAAGGACCCTGCCCGCACCGTGGCGCGGGCAACCTACCTGTCCGTTGGCGTCATCGCCGTCTTCTTCTCCTTCATCTCCTGGATGCTGGTCAGCTACTATGGTCCGTCCCGGGTCATGGATGCGGCAGGGGCGGCCCTTGAATCCGGCGACTCCACCTCCTTCGTCCTGGGGCCGATGGTGGAGTTGTTCGGTCCCTGGGCGGGCGTGGTGACCGGCGTCCTGCTGGTGACGTCACTGCTTGCAGGCATCATCGCCTTCCATAACGGCATCAACCGCTACCTGCACTCCCTGGCCCTGCGCGGTTCCATGCCCGCCATCCTGGCCCGGACCAACCGCCACCGTGCTCCGGCCGTGGCCGCCTGGATCCAGACGGCTGCCGCCGTCGTCCTCATGGTCCCGTTCGCCGTCCTCGCCCTGGATCCCGTACTAACCCTCTTCTCCTGGTTCAGCGGACTGGCTGTAGCGGCACTCCTGGTGCTGTACATACTCTGCTCCATCGCCGTCGTCGGGTACTTCCGCCGGGAGCGGGATGACGCCCAGCTGTGGCAGACGCTGATCGCACCGGCGCTCGCGGCCCTGTTGCTGGGAGGCATCCTGTTCCTGGTGGTCAGCAACTTCACGGCATTGATCGGCGGCAGCGCCGGGACGGCAGCGGCACTCCTGGTGGCTGTACCCGTTGTGTTTGCGGCCGGAGTGCTGGTGGAGGCCCGGGTGCAGCGCCGGCACAAGGCGGAGAGCCTCGGCCATACAGTCAACTAACGGGCGCTTTGGAGCCGGCAGAAACGGCAACGTGCCCTGTACCGGCCCGGCGAGGAGCAACTCTGCGCCGGGCCGGCACGCGCGCCAGGAAGCCTGCCAGGACAAAAAGCGCGGCCAGGAAAGCTGCTGCCAGCCCCGCCACGACAGGCTCACGCGGCCACATCCCCGCCAGGCCGAGGAAAGCGGGGAGGGTGGCTGTGACCTGGCTCGTCAGCACAAGCGCCCAGCCGATGAAGGGGTCAAGGCGGCCCAGGCCCGCTGCCATGGACGCAAAGAACAGTCCCCACAGGGCCGACCAGCACAACCATAGGACCGCCAGCAGGGGATCTGTTCCCAGCCAGGCCGTGGCAAGAAGCAGGCCACAACCTCCCACCATGCCGCAGAACCATCCCAGTCCCCGCGAACCGAGGCGCAGCAGGACGTCCAGCCCCACATAGAGGTACGTCAGGCCGAACAGGAACATTCCCGCAGCAGTCAGCAGCGGCGTTGCGCCCGCTCCAGCCGTCGCAACGTAGCCCACGCCGAGCGCCAGCTGGACGGATCCCACCACCAGGCTGAATACGGCTGCGTCCCGGCGGGGCAGGAATCCGAGCATGGCCAGCCCGTTGAGGAGCAGGGCCGCCCCGGACAGCAGCAGGCAGATGTGCGCCATCAGGCGGCCTCGAGTATGCAGGCCGAACTGCGCCCTATTTTCGTTATGTGGAATATATCTGTCACAATACGGATAATAGAGGATGTCCGGCAGGCTGCTTGGGGGCGCGCGGTCATAATCGGATAAAGTTGAAATCTCAACTATAGGCGCGTCCGGGATCGCTGTCGGCCGTTCCACGTTCACGCAGAGGTGAGGGAGACACATGGATTCACGGCTGGAAGCCATCAGGGATACTGTCCTGGCGAGGAATCCGGGCGAAGCGGAGTTCCACCAGGCGGTGGTGGAAGTCTTCGAGAGCCTCGGGCCCGTCCATGACAGGCACCCCGAATTCCTCGAAGCCGCCATCCTGGAGCGGCTCTGCGAGCCCGAGCGGCAAATCATCTTCCGCGTGCCCTGGACCGATGATGCCGGACGTGTACAGATCAACCGCGGCTTCCGGGTGGAATTCAACTCGGCGCTGGGCCCCTACAAGGGCGGCCTGCGGTTCCACCCCTCCGTCTACCTGGGCATCGTCAAGTTCCTGGGCTTCGAACAGATCTTCAAGAACGCCCTCACCGGCATGCCCATCGGCGGCGGCAAAGGCGGCTCCGACTTCGACCCCCGCGGCCGCAGCGACGGAGAAGTCATGCGCTTCTGCCAGTCCTTCATGACCGAGCTGTACCGGCACATCGGCGAATACACCGACGTCCCGGCCGGCGACATCGGCGTGGGCGGGCGGGAGATCGGCTACCTCTTCGGCCAGTACAAGCGCATCACCAACCGCTACGAATCAGGCGTCCTCACGGGCAAGGGCATCTCGTGGGGCGGCTCCCTGGTCCGGCCCGAGGCTACCGGCTTCGGAACTGTGATCTTCACCCAGGAAATGCTGAAGACCCGTGGGGCATCCTTTGACGGCCAGCGCGTGGTGGTTTCCGGCTCCGGAAATGTGGCCATCAATGCCATCGCCAAAGCCCAGGACCTGGGCGCCACCGTGGTGGCCTGTTCCGATTCCTCCGGCTACGTGGTGGATGAGGCGGGCATCGACGTCGCGCTTCTTCGTGAAGTCAAGGAAGTGGAACGCGGCCGCCTCAAGGACTACGCCGAGCGCCGTTCCGGCGTCTCCTACGTTGAGGGCGGCTCCGTCTGGGACGTGGACGCCTCCGTGGCGCTGCCGTGCGCCACGCAGAACGAGCTCGACGGCGCTGCTGCCGCCGGGTTGGTGCGCGGCGGGCTCCTTGCCGTCGGCGAGGGCGCCAACATGCCGTCCACCCGCGAGGCCGTCGCCGTTTTCCAGGAAGCCGGCGTCCTGTTCGGCCCGGGCAAGGCCGCCAATGCCGGCGGTGTTGCCACGTCCGCGCTTGAGATGCAGCAGAATGCCAGCCGCGATTCCTGGACCTTCGAGCACACGGAAGAGCGGCTGACCGAGATCATGGTGGGCATCCACCACCGGTGCGCGTCAACTGCTGACGAGTACGGGGACCCGGGCAACTACGTCCTGGGCGCCAACATCGGCGGTTTCGTGAAGGTGGCCGACGCGATGCTCGCCCAGGGGCTCATCTAGCGCCACCCGCCGTCGTCGTTCCTCCAGGCGTTGGATGGCCCGGGACGCAGTGAGGGGCGCTACCCACCCCGCCGCCAGTCGCTCGGCGGGACGCCAAAAGCGTCCCGGAAGGTGCGGCTGAAGTGCGCGGCATCCAGGAATCCCCAGCGCGCCGCGACGGCACCCACGGACTTCCCGGCATGCAGCGGGTCGCGGAGATCGCGCCCGGCACCTTCCAGGCGCTGGCTCCGGATCCAGCTGGCCACAGTTGTCCCGGATTCATGGAAGACGTTGTGCAGGTGCCGGGTGGAGATGAAGTGTGCCGCGGCGATGGTGGCCGGCGACAGCAGGGGATCGGACAGGTTGGCGTCGATGTACTCCCGGATCGAAACTGCCAGGAGTGCCTGCGGCTTCATCCGGTCCGGCGCGATGTCCATCTCGGCGTGGAGCATGGTGGACACCAGGTCCAGGGCGTTGGCTGCCAGCCTCGAACCGCTGGGCCCGCTGAGGACGTCCAGGTTCTCTGAGAGCTGGCGGATGAACTGCCCCACGATTCCGCTGAGGCCGGTGCTGCCCGCCATCCGCACGGCTGCCAGCTGGCCCACATAATCGGCGGGCAGGGACAGTGCATCGCAGGGGAACATTACCACCATCATCCGCGCCTGCTCCTCGAACGTCAGCGTGTAGGGGCGGTTGGTGTCGTAGATGGCCAGGTCGCCGGGCCGGAGCACGGCCTCGCGGTTGTCCTGGACGAGCAGGCCGGTGCCCTCCAGTTGCAGGTTGAGCTTGAAATAGCGCTCATGGGCCCGGGCAATCAGGGCCGGCGTGCGGTGCACCTCGTGGGACGTGGCGGTGACCTCAACGATGGACATCCGGTCCAGCACCCGCGAGCGCATCTGCCCGCGGAAACCGTCCACGTCCGCTGTCTGCGCGGCGAGCGGCACGAAGGACTCGGCCACCAGGTGCTTCCAGTGGTCAAAGGAGGTGGCGGCGCTGGACGTGAGGTTTTGGTGTGCGGGGCGGGCCGCGGTATTTGCTGTTGCTGGCATGGATGTTCCTGACGACGGATGGCCATCTGACGTTCCCCCCGGGAGCTGTGTCCTGCAACACAGTCCCTTCAGGTTAGGGCCGTCCGTTTCTTTTTTCAACAGTCGGCGAAAAAAGACTTTCCCCGGGCGCTAGGCGTTCTTCCCGCGGGCCGCCACTGTCCAGCGGCCCTTAATTTCTCCGGCACTGATGACGGCGGCGCTGTCCACGAGGTTGATGGCCAGGCAGACGTGGTTCGGGACGACGCGCAGGCGGGCGCCCAGTGCGGGCATTCTTCCGGGGCCATGCCATTCGACCGTGGCATGGTGCTCCGAGAGGGCGGTGATGCGGGCTGCGGGGTAATCCATCAGGCGGCCAAAGCCGCTGGCCCAGGCCGGCCGGTCACTGCCCAGGATCTTGCTTCCGGCGTCGACAATGAAGCTTTCCGGCATGCCGGACCTGGCCTCATGGTGGCTTACCACGGTTGCCGCCACGGTCAGCGCTATCTCCTCCGGTTCACACCTGCCGAGCTCAAGCTGCTGGGCGTCACCGAACACGTAGACGCCAGGGCGCACCTCGGTAGCCACCGGGCCGTCGGTCAAGAGCGCTGTTGGCGTGGAGCCTCCGCTCCGGACGGTGGCCTCGAATCCGGCTGCGGCAAGCGATTCCGCGGCCGCCCGCAGGGCTTCCTGCTCCTGCGCTGCTGCTTCCGCCGGCATTCCCGGGGCGTAGCTGTGGCCGGGAAAGGTGAAGATCCCGGCCACCTCCAGGCCGGCGTCGGACGCTGCTTGTGCCACGTCCGCAGCCGCGCCCGGGTGGACACCGCTGCGGTGGTGGCCGCAGTCGATCTCGACCAGCACACCCACTCTTGACGCCACCGGACCCAGGCCTGCCCCGAGCCTCGCCGCGCCTTCAGGGGAGTCCACCCCTACGGCCACCGTTGCCGTGCCTGCCAGGCGCCGCAGCCGTTCGGCCTTCCGGGCTGAAGTCCACAAGGGGTAGGCGATGAAGAGATCCTTCACCCCGGCGGCTGCGAAGAGTTCCGCCTCGCCGATCGTTGCAACCGTGAGTCCCACGGCCCCGGCCTCCAGCTGGAGCGCAGCGATCTCGGGGATCTTGTGCGTCTTGGCATGCGGGCGAAGGATAAGGCCTTTTGCCCGGACGGTTTCCGCCATCCGGGCGATGTTCCGCTCGAGGATGTCGAGGTCGATCAGGATGTCCGGCGTGTCAATCGCGGCGGGGATGCCAGGAGGTCTGGTCACAGCAGGGCCAGGTAGCCTTCGAGCTGTGCGGCATGTCCGAAGTCCCTGCCGCCCTCCGGCGCCAGGGCCGCCTCGATCTGCGCGCCGAGCAGCATGTTCAGGAGTTGGCCGGCCAGGATGGGATCGTCGACGGCGGCGTGGATGTCGCCGTTGTCCCGCGCCTCGGCCAGGAAGCGCCGGATGGTGGTTGCCCACTCGTTCATGGACTGCTGGTGGATCGCGGCCTTCTGTGGGTCGTTGACCGCCTTTTGCCAGAACGGGATAACGATCCGCGCTTCGTTGACGCGCTCTTCATCCAGCGGGAGGACCTCACGGCAGAAGGCGCGCAGGGCAGCCAGGCCGGACTTGCCGCGGGTGACCTCGGCGATCCGCTGGTTGGTGCGGTTGAACACGTGGCCGAAGGCGAATTCCAGGAGTGTGTCCTTGGTGGGGAAGTAGGGTTTGAGTGCTCCATTGGCGAAGCCCGCCTCCATCGCGATCTCGCGCATGGTGGCCCCTTCCAGGCCCTGCCGGGCGATGATGCGCCAGGTGGCATCCACCAGTTCCAGGCGGCGCTCGTCATGGTCAACTATCTTCGGCACCGCAGGCCACTCCCGGGAAATATTCTGCTCAGACTCTTGTGAGCCATGTTACGGAGGTTTATTCTCTACAACTATAGAAAATAAAACCACCGACCCGAAACGGTCCGGACAAAGGTTCACCATGACACTCGCTCCAACTGACATCGCGTCCCCCTTCCGCCTGGCCACCGGCGACGAGATCCTCGAGGTCCGGTCCGTCCTCTCCTCCGGGGGCCACCTGGGTCCGCAGCACCGCATCGCCTACCTCGGTCTCCTGGAGCCACCGCGGGTGGCTGCAGCCGGGACGGAAGGGCAGGTTGACCGGCGCTTCCGGGTCTTCATCCACGACGTCTCCGGCGGTGCACCCCGCGACGTGATCGTCTCCGCCACCGACGGAAAGGTGGTGTCCGACGTCGAACTCGACACCGCGGTCACCGGTGAGCTCCCGGTGCTGGAGGAGGAGTTTGAGGTGGTGGAGTCCCTGTTGGCCACCGATGAGCGCTGGCTGGCGGCCCTTGCCGCAAGGGGCCTTGAGGTCGACAAAGTCCGCGTGGCGCCGCTCTCGGCTGGAGTCTTCGAGTACACCGAGGAGAAGGGCCGGCGCATCCTTCGTGGCCTGGCGTTCGTCCAGGAGTTCCCGGAGGACAGCGCCTGGGCGCACCCGGTGGACGGGCTGGTGGCGTACGTGGACGTGGTCAACAAGGAAGTCACCCAGGTCATCGACCTCGGCGCCATGCCGGTGCCCGCAGAGCATGGCAACTACACGGACCCGGAACTGACCGGACCGCTGCGGACCACCCAGAAGCCCATCAGCATCACCCAGCCGGAAGGCCCCAGCTTTACCGTCACCGGCGGCAACCACGTGGAATGGGAGAAATGGAGCGTGGACGTCGGCTTCGATGTCCGTGAAGGCGTGGTCCTGCACAACCTCTCCTTCCAGGACGGAGAGCGCCTCCGGCCTATCATCAACCGTGCTTCCATTGCCGAGATGGTGGTCCCTTACGGCGATCCGTCCCCCATCCGGTCCTGGCAGAACTACTTTGACACGGGTGAGTATCTGGTGGGCCAGTACGCCAACTCTCTGGAGCTGGGCTGTGACTGCCTGGGGGACATCACCTACCTGAGCCCGGTCATCTCGGACGCCTTCGGCAACCCCCGCGAGATCCGTAATGGCATCTGCATGCACGAGGAGGACTGGGGCATCCTGTCCAAGCACTCCGACCTCTGGAGCGGGGTGAACTACACCCGCCGGAACCGGCGCCTGGTGATCTCCTTCTTCACCACCATCGGCAACTACGATTACGGCTTCTACTGGTACCTCTACCTGGACGGCACCATCGAATTCGAGGCTAAGGCCACCGGCGTTGTGTTCACCTCCGCGTTCCCGGATGGCGGTTCCGCCAACATCTCCCAACTGGCACCGGGCTTGGGCGCTCCGTTCCACCAGCACCTCTTCAGTGCCCGGCTGGACATGGCCATCGACGGCTTTACCAACCGGGTGGAGGAAGAGGACGTGGTCCGCCAGGCCATGGGGCCGGGCAATGAGCGCGGCAATGCCTTCTCCCGCAAGCGCACCGTCCTGGCCCGTGAATCGGAGGCCGTCCGGGAGGCCGACGCACGCGCCGGCCGGACCTGGATCATCTCCAACCCCGAGTCCCGCAACCGGCTGGGTGAGCCGGTGGGCTACAAGCTCCACTCGCACAACCAGCCCACGCTGCTGGCCGATCCGGACTCCTCCATCGCCCGCCGCGCCGCTTTCGCCACCAAGGACCTGTGGGTCACCCGTTACGCGGAGGAGGAGCGCTACCCGACGGGCGATTTCGTGAACCAGCACTCCGGGGGAGCAGGCCTGCCCGAATACGTCGCGCAGGACCGGGACATCGACGGCCAGGACATCGTGGTGTGGCACACCTTTGGGCTGACGCACTTCCCGCGTGTTGAGGACTGGCCCATCATGCCGGTGGACACCGTAGGCTTCAAGCTCCGTCCCGAGGGCTTCTTCGACCGCAGCCCCGTCCTGGACGTTCCGGCCAACCCGAACCAGCCGGCCTCGGCCTGCCACAGTGATGCAGGCGCTGGTGGCTGCCACTAGGACCGGCCACGGGATTCGGGACATGGCGACGACGGCGGGCGGGGTCCGGGAGGCAGGGCCCGTCCTGCACCGGCGGATGTGTGCCACGGTCACCGCAGGTTCCTGCCTGATGCACCTGTGGTTGGCGGCCTCGGGCCACCATGACCCGTGGCTTGGCGTCCTGATGGTTGCCCTGGCCGCCGTGTGCGTGCCGTGTGCCTTCCATATCTGGCGGCACGGCCGCGTGGGCGCACTGCAGCAGGTCGCGGCGGCGGCCGTTGCAATGGCCGCGCTGCATGCCGTGTTGCTGCTGGGAGCAGGCGGTGCGGGACACGCCCACGGCGGAGGGCCGGCGTCGCGCCTTCCGGACACAACCGGCGCTGCCCAGCTGTTGGTGGTCATTGGCCTGGAACTTGCGACGGCGCTGCTCGCCGCCACGCTCGTGGCCCGGCTCCGGCGGCAGTTGGGCCCTGCGTCAGCGGTTTTACATCCGTTCCCTGGCCGGTGACCCTGCCTTGCGGGACGCGACCGTTATCTCCGCCACGCGTTCCAGGCGCGGGTTGAGGTTATCGCCTCCCTCCACGACGCCCCGCTGCCACCACAGCTTCAGCCCCTCCGGCACCACTTCAAGGCAGGCCAGGTTGTTGTCGAACCAGGGGCCCTTGATCCCGGACCAGCGGAACGGCGGGTCCGGGACCTTGGCTGACCGTGCGGCCAATGCTCCGATCGGCGTGGCCAGGCCGTAGGACATCACGGCGCCGAAGGACCGCATCACCCGCGGGAGCGGATTGCGGATGGGCGAGCAGACGGCTTGGATGATGCGGCTGCCCGCAGTCCTCTCCACCTCGGAGACGTAGGAAAAATGCACGTCCCCGGACAGGAAGGTGATGCTGTCCGGGGCAGGTCCGCGGCCGCCGTCGGCCACGTCCTCAGCCATCGCGGCAACCCGCCGGAAGCTCTCCTGGAAGGCGCCCCAGTGCTCCAGGTCCACAGCCTGGCGCAGTTTTTCGCCGAACCGCGCCGGAATCTTCCCCCAGGCGCCTTCGGAGACGGCCTCGTCCCAGGCCTCAAGGTGGTGCAGGCCCATGGGCAGGAGGAACGGCAGGGACGTTGCCACCAGCAGGTGCCGGAAACCGCCGCGCATCCGGGCGTCCAGCCAGTCCACCTCGGCATCATCCAGCAGGGCGCGGTGGTCCGGGTCCAGGTTCCGGGCAGCCCGTGAATCAACCACGAGCAGCCGGGTGTCGCCGAAGTCGCGGCAGAAGCTCCACCGGTAGGTTTCCGGATCCTGGTCGGCCCGTTCAGCGAAACTGTCCAGTTCAGTGCTGATGTCCGGTTCGCCGTCCCCGCGGCGGGAGGCAATCTCCTGCCAGATCACATCCGTGGCGCGCTCCTGCGGGGACAGGTTTCCCAGGTGCTGGTACACCCAGTAGGACGCAAGGCCCGCCACGATCCGTCCGTGCCACCAGTCCGTGTCCTCCATGGCCTCCCGCCAGCTCCGCGACGCATTCCAGTCGTCACGGATGTCATGGTCGTCGAAGATCATGGCACTGGGCAGGGTGGACAGCAGCCACCGGTTGGCGGGGTCGGACCAGGCCAGGTTGTAGAGGTGCGCGTATTCCTCGAAGTCCTTGAGTTCCTCGCCGGGAGGCTCCGTGATGTCCCGCCGGGCTTTGATGAATTCCTGCATCTGCTCGCTGGTGGAATCGGCGTAGACCTGGTCCCCGAGGAACGCCACCAGGTCCGGCCAGGGCTCCTTGCCGCCGGAACTCATCTCCAGGGCGTAGGCCCGCAAGGCGTCCACGCCGTGGCTCCGGTTTCCGGACCCGTCGTGCGGGACGCTGGTGCGGCAGGAACCAAAGGCCAGGCGCAGCGGCTTGCCGGGTTTGAGGGTGGCGATCACCGGCGGCAGGAACCCCGTCCCGGGCTCAGGCCACACCGGTACTCCGTTGACTGCCACCGTGTAGGGAGTTACCGATCCGGGCTCCAGCCCGTCCACTTCCACCAGCGCGTAGTGGTGGCCGTGGACGGCAAAGGTCCGGGCTTCCCACTGCCCGGCCCCGGCACTGACCGTCACGCGGGCGTTGTCCCGGGTTTCCACCCAGATGCTCGCCGAGCTCTGGTCCACGTACCGCATCATGGGGCCTAGCACCAGCTCTGGGGTAGTCATCTCTCAGTTGTACCTGCTGGAACCCGCTCCGGCTATGGGGAAATCCGCAGCTGGGGCAACGGGGCCGTCGCTGCCGCATTGGAGTTCTTGTCCAGATAAGACGGCTTAAAGACCTCGGAAGCCTGCATACCTGGATAAACTCCTACGCTTCGTTGAACCAGTCCCGCGAAGGGTTGGTGACCTCCGGGACGGAACGGTGCAGCTCCGGCTGGGCCGCCCACTTCACGCCATTGGCCAGGACCCGCTGGATCTGCGGGTGGTGGTACACCGGGTACTCCTGGTCTCCGGGGCTGAAGTAGAAGATGCGTCCCTTGCCGCGGGTGAAGGTGACGCCGGAACGGAACACCTCGCCGCCGGCGAACGAGCTGATGAAGATCAGGTCGTCCGGGTCCGGGATGTCGAACAGTTCCCCGTACATCTCCTGCTCGGGGATGACGATGGGGCTGTCCACGCCTTCGGCAATGGGGTGTGACGGCTTCACGGTCCACACGAGCTCGCGCTCGCCGTCGTTCCGCCAGGCCAGCGAGCACGTGGTGCCCAGCAGCTTGGTGAAGACCTTGGCGAAGTGCCCCGAGTGGAGCACGATGAGCCCCATGCCACCGAGCACGTGCCGGTGGACGCGTTCGACGACGGCATCGCTCACCTCGTGGTGGGCCACGTGGCCCCACCAGAGCAGGACGTCCGTCTCGGCGAGCACCTCCTCGTCCAGGCCGTGCTCATCGTCGGTGGCCAGCACCGCCGTCGTGATTTCCGCCTCGGGGTAATAGGAACGGAGCCCCGCGGCGATGGCGCCGTGGATGCCGTCAGGGTAGATCTCCCCGATGTGTGACGGCTCGTTGTTGGCCTCGTGGACGCCCTCGTTCCAGACGCGGATTCTCAACTTGTCGTTCATTAGAGACGAACCTCCCTTTGTTCGCGTGCGGACAGGTAGCACGCGTCGATGATCTGGGCCCGGTAGAGCGCCAGGGAGCCATCGTGCTCGCCCCAGGCCTGCTCGCCGCCGCGCACTGCCGTGATGAAGTCTTCCACCACTGCGTCGTGGGCGCGGCCCGGGAGCACGGGCGGCACGTAATCGGCGGATTCGCCCTCCTTGTCAGTGAACACCCGAAGCTGCCCGACGGGCGGGAAGGGCGCCCCCTGCACCTTGAGCTCGGCGCCGCCATCGGTGCCGTAGACGGTGAAGTCCAGGAGGTCGTCCGTTTCCCGGTAGGTTGCCCAGCTGGCTTCGATCACCAGCGTGCCGCCGCCCTCCAGCCGGAGGAACGCCGAGGCAAAGTCCTCCACCTCGAACGCGTGGCTGGAGGCCAGGGCCGAGTAGGCGCTTCCACCGCCCCGCCCCTGGGGGCCAAGCTCCGAATGTGTTGCGGCGGAGACGGCCACCACTTTGGGTTCACCGAGAAGGTGCAGGGCGTAGTCCAGAGCGTGGACGCCGATGTCCGCCAGCGGTCCGCCGCCGGCGAGGTCCGGGTTGGTGAACCAGCTGCCCAGCGTGGGGATGCCGGAGCGGCGGAGCCAGGAGGCCTTGGCGTAGTAGGGCCGGCCCAGCCCGCCCTCGTCGATGACACCCTTGAGTGCCTTGATGTCGCCGCGGCGGCGGTGGTTGAAAGCCACGTCCAGGACGCGCCCCGCCTTGCGGGCGGCATCCACCATGGCCTGGCCTTCGACGGCGTTGCGCGCGATGGGCTTCTCGCTCAGCACGTGGATTCCCCGTTCCAGGGCGGCGATGGCAATGGGAGCGTGCAGGAAGGTGGGCACTGCCACGCTGATCGCGTCCAGCCCGCCGTGCTCCAGCATGTCCTTCCAGTCTGCGAACGCGTTCGGAATGGCGTATTCGGCCTGCAGCGAGTCGCGGAGGTCCTGCTCCATCCCGGCCAGCGCCACAATGCGCACGCAGTCCAGGCCGTTGTAGGCCATGAGGTGCTGCTGTCCGGCCCAGCCGATGCCGACAACGCCTACCCTCAGTTCCTTGGAGCCTGGTTCTTCGCCTGGTGTAGCTGCCTGCTGTCCTGCTGCCCCTTGCGCCGGGGACTGCTCGATGTTCAAGGGGTTGCTTCCTTAGGTTTGATTCTGGGTGGGATGTGCTTGGTATGGAATCGATTCCAACGAACACGATGCAAGCTGCCCGAAATGTTGGAATCGATTCCAAAAGTCTGTCAGTGGGGGTTCTGGGCTGTCAACCCCCTTCAGCCCTTTGTTGAGTCCCGAACCACGAGCTCGTGGGGAAGGTAGGTCCGGCCGCGGCGGTGCGCCCCGGGTTCCGTCATGCGCTCGAAGAGTGCGTCGAAGGCCACGCGGCCCATGTCGTATGCGGGCTGCCTGATGGTGGTTAACCCGGGCACGCACATCTCCGCCTGGATGGAGTCGTCAAAGCCTGCAACGGCGATGTCGCCGGGCACCCGCAGCCCGGCGTCGGTAATCTCGCGGACGCATCCGGCGGCCACCGTGTCGCTGCCGCAGAAGACCGCGTCGGGCAGCCGGTCGCTGCCCAGCAGTTCCCGGGTGAGGCTCCGGCCGGAATGGAAGTTGAAGTCCCCGTCTGCGAACAGCAGGTGTTCCGGCGAGAGACCCGCTTCGGCAAGTGCCCAGCGGAAGCCCTCCTCCCGGAGCCGGCCGGAGCGCGCCGCCCGGTTACCGATCATCGCCAACTTCCGGCCTCCGCTTTTGATGAGGTGCTGCGTGATGTCGTATGACGCTTGCCGGTCATCGATGGAAACGCCGAACGCCGCCTCCGAGTCCGCCACTTCGCAGAGCTGCACCACGCTCATTTGGGTGGCCACTGCTTCGATCTCGTCGTCAGCCATGGTTGGGGAAAACATGATCAAGCCGTCCACGGAGCCGTTGCGCAGCATGTCCACCAGCTGCTGTTCCCGCTCGGGTTCGCCGGCTGTCGGTGCGATGAGGCTGACGTATCCGGACAAGGCGGCAGCATCGCCGACACCCCGGAAGGCTTCACTGACGATGGGCGAGTCCAGATTTTTCGCGAGGGCCAGGATGCGCATGGTGCGGTCACGGCGCAGATCGCGGGCGGAAGCGAGGGGCCGGTAATTGAGCTGGCGGATTGCTCCAGCCACCTTTTCTTTGCTCGCCGCACTGACGGCCGGGCTTCCGTTCAGCACACGCGACACCGTCCCCACGGACACTCCTGCCGTTTTCGCGACGTCCTGCACTGTAGCTCGCGCCATGTCCATTTATCCCTTCCGCGGCCTCAAGGGAGGGCTGTGGCCCTCCACCCTGCCCTGAGTGCCCGTGCTGCCGTGGCTGTTCTTCAGCTTAGCCGCGGCCGGCGTCACGCACGGCATGCTTTTGGCCTCCCGCGCCGCTGCATCCCCCGTGGTTCCGGGAGGTTGTCAGCCACTGCCGCCCATAAGGGTGCCTGGCGTGACGCGGCCCCGGGAGCGCCCGCCGCGAAACACCGAATTAACCCTGCCGCCGATCCCGCGAAACACCAATTTGGATACTCTGATGCAACAAGGTTTACTGATAGCTAACGCCAACCGAACAGGAACGTTTCGATGACCAGTGTCGCAACCCCTGCTGTAACCGCCCTGCCGTTCGCCGAAGAACGGGAAGTTTCCGGGGCTCCCGCCATTTCCCTGGCAGACATCGCCAAGGCCCACGGCGTCCGCTTCCTGCTGGCCACCTTCGTGGACATGACCGGCAAACCTTGCGCCAAGCTGGTCCCGGTGGAAGCCGCCGGCGAACTCGAAAACGGTGCCATGGGCTTCGCCGGCTTCGCTGCGGGCCTGATGGGGCAGAAGCCGCAGGACCCGGACCTGATCGCCGTGCCGGACCTGGACGCCTTCACCCCAGTGCCCTTCATCAAAGAGGGCCTGGCCATCATCCACTGCGACCCCCACGTCAACGGCTCGCCCTGGCCCTACGCGCCGCGCGTGATCCTGAAAAACACCCTGGCCCGCCTTGCGGACAAAGGCATGCAGGCCAAGGTGGGTGCCGAGGTGGAGTACTTCCTGGTGAAGAAGAACGACGACGGGACGCTGAGTACCGCCGACGCCAGCGACGATTCACCCCGCCCCTGCTACGACGCCCGCGGGGTCACCCGGATGTACGACCACCTCACCTCCATCTCCGAGGCGATGAACGGCCTGGGCTGGGGCAACTACGCCAACGACCACGAGGACGCCGCAGGCCAGTTCGAGCAGAACTTCAACTACGCCGATGCCCTCACCACAGCAGACCGGGTGGTCACCCTCCGCTACATCCTGAACATCCTGGCCGAGCAGCGGGGCATGACCGCCACGTTCATGCCCAAGCCCTTCACCGACCGCACCGGCACCGGCCTGCACTTCCACCTGTCCCTGTGGTCCGGCGCCGAGCCGCTGTTCCCGGCAGCGGGCAGCCGGGCGGACGGCAAGGGAAACAACGACGACGGCAGGGGCCTTGGGATTTCCGGACTCGCCTACTCCTTCATCGCCGGCATCCTGGACCACGCTCCGGCACTTCAGGCGTTCCTCGCCCCGACCGTGAATTCCTACAAAAGGACAGGCGCCACCACCAGCTCATCCGGAGCCACGTGGTCACCGCGGAAGGCGTCCTTCGGCGGCAACGACCGGACCCACATGATCCGCGTCCCGGACAACAAACGGATTGAACTGCGTTCCGGCGACGGCTCCGCCAACCCGTACCTGGCCATCGCCACCGCGATTTCTGCCGGACTGGACGGCATGGAGAAAGCCGCGGACCCGGGTGCCCCGTCCGGTCCCGGCGAGTCAAGGCCGGACGCGCACCAGCTGCCGGCCACCCTGCTCCACGCCGTGGAAGCCCTGCGGCATGACCCGGTCATCCTGGCCAGCCTCAGCGGCGACCCGGAGATAGGCAAGTACTACGCGGACGCCAAGGAAGAGGAGTTCCTGAGCTGGCACAACCAGGTCAGCGACTGGGAAATCCGCACGTATTTGACCTCCATCTGACCAGTCCTCCATCCAGTTACACGACCAGACCCTCCTAAGTAAGGACCTCCACCATGTGCGGAATCGCCGCGCTGCAGCTGCGCAATCCCTCGCTGCACCACCGCATGGGCAGCCTACTGTCCTCCATGCTCTGCCAGATCGTGGACCGAGGGCCGGACTCCGCCGGCCTGGCCGTCTACAACACCCCCGGCCTGGTTTCCCCGGGAACATCCACCCTCAGCCTCCTCGGAAAGGACCAGGGCGTGACGACGGCGGACATCACCGCGGGCGTCGGGGCGCTCCTCCCATCCGACGCACAGCCAGCCGTGCAGGTGGTGGGGGACACCACCCTGGTGAGCGCCGCCGTCGGGACTGACCTGCTGGTGAAGGCCGTCGGCGAAACCCTGCCCGGATCCACAATCATTGGCCGCGGCGAACACGTGGCCGTGATGAAGAGCGTGGGCCACCCCATGGAGATCGCCGCCGCGCACGGCCTTGAGGCCATGGCCGGCAGCCAGGGCCTGTCCCACACCCGCATGGCCACCGAATCGGCCGTGACCGCGGGAGGCTCGCACCCCTTCTCCGTGGCCGACGACCTCTGCCTGGTCCACAACGGCTCCTTCTCCAACCACGCCACGGTCCGCCGCGACCTCAGGCGCGAAGGCGTGGTGTTCGATTCCGACAACGACACCGAGGTGGGCGCCCGCTACGTCGCCTCCCGGCTGCAGCAGGGAGACACCCTCGAGGAAGCGCTGGTGAACCTGGGCAAGGTCCTGGACGGCTTCTACACCCTAGTGGTCACCACCGCGGACAGCATGGCCGTGGTCCGGGACCCCATCGCCTGCAAGCCCGCCATCATCGCCGAAACCGATGACTACGTGGCCATGGCCTCCGAATACCGCGCCCTGGCCGGCCTGCCCGGCATCGACGACGCCCGCATCTTTGAACCGGAACCCGGAAAGGTCTACACATGGTCACTCTGACAGCCCCCGAAAGCACGGCAAGCACCGCCCCGGAAGCCCGGATGCCGGAGACCACCACCGTGGACCTGGCTGTCACCAGCGTCCGGGAACTCAACCAGGCCATCCATAACGCCGCTGACGGACAGGAGTGGACCGTCACCAGCCCCGGCGGCAAGCACAGCCTGGCCGTCGGCATCGACGCGGACATCGCGGTGACCATCGAAGGCCACGCCGGGTACTACGCCGCCGGGATGCACCAAAAAGGCGGCGTCACCATCACCGGCAACGCCGGCGTCGGACTGGCGGAGAACATCATGTCCGGCCGCGTCCACGTCAAGGGGGATGCCTCCCAGTCCGCAGCCGCCACCGGCCACGGCGGGCTGGTGGTCATCGACGGCAACGCCGGTGCCCGGTGCGGGATCTCCATGAAGGGGGTGGACATCGTGGTGGGCGGCAACATTGGCCACATGTCCGCGTTCATGGCGCAGGCCGGACGCCTGGTGGTCTGCGGCGACGCCGGCGACGCCCTGGGCGACTCCATCTACGAGGCACGGATCTACGTCAAAGGCACGGTGGCCTCCCTCGGTGCGGACTGCGTCGAAAAGCCGATGAGGGCTGAACACCTGGCCGAACTCGGCGAGCTGCTGGCCGCTGCCGGCCGCACCGACAACCCGGCCGACTTCAAGCGCTACGGCTCGGCCCGGAACCTCTACCACTTCCACGTCGACAACTCGACTGCCTACTAGGAGGCCCCCCATGACCATCACCTCCATGCCCGCTCCGGCGCCCACAGACATCGCTGCCCTGGGCCTTCGCGAGTCCGCCACCTTCGACCGCGCCACCATCGCCGACATCCAGCGGGCAGCCGCCACCGGCGTGTACGACATCCGCGGCTGGGGCGCCAAGCGCAAGGTCCCGCACTTCGACGACCTGCTCTTCCTCGGCGCCTCCATGTCCCGCTACCCGCTGGAGGGCTACCGCGAAAAGTGCGACACCGACGTCGTCCTCGGCGACCGGCACGCCACCCGGCCCTTGCACCTGCAGACCCCGGTGACCATCGCCGGCATGAGCTTCGGCGCCCTCTCCGCCAACGCCAAGGAGGCCCTGGGCCGCGGCGCCACGGAGGTGGGGACCTCCACCACCACGGGCGACGGCGGCATGACCCCTGAGGAGCGCGGCCAGTCCAAGCACCTCGTTTACCAGTACCTGCCATCCCGCTACGGCATGAACCCGGATGACCTCCGCAAGGCCGACGCCATCGAGATCGTGCTCGGCCAGGGCGCCAAACCCGGCGGCGGCGGCATGCTGCTGGGCCAGAAGATCACCGAACGCGTGGCCGGAATGCGCACCCTGCCTGTCGGCATCGACCAGCGTTCCGCCAGCCGCCACCCGGACTGGACCGGCCCGGACGACCTGGAAATCAAGATCGGCGAACTCCGCGAAATCACCGACTGGAAGACCCCCATCTACGTCAAGATCGGCGCCTCCCGGCCGTACTACGACACCGCCCTGGCCGTGAAGTCCGGGGCCGACGTGGTGGTGGTGGACGGCATGCAGGGCGGCACCGCTGCCACGCAGCAGGTGTTCATCGAAAACGTCGGGATCCCCACCCTCGCTGCCATCCCGCAGGCAGTGCAGGCCCTGCAGGAACTCGGGGTGCACCGGAAGGTCCAGCTCATCGTCTCCGGCGGTATCCGCACCGGGGCCGACGTCGCCAAGGCCATGGCCCTCGGCGCAGACGCCGTGGCGATCGGAACGGCCGCGCTCATTGCCCTGGGCGACAACGATCCCCGCTACGCCGCCGAATACTCCGCCCTCGGTTCCGCCGCCGGGTTCTACGACGACTTCCAGGACGGCCGTGACCCCGCAGGCATCACCACCCAGGACCCGGAACTCTCCTCCCGCCTGGACCCGGTGGCCGCCGGCAAGCGGCTGGCCAACTACCTCCGTGTCCTCACCATGGAGGCCCAGACCATCGCCCGGGCTTGCGGCAAGTCGCACCTGCACAACCTGGAGCCGGAGGACCTGGTGGCGCTGACCATCGAGGCGTCCGCCATGGCCCGCGTGCCGCTGGCCGGCACCTCGTGGATCCCGGGCCAAGGGAGCTTCTGATGCCAGGCGCTGGCTCCTCAGGCTATGTGGTGGTGGGCGCCGGGCTTGCCGGTGCCGCCACCGCCTGGCAGCTTGCCGCCCGCGGCCATCAGGTGGCCATCCTGGAACGCAATGTCCCGGCGAGCCACGACGGCAGCTCCCATGGGTCCGCCCGTATCTTCCGGTACGCCTATCCGGACCCCTTCTACACTCGCGCGGTGGTGGAATCGAAAAGCCTGTGGGACGGACTCTCCGCCGCGTGCGGGACCCCGCTGATCACTCCCTGCGGTGCCGTGGACTACGGGCCGACGCGCAATCCGGGGCTGCTGGCGTCCGTGCTGGCTGACGAAGGCATCGAGCACCAGCTGCTTTCCGCCGCGGAAGCCCGGCAGCGCTGGCCGCAGTTCGCCTTCGATACGGACGTGCTGTGGCACCCCGGCGCCGGGGTGATCGACGCCGAGACTGCCGTTAATGCCATGGTGTCCCTCGCGGTGGAACGCGGCGCCCGGCTGCTGACCGGCTGGGAGCTGAAGAGCCTGTCACGCCAGGGCGGCGGCTACCGGCTGCACTCCACCACCGGGCAAACGTACGACGCCGGCAACGTGGTGGTCAGCGCGGGCGGCTGGCTGCCGGCGCTGCTGGGCGGGCTGTCCCTCCCGGCAGGGTTCGTGGCCGGGCTCCCGGAGATCACCGTCCGGCAGGAGCAGGCCTTCCACTTCAGGTACCGGGACCACACTTTTTCAAACCACGACGGCGGCGCTGCTTCCGGTGCCGGAGGCTGGCCGACGTTCATCCACAAGGCTGCCGGCATCCAGGCCTACGGCCTGCCGGGCGGACGCGACGCAGGCTTCGCCGGCCAGAAAGTTGCCGAGTACAACGGCGGCAGGCTGATCCCCTCCGCGGCACAGCAGACGGGTGCAGTGGACCCGGCAAACCGCCGCAGGGTGGTGGAATACGTGCAGCGCTACCTGCCCGGCCTGGACCCGGAGCCCTACGCCGAAACAACCTGCCTGTTCACCAACACTCCCAACGAGGACTTCCTCATCGACCGCGTGGACAACCTGTCCGTCCTCTCGCCCTGTTCCGGCCACGGCGCCAAGTTCGCGCCGCTGCTCGGCCGGTGGGCGGCGGACCTGGCCGACGGCACAGGCAGTGTTCCCGGGCGGTTCCGGACCGCGTCCCCAGCAGCTGCGACCACCTAGGACGGATACCAGTGAGCCTTCCACAGACAATACCCACGGCGGACCCCGCAGCGGATGCCCTGCCTTCCGGCAGGACCAGCGACCCCACTGTTGCCAGCCTCCTGCAGGACATCTCCACCATCGGCAGGGACACCTTCCGGGGCGGGTACTCGCGGCCGGTCTTTTCCACCGCGGAAACGGACCTGCGCGGCTGGTTCGTTGAGCAGGCCGGCCGGCGGGGCCTGGATGTCCACACGGACCACAACGGCATCATCTGGGCCTGGTGGGACACCGCCGCGAGGACCCGGAAGGACGCCGTCGTGACCGGAAGCCACCTCGATTCCGTCCCCGGCGGCGGTGGGTACGACGGCCCGCTCGGCGTCGCCTCGGCGCTGGTCGCCCTCGACATCCTCAAAGCCCGCGGACTCCGGCCCCGGCGCCCGCTGGCCATTGCCGTGTTTCCGGAAGAGGAAGGCTCCCGGTTCGGCGTTGCGTGCCTGGGCTCGCGCCTCCTCACCGGATCGCTGGACCCGGACAAAGCCCGCCGGCTCAAGGACCCGGAAGGCAACACCTACGCTGACATCGCCGCCGCCAACGGGCAGGATCCCCGCCTGGTCGGAGCGGACTACGCAACGCTCCAGCAGCTGGGCGTGTTTGTGGAACTGCACGTTGAACAGGGCAGGGGACTGGTTGACCTGGACCAGCCCGTGGCCATCGGTTCCTCCATCCTTGGGCATGGCCGCTGGAAGCTGAGCATCAGCGGCCAGGGCAACCACGCCGGCACCACCCTGATGAGGGACCGCAGGGACCCCATGGTGGCCGCCGCGAAAATCATGGTCAGCATCCGGGACACCGCACGGAAGTACCGGGACGCCAGGGCCACCGTGGGCAGGGTCCAGCCGGTACCCGGGGGCACCAACGTGATCGCCTCCCGCGTGGACCTGTGGATTGATGCCCGGCACCCGGACGACTCCGTCACCGCGGCGCTGGTGGAGGCCATCGGGCTGAATGCCCAGGTGTTCGCTGCGGAGGAAGGCTGCACCGCGGCCATGACCATGGAATCGCTCAGCTCCACGGTGCATTTCGACGGCGGGCTGCGCAGCCGGCTGCAGGAACTGCTTCCGGCCGCGCCGGTCCTGGACACGGGGGCAGGGCACGACGCCGGAGTCCTGGGGTCTCAAATGCCCACGGCCATGATCTTTGTCCGAAATCCCACCGGCATCTCCCATTCCCCCGAGGAACTGGTGGAGGACTGGGATGCCGAGGCCGGCGCACTCGCGCTGGCGGACTCCCTCGCGGGGCTGGCAGGCGACACCCGCGCACCCAGGTAGCGCCGCCGTCGTCGTCCTCCCGCGCGGTTCCGTGCCTAAGATGGCTGCTATGACCGAACACGCAGCCGATCACGCCGGTGACGACGACGGGGAGCAGGCTGACGGGCAGGCTGCAGGCCGGCTGGAGCAGGTCATCGCACGCCAGGTGCGGCACTACCGTACGGCTGCCGGGCTGTCCTCGGCGGAACTGGCCGCCCGGACCGGCCTCTCCAAGGCGATGATCTCCCGGGTGGAAACCGCCACCACCTCGTGTTCCCTCACCACGCTGCAGCGGCTTGCGGACGGGCTGGAAGTCCCGGTCACCGCATTGTTCCGCGGCGCAGACACGGACCGCGACGCCACCTTCACCAAGAGCGGCCAGGGCAGCCTCACCGTCCGCAGCGGCACCCGGCACGGCCACGAATACCGCGTCCTGGGCACGCTCAAGGGCAGGACCGACGCCCTGGAACCCACGCTGGTCACGCTCACGGACGCCTCCGACGTGTTCCCGCTGTTCCAGCACCCCGGCACGGAGTTCATCTACATGCTCGCCGGCAGGATGGTGTACGGCCACGGCTCGTACGAATACGCCATGGAGCCGGGCGATTCCCTGCTGCTGGACGGTGAAGGGCCGCACGGGCCGCTGGAACTGCTGGACCTGCCCATCACGTTCCTGGCCATCTCCGCCAAGTAGGATCCGGCCCTTCCCACCCTCACTCCTGCGCTCTGCGGGACGGCTGAAACTTCCGTGTGGATGACTGAAACGATCATTTAACACACCGGAAACCCAGGCCATTACTGCCGCCATACAGTTGGAACCAGACGGCAATAGCTGCCCTCCGATGAACGTGGTACTGACTCCGCGTCCCTCCTCCGGAGTGGCTCCAACGGGCGATTTGGCGTTCTCTCCTCGCATCACGAAAGGGGTTTCCCATGGATTCGGGAAATGTCGCTTGGATTTTGGCCAGCGCAGCGCTGGTTTGCATGATGATCCCCGCCCTTGCCCTGTTTTACGGGGGCATGGTGGGGTCGCGCCGCATTCTCAACATGATGATGATGTGCTTTGGCGGCGCCAGCCTGGTGGCCGTCCTCTGGGCGCTGTTCGGTTACTCGCTGGCCTTTGGCAATTCAGTGGGCGGGCTGGGCCTGATCGGTGACGTCACCGAGTTCCCCGGCCTGGGACAGCTGATGGCTGAGGATGGGGAGGCGTCCATTCCGGTGGCCCTGTTCGCGGCCTTCCAGCTGTTCTTCGCCTGTGTTACCACCGCGCTGGTGGCCGGCGCGGCTGCCGGACGCATGAAGTTCGGTGCCTGGATGCTGTTTGCCGGCATCTGGGCCACCATCGTCTACTTCCCGGTGGCGCACTGGGTGTTCGCCTTCTCCTCCGAGGACGGCAGCGTGACCGGCGGCTGGATCGCCAGCGGCATCGAGGCCATCGACTTTGCCGGCGGCACCGCCGTGCACATGAACGCCGGCGCAGCCGCCCTGGCCCTGGCCCTGGTCCTGGGCAAGAGCTCGGGCTGGCCCAAGGTGGAGCACGCGAAGCCGCACAGCCGGCCGCTGGTCCTGGTGGGTGCAGGCCTCCTCTGGGTCGGCTGGTTCGGCTTCAACGCCGGCTCGGCCCTGTCCGCCGGCCACTCGGCGTCGGTGGTGTTCCTCAACACCGCTGTGGCTGCCTCGGCCGGCCTGCTGGCCTGGGCCCTGGTGGAACGGGTCCGCCGCGGCGCTGCCACCAGCATGGGCGCAGCTTCCGGCCTGATCTCCGCACTTGTGGCCATCACCCCCGCCTGCGGTGCGGTCAGCCCGCTGGGTGCGGTGGCCATCGGCGCGATTGCCGGGGCCGTCTGCTCGCTGGCCATTGAACTGAAGTACCGCCTGGGCTACGACGATTCGCTCGACGTCGTGGGCGTCCACCTGGTGGGCGGCATCCTGGGCACCCTGCTGATCGGCCTCTTCGCCACCGATGCTGCCCCGAACGGAGTCAGCGGACTCTTCTACGGCGGCGGCGTGGAGCTGCTCGGCGTCCAGTCGCTCGCAACCGTCACGGTGCTGGCCTACTCGTTCGGCATCACCTGGGTCCTCGCCAAGATCCTGGACAAGACGATCGGCCTGCGGATCAACCCGGAGGACGAGATGCGCGGCATCGACCTCGCGGCCCACTCCGAGCTCGCTTACCTTACGGATGAGGACCCGGTGGAGCTGGGCTCCCCGCAGCGCGCGTAGGTTTTCGAAGGATTCCGGGTGGGTGCCACCCGGAGGACGAGTCAGGCAGAGGGCCAACCTGTGGACCGGTGCCGGCATGAGCCGGCTTATAGTTCCAGGGGTTGGTCCTCTGCCATGTTGTGAAGGGCCTGGCCGTCCGGAAATCAGTGCTAAGTGCGCAGTGTTCAGTGTTCGGTGCAAACAAGGTTCCCGTCCCGGACTTCCAGGACCGCGCCGCGGATGTGGCTCAGGCGGGTCTTGGGGTCCGGGGCCATGGTGTCGATGTCCTCGCCGCCCCAGTGCGGATGGGTGAAGTAGGCCAGCAGGGCCCGCTCCTTACCGTCTTCCCCGGGGGCGAGGGGCACCACGTCCGCGTGGCGTCCGACGACGGGCCGCCCGTCCACGTGCTCGGGCCGGGTGAGGATCAGCCCGTCCAGGTGTTCCTGCCGGACCCAGGTGCCGGCGGCGTCTGACGAGCGGTATATGCCCTGGCCCCGCCACTCATCCACGATCATCCAGTACGTTCCCTCGAGCCGGAACACCTTGGGCCCCTCATGCGGACGGCCGGGAATGGTGATGCCTTCCAGGGTCCAGGACGAGGGGTCCCGCGGCGTATCGCTCACCGCGCTGTAGGTGTTGGAGCCGCGGGCCTCGTCCTTGTACCAGAGCCGGTAGCGGCCGTCCCCGCACGGTGCGACGGCGGCGTCGATCACCCGAGGCGAATCGAGGTCGATGGGGCCCATGTACTCCCAGTGCACCAGGTCCCCGCTGGCGAACTGCACGAGTGCCGCTTTTCCGTTCCAGTCCTTCCGCACCCCGCCCAGGACGGTCAGGTACATGAGCCACTCATCGCCGATGCGTACGACGTCCGGCGCCCAGAGGGTTGCCGGCAGTTCAGTTCCGGGCGGCACCAGTCCGTCCACGGTGCCCCGGTACTGCCAGGTGGCGCCCCCGTCCGAGGATCGTGCTGAACCGATGGCCGTGCCGTGCACCCACTCCACTCCTGAGAGGCCCGGTGCCGTGGCCCGGCGCTGGGTGTAGAACAGCACCCACTCACCGGTGAGGTGGTCATGAACCAGGATCGGATCCGTTGGGCCGTCCCAGACCGGATCGCGGTACGGCGTCCTGAAGGCGTCGGGACGCAGGGGAGTGAGCGGCTCTTGCACTGGTTCTCTAACGTTGTAGTTTCGGGGAGTACCAGCTTATGCGACGCGCCCGGCGGTGGTGCCCAGTTCCCCCGGTGCCCTAGCCGTGCGCCTTGCCGTGCCCGCCATGCAGGGCGCGGTAGGCGTAGACCAGCAGGGCGACGCCCGCCAGGATCATGAGGGTCAGGACCAGGATGTCCGCGGCGATGAGCAGTGCCGTCGACTGCAGGGCGAAGATCACGCCCAGCACGCCCAGGACGGCCGCCGGGATCAGGGGCCACTTCATCCGCCCGGCGGGACCGGCGTCGGGAACGGGCACCATGGACAGCACACCGAAGGTGGCCGCCAGGCCCAGGAACAGGACGGCGGCAACGGGCATGCCCTGCAGATCCTGCGGAAGGGTAACAATGACGGCCAGCGTCAGCATCACCCCGCTGGGAATCACCGCCCACCAGTTGCCCCGTTGACGCAGGTAGACTGCGGCAAATCCGGCGGCCATGAACAGGAACAGGAAACTGGCGCCGGCGCCGCCGTCCGTAAATTGGGAGGCGGCAATCACGGCTGCCAGGCCCAGGAACACCGAGCCGGGGATTGCGGCCCACCAGTTCTCCGGGCTGCGGATGAAGAGGGACAGGAACACTGCCCCTATGGCGGCGAAGATCAGCATCGGCACATAGGCGGCGCTCTCGATGACGTTGAGCAGGTCCAGCAGCAACAGCACGCCCGCCGAGATCAGGACGATGCCGGCGATGATGCTCGCGTTGGCCGATTTCACGGTTTGCCTCCCGGGATTCGGCAGGCGCCCGCCAGTCGCTCTGCTGATCCCAGATTAGATCCGGCCCTGGTGCAGGCGTAGGGCCCAAAGCCCCGCCTTCAGCGCTACTCCTTGAACAGCCCCGCGAGGTCCTCCGCCGTGATGGCGCCGCCGGCCAGGGCATCGCCTTCCATGACGTCGGAAAACAGCTGAGACTTCCGGGCCTTGAGCGCCATGACCTTTTCCTCGATGGTGTCCTTGGCAACCAGCCGGTACACCATCACGTTCCGTGCCTGCCCAATGCGGTGGGTCCGGTCCACGGCCTGCGCTTCGGAAGCGGGGTTCCACCACGGGTCCAGCAGGAACACGTAGTCGGCTTCTGTAAGGTTCAGCCCAAACCCGCCGGCCTTCAGCGAAATCAGGAACACCGGAGCGCTGCCGTTCTTGAACTCGTTGACCACGTCCGCGCGGTTGCGGGTGCCGCCGTCGAGGTAGCAGTACTCGATCTTCTCCTCGTCCAGCCGTTCCCGGACCTTCCCCAGGAACCCGGTGAACTGGCTGAAGATCAGTGCCCGGTGGCCCTCAGCCACCAGGTCCTCCAGCTGCTCGAACAGCACATCCAGTTTGCTTGACCGCACTGCGGAAAGCGCCGGGTCCACCAGGGAGGCGTCCAGGCTGAGCTGCCGCAGCAGGGTCAGCGACTGGAAGATGGTGAACCGGTTCTTGTTCACGTCCTCGATCAGCCCCAGGATCTTCTGGCGTTCGCGCTGCAGGTGCGTCTGGTACACCTTCTGGTGGCGCGGATTCAGCACCACTTCCAGGATCTGCTCCTGCTTGGGCGGCAGGTCCTTGATCACCTGGTCCTTGGTGCGGCGCATCATCAGCGGACGGACCCGACGGCGGAGCTTGTCCAGCTGCCCCTTGTCGCCGTTCTTCTCCACCGGCTTCTGGTAATACTCGGCGAAGCGCTTGGGGCTGGAAAACAGTCCGGGCGCAACGATCGAGGTGAGCGCCCAGAACTCCATGAGGTTGTTCTCCAGCGGCGTGCCCGTGATGGCCAGCTTGAAGGCCGCCGGCAGTTTCCGGGCGCACTGGTAGGCCTTGGACTGGTGGTTCTTCACAAACTGCGCCTCGTCCAGGACCAGGCCGGACCAGGTGCGGGAGGCGTAGGCCTCGTAATCAATCCTGAACAGGGCGTAGGACGTGATCACAATATCGGCCCCGGCCAGTGCCTCAGCCGGCGCCTGGTTGCTCTTGGCGAAGGTCTCGCTGACGGCCTGGACCTTCAAGCCGGGGGCAAACCGGGCCGCTTCCGCCGCCCAGTTGCCCACCACGCTGGTGGGGGCAACCACCAAAAAGGGAGCGCCGGCGTCGGACTGGCCTGCTGAAGCATCTGCTGCCGCCAGGGAGAGCTCCTTCGCCGCGCACATCAAGGCAAGCGCCTGGACGGTCTTGCCCAGGCCCATGTCGTCCGCGAGGATCCCGCCCAGGCTGTGCCGGTACAGGAACGTGAGCCAGTTGAAGCCCTCCAGCTGGTAGGGCCGGAGCTCCGCATTGAGGGTGGCGGGGAGCGGCAGGCCGTCCACGCCGCCTTCAAGCAGGCCGCCCACCGCTGAACGCCACGCGGCCGCCTGCTCGTCCACGATTCCCAGCTGGGCAAGCTCGTCCCACAGCCCGGCCTGGAAGCGGCTGATCTGCAGGGGCGCGTCCTTGTTGTCCTGCAGGGAGCGCGCCTCCTCGATCAGTGCACGCAGCTGGTGCAGCTCGGGCAGGTCCAGGGAGAAGTAGGCGCCGCTGGGCAGCAGCATCTTGGTCTGGCCGGACGCCAGTGCAGAGAATACCGCCGCGAAGGAGACCGGCTGCCCCTCAAGGGTGATCTGGATGCCGAGGTCGAACCAGTCGCGCTGCTCGGTGGCCTTGGTGGAGATGGACACCACCGGCGCTTCCTCGGCCTCGCGGTATTCGGCGATCTCACCCACGGTGTCCACCTCGACGTCCGGGGCCTCGCGCAGCCGGGGGAGGACCTCCTCGGTGAAGGCCAGGGTGTCCAGGCCCTTCAGTTCCGCTGACGCCGCCAGCCGCGGGGTGCCCCAGCCGCCGGTGGCGGACTCACCCAGGGCGGGCACCACGTCCCACGGCTGGCCGAGGCCTTCGAGGATGCGGGCTTCCGCGGTGTCGTCGCGGTAGCCGTGGTCTCCGGGGTGCCTCCAGAGGGGCTGCGCCGTGACCAGGTTTCCGCTTTTGTAGTGCCACTCCCAGTGCAGCCGCACCCGGTGGTCGGCGCCGTAGTTCGCCAGCAGGGACAGGGTGGGGACGGCCAGGGCGGGGAGTTCCACGGACTCGTCGCGGGCCGTGACCCGGGCCGTCTGCTTCAGCTTCGGGTAGAAGCCCGTCAGGAACCGCGACTCGTCCCTGGCCGGGATGTGCAGCGTGCTGCCGGCTGTCACGAACGTCAGCAGTTCCTCGCTCAGGCCGCCTTCCAGCGGAGCCAGCGTGATCACGTTCTCGCCCGCCGGTGCCTCGCCAACACCGGGCAGCGCGCCGCCGTCGGTGGTGAAGAAGATGCCGTGGGCGGGGCGGCCGATGGTTCCCACGGACGCCGGATCAACCTCCACGCCCTCAACGGCGATGGTGGGCGCAAGCTCCAGCCCGCCGTCGGACGCCTGGTCCTTGGCGGCCGCCGCGGGTGCCGCCCCCACCGCTGCGGTCGTACCGTCGAGCGGCGAGCCGTGACGGCTCAGGCTAAGGCCGACGGCGGCGGGGGACCCCGCGAGGCGGACCGGCTCAGTGCCGCGCGAGTGCACCAGCGCAAGGCCGATCTTCCCGGCGTCTTCCAGCAGGCTCCACAGGTTTTTCCCGGCGTACGAGTTCAGCCCTAGCCAGAAGCCGGAGGAGTTGTAGGTCCGGCCGGCTGCCGCGGAATGGGCGGCCAGGAACTCCTGCATCCACTCCACATGCGCGGGATTGCACTCGCGCCGGAAGTTCAGGTAGTTCAGCGTGGTCCAGGAAACGTCGCCGCGGATCCACTTGCCCTTGGCGCCCATGATGACGGGCCGGGCCTTGAGCTGGCGGACGCTGCGCTGCGGATCGCGCCGGCCGGTGTAGGAAAAGTGCGGCGCGGGTTCTTCCACCTCGAACTGGAGCGCCAGCGGCACTCCGGCGTTGGAGGGGACGGCTCCCGGCTGGGAGATCAGCGGGCTGAGGGCCTGTTCCCAGTCGGACAGGGCGGCGCCGGGCGGGGTGCGTGACAGCTGGGTGGAAGTGGACGGCGTGAGCAGCTGGACCCGGATGGCCGGGTTGTCCTCGGCAGCGAAGAGCAGCGCCGCCACGTGCTTGCAGTCCTTGCGGACCGGGCAGCTGCACACGCCCACGGTGCAGCTCCAGCCGCCGCCCTTGCGGACCAGCTTGGCGGTGGTGGAGTAGGGCACGTCCGCGCCGCCGCGGACCTTGCCCAGCATGAGCCCGGTGGCGGCGTCGAACGAGATGCCTGAGACGCGGCTTCCCATGGCATACGCCAGCCCGGCCGCCAGGGAGCGGTCGTTGATGGCGGGAGTCTGTATTGCCAGTGCCGCACTCTCGTCCGGTTGGGATGGCATGGTGCGCGCTACTTTCAGCAGGCCACGGCGGGGCCGGGCCGGTGGTTGGTCATCTGATCCATCTTAGTTCGCCGGCGGGGCGAAGGGCGCCGCCGGCCACTTGAGGACGGCAGGGTGGGATCACATGGACAACCAGGGAGGCAACTGCAGCGGAATGCCGCAGCCAGCCCAGGAGGTGGTGGGGCTTCGGCCCGCACCACCTCCCGGCCTGTCAGCTCTGGTGCACCGGCGCCCAAGCACCGGTCCCCACGGCCTCGCGGGAGGGGGCGCCGGCGTCGAACCGGTCAAGCCGGAAGGCGGCGAGTACGGGAGAGGGGGTTCCGGTAAGGATTTCCTCCGCGAGGAGCTCACCGAGGATCAGCCCCAGCGTGGCGCCCGAATGGGTGAAAACCGTGTGCAGGCCCGGTATCGAAGACACCGGGCCCACCACCGGTACACCGTCGCCGGGAATGGGTTTCAGGCCTGCAGCCACCCGCTGGGCGGTCAGCCGGGGGTTCCCCGCGAGTACCTTCGAGGCTTCCTCGAGCAGGCCCTGGACGGACTCCTCGGGAACCGTGAAGGATCCGTCATCTTCGATGATCACAGACTGCTCTGCCCAGTCCGCGTCAAGTACCAGCCTTCCGTCAGGCATGGGCCGCACAGCGACGCGCGGGGTGTTCAGCACGGTCTGCACTTTCAGGTCGAGCGGTTCGGTGAACACCACGAAGGCGGCTGGCGTGGCATCTGGAACCGTTACACCAAGGGCTGCGAGCTGGGCCGGGACCTCGCCGCCGGTTGCCAGCACCACCTGGTCGGCTTCCAGCCGCGTCCCGTCGCCGAGGATGACGCCGCCCGCGGCGCCGTCCCGCACATCCACCCGAACATCCCCGGCATCCTTGATGATCACCGCCCCGTTCTCCGCCGCCTCGGAAGCCAATGCCGTTATGAAGTCGGGCATGTTGACCCAGCCTTCACCAGGGTTGTAGATGGCACCCTCGTCGGCAACCGCAGCGGCATCCACATTCGGGGCGATCCGGGCCACGTCCCTGCTGTCAACCCAGACGGAGTGGTATCCGCCCGAACGCTCGAAGGCGAAGGTGTCGCGGAAGGTTTCGTCCGGGCCTGCCCATTTCAGCGCACCATCGAACCTCAGATAGTCGCGGCTTTCGGGGTGGTGCGCGCTCCAGGTGCGGTAGCGGTCGATAGCAAGCATCCGCAGGTAGTGGTACTCGGCGGAGCGGGCGCCGGAGGAGTTGAGCCATGCGATGGAGCGGCCGGAGGCTCCGCTTGCCAACGGGCCTGACGTGACGAGTGTGACGTGCGCGCCTCCCTTTGCCAGATGGACGGCGGTGGAAACGCCAAGGATTCCGCCGCCGATGACGGCGATTTTCCTGGCGGGGCTGGTGGAGGACATGGTCACTCGCTTTCCTGGGTTGGAAGGTAGGTAATTGGAAGATGTGCCGTGGCGCGGGCGTCAGGCGAGGGCATGGACTTCTTCAATGACTTTCAGGACGTCGACGGCGTCTGCCGGGTCAACTGGGACCGGCCCACCGTGCAGGAGGGCTCCGGCGAGAAGCCGGTAGAACTGGGGATACGCGCCCGGCTCGGCGGGCACGGCGCGTGTTGCGCCGTCGACTCCCAGGAGCCCCCAAGACTCCTGGGACTCAACGCCATATGCCGGGTCCGACGGCGGCAGGCCGGCGTCGAGCGCGGGTTCCTGGCCGTCCAGTCCCCACTTTGTGTAGCCGGCGTGGGAGCCCAGGACATGGAACCGGGGGCCCGCCTGGGCGGCCATGCCGTTCATCCACAGCCGGGAGCGCACCCCCGAGTCATGCAGCAGGGACACGAACGCTTCCGTGGCTGCCGCATCCGGGTTCAGGCCCTGGCGCGCTGATTCGCCGTAGCTGCGCGCCACGGGGCCGAACAGTTGGACGGCCTGGTCAATGAGGTGGGCACCCAGGTCGTGGAGGATTCCTCCGCCCTCGGCTGTGGTGGCGGAATCGCGCCAGTTCCCGAACCCCTCGGGGCGCCACCATTCGAACCGGGATTCGAAGGTCCGGACCTCGCCCAGCGCGCCCTCGTGGAGGAGCTTCCTGAGGGTGAGGAAATCAGCGTCCCAGCGGCGGTTCTGGAAGACCGTCAGCTGCACGCCGGCGTCGGACGCCAAGGCCACGAGTTCCTGCCCGTGGGCCGAGGTGGTGACGAACGGCTTGTCCACCACCACGTGCAGTTTGTGGGCGATCGCCGTCGAAGCGATGCCAAAGTGCGTGGCCGGAGGGGTTCCCAGGATCACCAGGTCGAGGTCCGCCGCCAGCGCGAACATGGCCTCCGCCGTCGGCACGATGCGCGCCTTTGGGTAGCGGGCTGCCGCTGCTGCACCGCGATCCGGGTCCGCGGTGACAATGACATCGAGTGAATAGGACGGGTCTGCCTCAATGAGGGGTGCATGGAAGACCCGTCCCGAGATGCCAAAGCCAACGATGGCGGTACGGATAGGTCCCCGTCCTGCGGACCCCATCAGAGGACCTCGGAGAGGAAACGCTGGAGGCGCTCGCTGCGGGGGTTGTCGAAGATCTCCGCCGGGGTGCCGGCTTCCACCACTTCGCCTTCGTCCATAAAGACCACCTGGTCGGCCACCTTCCGGGCAAAGCCCATCTCATGCGTCACCACCACCATGGTCATTCCCCTCTTGGCGAGCGAGGCCATAAGGGTCAGGACTCCTTTGACGAGCTCGGGGTCCAGGGCGCTGGTGGCCTCGTCGAAGAGCATCACTTCCGGTTCCATGGCGAGGGCACGGGCGATGGCGACGCGCTGCTGCTGCCCGCCGGAAAGGTCCCGGGGGCGGTGGTCGGCGCGTTCGGCGAGGCCCACTTCGGCCAGGCGGCGGTGTGCACGTTCCCTGGCCTGCGCCTTGGACATCTTTTTGACGCTCCAGAGGGCGAGGGCCACGTTCTCCAGGGCGGTGTGGTCCGGGAAGAGGTTGAAGTGCTGGAACACCATCCCGATCCGGCTGCGCAGGATGTCCGGGTTGACCTTCAGCGCACTTTCGCCGGCGAGGACAACGTCACCGCTCTTGGGCTCATGCAGCCTGTTCACGCCCCGGAGGAGGGTGGACTTGCCTGAGCCGGACGGCCCGATGATGCAGGTGGTGGTGCCCGGCGCCACGGCCAGGCTGACGTTGCGGAGGACCTCGATGTCCCCGTACGCCATGGTCAGGTTCTTCAGCTCCAGGCTGGAGCCGTGGAAGGTTTCGATGTCAGCGGTGGTATTCGTGCTGGTGCTGGTGATCATGTGTTGCTCCCGGTGGTGAGCGGTGAGGCCGCGTCCAGTTCCTTGACTTCGTTGAGGCCGCTGGTGGGGGCCGAGGGGCGGCGTTTTCCTGTGCGGAAGCGGGTGTCGAAGTAATTGACAAGGTGGGTGAGCGGCACGGTGATGATGAGGTAGAAGATGCCCGCCATGACCAGGGGGGAGAGGTTCCCGGAGAGCACTGCGGCGTCCTGGCCCACGCGGAAGAGTTCGCGTTCGCTGACCAGCAGTCCGAGGAAGTACACCAGGGAGGAGTCCTTCACAATGGCGATGAACTGGTTCACCAGGGCAGGCAGGACGCGGCGGATGCCCTGCGGGATGACCACAAGTGCCATGGATTTGCCGTAGCTCATGCCCAGGGCGCGGCATGCTTCGCCCTGGCCCTTGTCCACGCTCTGGATGCCGGCGCGGAAGATTTCGCCGATGTAGGCGCTGGCAATCAGGCTGAGGGCGATGATGCCCAGGGGGTAGGGCGAGGGGCCAAAGATCGACTGGCTGAGGCGGGCAAAGCCCTGGCCGATCAGGAGGATGGTCAGGATGGCCGGCAGGCCGCGGAAGAGGTCCGTGTAGATGCGGGCCGGGATGCGCAGCCACCTGGACGGTGAGATGCCCATGACGGCCACCACCATGCCCAGGACAACGCCGATGACGGTGGCGGCGACAGAGATGATGAGGGTGTTGAGGAGGCCTACCGCCAGGAGCTGGGGCAGGACTTCAGCCATGGCGCCGAAGTCGAAGAAGGTGCGGATGATGGTGTTGAGCCAGTCCATTGAATGCTCTCAGGTGTTAGTTGTTCCGGTAGCAGCCGGGCGGGCCTTGGCATGGAAGCGTTCGGCCCGCCCGGACATGCACGTGGTCTACTTGCTTGCTGTCGGGGCCGGGGTTGCGGTCTGTTCTGCCTTCGGGAGGTACTGCTCGGGCATCGGGGAACCCGGGAACCACTTCTCGTAGAGCTTCTTCCAGGTGCCGTCCTCCATCGCTTCGGCCAGCCCCTTGTTGAGGGCCTCCTTGAGGGCGGTCTTGCCCTTGGCGACGGCGAACCCGGCCGGTGCGTCGAAGGACGGGATGTCCGCGGCGCTGACAAGGCCGAACTGTTCTTGGTAGGACTTGGCGGCCTCATAGTCCAGGAAGTGCGCATCCACCGAACCGCTGTTGACGGCGGAGACTGCCGTGTTGTTGTCCGGGAACCGCACCAGGCTGGCGGAGGTGAAATTCTTCACTGCATAGGCTTCCTGCAGTGTTCCCTGCACCACGCCCAGGCGTTTTCCGGAAAGTCCGTCGGCGTTGCTGATGCCGGAGGACTTGGTGGTGATGACGGTGAGGTAGCCGGCCAGGTATCCGTCGGAGAAATCGACAGTTTCCTTGCGCTTGTCCGTGATGCCGATGGCGGCCACGCCGGCGTCGAACTGCCCGTTGGCCACGGCGGCCAGCAGGCCGGAGAAGTCCTGCCCGGTGAAGACCACATCGTCTACGCCGGCGCGGGAGGCAACGTCCGTGAAGAGTTCCACGTCGAAGCCGGTGAACTTACCCTGGGCATCCGTGAACGTATAGGGCTTCGAATCGCCCAGGCTTGCAACCCGGATGGACCCGGGCTCAATGAGGCCGTAAGGGTTTTCAGCCGGCGAGGATGAGGCTGATGAGGAGCCGCCGCAGCCGGAGAGTGCCAGGACGGCGGCAACAGCAGCGGCAATGAGCGCCGCGGGGCGCACAGTGGTTCGAGTAATCACAGCGAGTTTTCCAATCGTGAGGAAGCGGGAGATGGAGGATCAAGATCCGCCGTGGCGGGTTTGCCGGAAACCCTTGCTGAGTCCGGTCTCAATGCCTACGATTGAGACCGGACTCACATCGATGGATAGAAATGTAACCGACGCCACTAAGGGCGTCAAGGGTCCATTACGAAAGGCCGACATGAGTACTGATGCTTCCCGTCGACGCGACGTCACCGTTGCCGACGTCGCCAAGGCCGCGCAGGTGTCCAAGGCCCAGGCGGCCCGTGCCCTGGGAAATTACGGTGCAGTGAGTGATGACGTGCGGGAACGGGTGCAGGCCGCCGCGGAAGAGCTGAACTACCGGCCCAACGAGCTTGCCCGCAGCATGAACACGGGAAAATCAAACACCATCGGCGTGGTGGTGGGCGACATCGAAAACCCGCACTTCGGCCTGGCCACCAGGGGGATCACCGACACCGCCAAGAAGAGCGGCTTCAACGTCATCCTGGTCAATACGGATGAGGACTGGGCGGCGGAAGTGGACGCCGTCAGGGTGCTGCTGGACAAGCGGGTTGACGGCCTGATCGTCGCCCCCGCTTCCTCCGTTGAAACCCGGCACCTGCAGGACGTCCACCATTCCGGAAGGCCGCTGGTCCTGCTGGACCGCACGGCCAAAGGGCTGGATGTGGACACGGTGGCCGTGGACATGGAAGGCATCTCCCATGAATCAACCCGCTATTTGATTGAGGCCGGACACAGCCGGATCGCTTTCATCTCCACGCTTCGGACGAATGACTCCTACGCCACGGGCCTGTCCCTGGGCTCTTCCCAGATCTCGGACCGGCGGGACGGAATCATGCGGGCGTTCCGGGAAGCGGGCGTCAAGGAACCCGACGATCTGGTGCGCTTCAACGCCGACGGACCGGAAACCATCAAGAAGATCACCCGTGAACTGCTGCAGCAGCAGGACCCTGCAACGGCCATCATCGCCTCTGACGGCCTGATCGGGCTCAGTGTTGTGGAGGCCATCCAGGACCTCGGCCTCGCTATTCCGGATGATGTCTCGTTCCTCATGTACGACGATTTCGCCTGGACCCGCCTCACCAGGCCTCCGTTGACGGTGATCGCGCAGCCTGTGTACGAGATGGGCGTCGCAGCCGCTGAGGCCCTCATCCGGCAGATCCAGGGCAGGAAAGCGCCGGCGGCCAAACCCGAATTCGCCGCGACCCTCGTGAAGCGCGGCTCGGTGGGCGGCCCGTCCGGCCGCAAGGGCGGCCATGACGGCCTGCGGAAGGAAAACCTGCCGGCGACGTAAACTTCGCCGGACGTTCATTTCCCCCTCAACGGCGCACCGGCCCGGTCCACGTAGCGTGAAAAACGTTCCGAGCACCACCCGTACCAGCCGTGAGGATTGCCATGATCACCAGCCAGCAGCCCGTCGTCCTGACCAGCAGCAGTATCGACTCCAGCGACGAGGACGTCGTGGAGTCGAACGTCAGCATTGTGGATGCCATGCACGCCGCCCTGCTGCGGACCGAAGAGATGTCGCCTGTCGCCGTCCGCAGCTACTACGTGGATTTCTATCTGGCCCAGGCCTTGGAGGGCGGCTTCGCGCAGTACGTCTTCACCGCCGTCGACCGCTCCGAAACGGACACCGCGGTCCGCGAAGGCATGGCGGGCATGGGCGCCCCTGCCCATCTTGACCTCTTCAACCGGGCAGTCGAGGCATTTGATGACTTGTCCGAAGAAGACGAGGAGCGCTACCTGGACGGCGGCCTGGATGAGGACTCCGAGGAAGTTCCCGACGGCGTCCTCCGGATGGAGGAGCTCGACGGCGAGTTTGAGGAGCTGTTGGAACGGGAGAACATCACGGCACTCAATGCCGCCTGGCTCCGCGGCCAGGCCGAGCTCCTGGTGCTGGACGACGAAGAGGTTGGCGCCTACATCGAGCGGCTTGCGTCAATGATTCCCGATCTGCCGGAACGCCAGGCACAGGCGGACGCCGAGGCCTTGGAGCACGCGCCCGACTTCGAGATCATCATCCGTGAACTCTGCAGCATTGCCGGGTACGAACTCCTGAAGATCACCATGGGCGACCCCAACTACGTCCACAACGGCGAACGTGCCCTGGCCTGGCACTTCTCGACCGACCATGGCGGGTTCCTGATGGTCGAGGAGGACGACGAGGCCTTCATGATTAACCCCGAAACTCAGGAAATCGTGGCAGCCGTGGAGTTCGAAGAAGCGGACGCTGAGATGGCCGACGCCTAGGACGGCCGTCGCCGGCCGCGGCTACGCCAGCTGCACCCGGGTGACTTTTACGGCGCCTTCCAGCACCAGCCGGAAGGCGCCGCCGCGCTCGCGGAATGTTGTGCCGGAGCGAAGCTGAATCTGCAACTCACCGCTGAACCCCACGGCAACCCTGGCGCTGCCCGCGGTGTTCCAGGTGTCCGCGGGGCCGGGCACCTGGATGCAAACCAGGCCGGCAGGCCCCGCAGGTTCGCCGGAAACCACCTCAAGCAGCACCTCATGACCGCCGTCCCCTGGGGCCGAGCTCCAGCCGCGGTAGAGCGCCCAGCCGGGCCAGGTAGTGTCCGCCGGCGCGATCGCCGTGCCGGCCAGCGGTGTTTCGGGCACCAGGGCCAGATTGTGGCAGGAGTCGAAGTTCTCAGCCCGGAACCACCGGCCGGAGCGGCGCCCGGCTCCGGCACTTCCCGCCACGGTGAAGGGCACTGCCAGCGTAAGATCCTCCGCGGACGCGCCCACCAGGAACTGGTAGGTTCCCCGTTCCACCAGCATCCGCTCCTCCACCACGCTGTAGGTGGCAAGCCTCTCGAGCGGCACCCGGACCCTTGCCGTGGCCGTGCCTCCAGCCGGGACCTCCACCCGCTGGTGGCCCACCAGGAGCCGGCGGGGAAAGTCGAAGCGGTGGCCCGGGGCGGACGCGTACACCTGCACCAGTTCCGACGACGGGCGCGTGCCGGTGTTGCGCAGCTCCACCGCCAGTTCCGCCTGGTCCGGGCCCTGGGGGCCTTCACCCCGCAGTTCGCGCAGGGCCACGGATTCGTAGTGCACCTCGCCGTACGTCAGGCCGTGCCCCAGTGCGAACAGGGGTTCCGCGCGGCTGTAGAGGTACGTGGAGCGGGAGGTGATGATGTCGTAGTCCAGGATGTCCGCCAGGTCCGCGTCCCGGCGGAACCAGGTCTGCGGCAGCCGCCCGGACGGCTCCGTATCACCGCTCAGGACATCCGCCACCCCGTTGCCCAGCTCCTGCCCGCCATGGGACGTCCAGGCGATGGCCGGCGTATCGGCGAGCGCGCCGAGGGCATAAGGGTAGGAGGACACAATGACCAACACAGTGCGCGGGTTGGCCTCACGCACCACGCGGACCAGTTCCTGGTCTGCCAGCGGGAGGTCCAGGGTGGTGCGGTCCAGCGTCTCCCGGCCTCCGAGGTGGGGGTCGTTTCCCACCACCACGACGGCGGTGCGGGCATTTGCGGCGGCCTGCCGGGCGGCCTCGTGGCCGGACTTGAGTGTGCGGAGCACAAAGCGGTCGGCCGCGCCGGCGTCGGGAACGAGGGCAGCGCTCGCCGTGCCCGCTTCTATCCGCAGCCACTTCCCGGTCCCCACATGCTGCAGCGCGGCTGTGCCGTCCGCGGCATGGTTTAGCCGGAACGTCTCCTGCACAACCCAGCCACCCACACGGTCAGCCGTGGCGCGCAGGTACCCGTCCCCGGTGTCCGTCACGAACTTCCCGGTCAGTTCCGACTGGAGGGTCAGCTCCCCCTTGCCCCAGTCCTTGACGATAAACCGCTCCGCTTCGCCGGGAGCAGCGGCCCGGGCAGTCAGGACGGCAGTGTTGGCCCCGCCCAGGTACCCGCCGGTCCGGACGCTCCGCAGGGCCACGACGTCGGCACCCTCCTCGGCAACGACGCCGGCTCCGGCGCTTCCGCCGTAGCGGCGGGTGAGCCCGTCTGCGATGCTGACCTCGTCCTGCAGGGTTCCGCTGTACCAGTCGCTCAGCACCCGTGACCCCAGGGTCCCGATGACGGCGATGGTTCCGGGGTCGCTGCCCAGCGGGAGCAGGCCGGCGCCGGCGCCGGTGGTGGCCCCAGTCGCGGCAACGTTGCGCAGCACCACCACCGATTTGGCGGCTGCTTCCCGTGCCAGCCGGACGTGGGCGGGCGCGCCGATGGCGTCCGCCCCGATGGTGGCGTAGGGATCACTGTCCGGCGTGAACTCGCCGGTCCTGGCCCGGAGCATAAGGAGCCGCAGCACCGCCCGGTCAACGTCGTCCTCGCTGATCAGCCCCTTCTCAAGCGCCTCGTTGAGGTAGGCGATGGACGGCGCCGGGTTGTCGCCGTCGTCCGTGAAGCTGTCCACCCCAGCGTGGAGGGCGGCAGCGTAGGCTGCCGGGCCGTCGTCGAAATACTTCTCCGCCCGGAAGAGGGAACCTGGCGCGCCGGCGTCCGTCACGATGGCCACCGACTCCCCGTTGCGCCACTGCCGCAGCTCGGACTGCACCAGGTCGGAGACGTGGGCGGGCCGGCCGTTCACCAGGTTGTAGGACAGCATCACCGCCCCCGCCACCCCGTCCTCGATGGGGGAGCGGTACGCCGGAAGTTCGTATTCGTGCAGGACCCGAGGGCTGAGGATGCTGGAGGTGACGTTCCTGTCCAGCTCGTTGTTGTAGCCGAGGAAGTGCTTGAGGGTGGGGACGGTCAGCCAGGTGCGGGGGTCCCTGCCCTTGAGGCCGCGGCAGTAGGCGCCGGCCAGCTGCGCGGTGAGGTGCGGGTCCTCGGAGAAGCCTTCCTCGTTCCGCCCCCACAGCGGGTGCCGGAGCGGGTTCACCACTGGCGCCCAGGCGTTCAGGCCCACGGACGGGTCCTCCGCCTTCTTTCCGCGGAGCTCAAGGCCCGTGGCCTCGCCGAGCCGTTCGATCAGGTCCGCATCCCAGGTGGCGGCCATGCCCACGGGCTGCGGAAAGACGGTGGCCGGTCCCAGCCAGGCGACACCATGCGCGGCCTCCGCCCCCGTGTGGAAAGGCGCCAACCCCAGCTCCGGAACAGCCGGGGCGTGCTGGTGCAGCATGGCCACCTTCTGCTCAAGGGACAGCGTGCGAAGGATCTGGTGGGCCAGCCTTGCTGCGTGTCCGTCCGCGCCCGCCGTGCCGCCGCCGCCGATGGCGCCAACAATGTCGTCACCCGCGGCGTCAGCGGCAGGGGAGGGAAGGATGGCGGGTTCTAGGCGCACGGCAGTCCAATCAGCAGGTTATCGAATCGCTTATACAAATTCTGGCGACACCCAGTGTTGCACTCCCGCTTGTGAGGCGCAACACATTTTGCCCTTGCCGGATCCAGTGCTGGTGTCATACCCTGATCCAAGTCGAATCGGTTCGATGAATCATTGAATCTTCCCTCATTGGCTCACACACAAAGGAGTGCTGTCATGCTCGGTTCCCAGGTAGACCCGTCAAGGGGACGCCCCCATAAATCCGCCAGCCGCCTGCTCAACGAGGCCTCCGGCGGCGTCAACCGCCGTTCCTTCCTCGGCATCCTCAGCGGTGCGGTGTTCCTGGCGGCGGCCCCTGCAGCGCTGACGGCCTGCTCGGGAGGCGCCGCGCCGCAGGCAGCCACTTCCGGAAGCCTGGCCGAAACGGTGGCCAAGCTGGTGCCCGCCTACAAGCCCCTCGAACTGGTCACACCGGACATCCCCTCCGTGAACGGCTCCACGCCGGGCTTCACCAGCATCCCCTCGTCCCTGGTCAAGTCCGTGCCCACGCCTCCCGGAAGCGGCGGAACCTACACGGCCATGACGCCCGCCTGGTGGGCCGTCCCGCCTGCGCTGCCGGAAAACAGCTACTACAAGGCGGTCAACGAAAAGCTCGGCGCCACCATCAACTTCCAGGTCAACGATGGCAACGCCTACGCGGACAAGGTGCAGACAGTCCTCGCCTCGCCCAAGGACGTGCCGGACTGGATGGTCATTCCGGGATGGAACCTGCCGCCGCGCTTCGGGCAGGCGGCCGCGGGCGTCTTCCAGGACCTCTCCGAATTCATCGCAGGGGACAAAGTCAACAAATACCCCAACCTGGCGAACATTCCGACGGCCGCTTGGAAGATGGGCTGCTTCGAGGGCGGCCTTTACGGGTTGCCCTATCCCGGCGCCCTGATCTCGGACGCCATCTTCTACCGCGCGGACCTCTTCGAGGAACTCGGCGTCAAGCCCCCCACGTCCGCCGACGAATACCGCACGCTGGCCAAGGAACTCACGGACGAATCCAAGAACCGCTGGGGTTCAGAAGACGTCTGGAACGGTGCACAGATCATGCACGGCGTGGTCCCCAAGTGGAAGCAGGTGGACGGCAAGCTGCAGAACAAGGTGGAAACGGACGAGTACCGGGCCGCCCTTGAATGGACGGCGAAACTGTTTGCCGACGGCTCGGTCCACCCGGACGCCGTGGCCGGCAACGCGCAGCAGTCCAAGCAGCGCTTCGAATCCGGCGCCTCGCTGATGGCCTCCGACGGCATGGGCTCCTGGCACGAGGCCCTGGCCCGCGTCCTTCCGTCCAACCCGAAGTTCAACATGCAGCCCATGGACTACTTCGCCCCGGACGGCGGCAAGCCCACCCTGTTCCGGGCCCAGCCGGCAGCGATCTTCAGCTTCATCAAGAAAACGGACCCCGCCAAGGTGGAGGAGATGCTGGCACTGGCCAACTTCATGGCGGCCCCTTTCGGCACCGAGGAGAACGTGCTGATCAACAACGGCGTGGAGGGCGTCCACTTCACCAGGGACGCGCAGGGCATCCCGAAGGCCACGGCCAAGGGCAGCGAGGAAGTCACCAGCACCTACGCGTTCCTGGTGAACGCCCCGATCGTGAACTCCATGGTCCAGTACCCGGGGCTGGTGCAGTCCCAGTCCGAGTGGGAGGCACGCCAGGCACCCAACGTTGTGGAGGACGCCTTCTTCGGCATGCAGATCCAGGAGCCGGCCAAGTTCGGCTCACTGTCCAAGCCGTTTGACGACCTTGCCAAGGACATCATCCGCGGCCGCAAGAGCATGAAGGACCTCGACGCCGAGCTCGCCACCTGGAAGAGCAAGGGCGGCGACGAACTCCGGGACTTCTACGCCGGATTCCTGGCCTAGGAGATGGCGAGGATGAGCACCGGAACAGAGCGCACAGCAGCGCCGCGGCAGGAAGTCGCCGCGGCGCCGGCCCGTGGGCACTCGGCAGGACATACGACGGCGGCCGGCGGGTTGGGTGCCCCGGGGCAGGGCGGCGGCGGCTCAGGTGGCGGCGGGGCAACTGCCGGCAGCACGGCCCTCCCCCTGAGGCCGAAGGCCAACCTCAAACTGCGGTTCAACCGGGACCGCTCCCTGGTATTCATGGCACTGCCCGCCGTGATCCTGCTGGCGATTTTCGCGTACCTGCCCATGCTGGGCAACGTGGTGGCCTTCCAGGACTACTCCCCGTATGTGGGGATTCCGGCCAGCCCCTGGGTGGGGCTGGACAACTTCGCGCGGGTGCTGGCGGACCCCGACTTCTGGCTGGCCGTCAAGAACACGCTGGTGATCACGGCGTTCCAGCTGGTGTTCTTCTTCCCAATCCCCATCGCCCTGGCCATGCTGCTCAACTCCCTGGTCAACCCGCGGCTGCGGGCAGCCATCCAGGCCGTGGTGTACCTGCCGCACTTCTTTTCCTGGGTGCTGGTGGTCTCCGTCTTCCAGCAGATCTTCGGCGGCGCCGGGCTGCTGAACCAGTCGCTGCGTGCCAACGGCTGGCAGGCCGTGGACATCATGACCAACCCGGACACGTTCCTGTTCCTGCTCACCTCCCAGGCCGTCTGGAAGGACGCAGGCTGGGGCATCATCGTGTTCCTCGCGGCCCTCAGTGCCATCGACCCCGCGCAGTATGAAGCAGCGGCGGTGGACGGTGCCGGCCGGTGGAAGCGCATGTGGCACGTCACACTCCCCGGTCTCCGCAGCGTCATCGTTCTGCTGCTCATCCTGAGGCTGGGGGACTCGCTGACCGTGGGCTTCGAGCAGATGATCCTGCAGCGGGACGCCGTGGGGGCCGAGGCATCCGAGGTCCTGGACACCTTCGTGTACTACACCGGCGTGCAGAACGGCGACTGGAGCTACGCTGCCGCCGCCGGCCTGATCAAGGGCCTGGTGAGCCTGGCGCTGATCCTGACTGCCAACAAAGTTGCCCACATCTTCGGTGAGAGCGGTGTCTATTCCAAATGAGCACACTAACCAACAAGGCGCCCACCCTAGCCAGTGCCGCCAAACCACCCAGGCAGCCGCGCACCAAACCGGAACGCCCCATCTGGGACGAAGAACCCGGAGCGGCGGCGAAGGCCGGCAAGATCGTGGTGCTGGCCGTCGTCGTCCTGGCAGTCCTGGGGCCGCTGTACACGATCGTCCTCACCAGCATCTCCTCCCAGGCCACTATCACGCAGGCCGGCGGGCTGGTCCTGGTCCCCGGGGAAATTTCCTTCGCCGCCTACCAGCAGATCCTCAGCGGCGGGGTGGTCACCAGGGCGGTGCTGGTCAGCGTGGGCGTCACGGCCACCGGAACGGCCCTGAGCATGGTGGTGTCCATCCTCTGCGCGTACGGCCTGTCCCGGCCGGGGTCCTTCGCCCACACGCCTATCCTGTTCACCCTGCTGATCACCATGTTCTTCAGCGCAGGCATCATCCCGGCGTACCTGCTGGTGTCCGGCCTGGGCCTGATCAACACCTACTGGGCGCTGATCCTGCCCAGCTGCATCTCGGTGTTCAACATCATCATCCTGCGCGGCTTCTTCATGGGCATCGACCGGGGGATCCTGGACAGCGCCAGGATTGACGGCGCTAGCGAGTGGCGCACCCTCACCCAGATCGTGCTGCCCATGTCCAAGGCCGTTACCGCCGTCATCGCCCTGTTTTACGGGGTGGGCTATTGGAACGCGTTCTTCAACGCCATCCTCTACATCAATGACAGCTCCATGAACCCGCTGCAGGTGGTGCTCCGGTCCTATGTGCTCCAGGGTGTTTCTGTGCCCGGCCAAGTGGATGTTGGCACCGGGGCGGCGGCAGGCCCGGCGCTGCAGATGGCCGTGATCGTGCTCGCCATGATCCCCATCCTGATCGTCTACCCCTTCGTGCAGAAGCACTTCACCAAAGGTGTGATGATCGGCGCGGTCAAGGGATGAGCGTTCCCGTGTCCCTGCGGCAGCTGTCAGCGGACCGCCGCGGTGCTTGCCCCCTCGGAGAGGGTGGGGGCGATGAGCCGCAGCTCGGCGGGCTTGGCCAGGCTCAGCCGGTCCATCACCATCTCCACGGCGGCGCGGCCGATGTCCATGGCGGGGATGGACACCGCCGTCCAGGGCAGGAAGGCGGACGTGGCCACATCGGCGGGGGCTATGACCACCACCGAGATGTCTTCCGGGACGGAGAGGCTGTGCGCGGCGAGGTTCTCGCGCAGGATGGGCAGCAGTCCCTCGTTGTGCACCAGGAGGGCGGTGATGGCCTCCGGACCGGCGAAGACCTTGTCCAGCGCGCGGGCCAGGTCCTTGGAGTTCGCCTCGCAGGCCACCGAAACATGCGTGACCTCAAGTTCCCGGCATGCCTCCTCGAAACCGCGCAGGGCCCGGTCCGCATAGGTGGCGTGCCGGCGCAGCGAGGCGGGCGGGGAACCGATGAAGGCGATGCCGCGGTGGCCCAGCTCCACCAGATGGCGGACCGCGGTGCGGGAGGCGCCGGCGAAGTCGAAGTCAACGCAGCTGAGGCCACGCGGATCGTCCGGCATGCCGATCAGCACTGCGGGCTTGTCCAGCTTGGCCAGCACGGGGATGCGCGGATCGCGGGCCTCGATGTCCATCATCACCAGGCCGTCCACCATGGACTGGGACGTCACCCGCTCAATGCTGCCGGCGTCGTCCTGGGTCAGGAGCAGGACGTCCTGGTTGAACGTCCGGGCGGTGGTCACCACGGCGGTGACGAACTGCATCACCACACCCACGTTGACATCCGCGCGGAGGGGCACCACCAGCCCCAGGACATTGGAGCGGCTGGAGGCCAGGGCGCGGGCACTGGACCGGGGACTGTACTTCAGCCGCCGCATCGCCGCTTCGACGATTTCGCGGGTTTCTTTCGATATGGGACGGTTCCCGCTCATCACGTAGGACACGGTACTCGTGGAAACCCCCGCCTCTTTGGCCACGTCACTGATGGTCGCCGCCGTTGAAGCCTTTCGATTACTCATATCCATCATTTAACCAAGGAATTCCATGCATCCTCGAAGCCACGGCCTGAGCGCCGTGACAGAGCGGGCCGGGCTGCTCTTCGGCGCCGATTACAACCCCGAGCAGTGGCCGGAGGAAAGCTGGCCGGAGGACATCCGGCTGATGCAGCAGGCAGGCATCAACCTGGTCACCCTGGGCGTCTTCAGCTGGGCACGCCTGCAGCCCACCGAGGGCACCTGGGACTTCGGCTGGCTGGACCGGATCCTTGCCCTCCTCGACGAGGGAAACATCAAGGTCTGCCTGGCCACGCCCACCGCATCGCCGCCGCCCTGGCTGGGACACCGCTACCCCAGCACACTGCCCACGGACGCAGCCGGAACGACGCTCTGGTACGGCTCCCGCAACCAGTTCTCGCCGTCGTCGGCCGTGTACCGCAGCGCCGCACGGCAGGTCACCGCAGCGCTCGCCGAGCGGTACGGCCAGCACCCCGCCGTGGTGATGTGGCACGTGGGGAACGAGCTGGGACAGATCAGTTACGACGACGAAACGGCCGCCGCGTTCCGCACCTGGCTGCTGCGCCGCTACGGCTCCCTCGACCACCTGAACTCCGTTTGGGGCACCACCTTCTGGAGCCAGGGCTACAGCACCTGGGAGGAAATCCTGCCGCCGCGCACGGCGCCGTACCTCCACAACCCCACGCAGGTCCTGGATTTCAAGCGCTTCACCTCGGAGTCGCTGCTCAGACTTTTCACCGCTGAACGGGACATCATCCGCCAGTACTCCCCGGATGTACCGGTCACCACCAACCTGATGGGGTTCTTCCGCGGCGCGGACTACTTCAGCTTCGCGGGGGAAACGGACCTGGTGGGCAACAACTGGTACACCGATCCCGGGCAGCCGCAGACCTGGGAACTGGGCGCCCTCACCCACGACCTGTGCCGCGGACTGGCCGGAGGAACACCCTGGCTACTGATGGAATCGGCAGCCTCCGCGGTGAACTGGCGGCCCCACAACAGCGCCAAGGAACCCGGGGCCCTCCGCGTGGACTCGTTCTCCGCCCTAGCCCGCGGTTCCGACGGCATCTGCTTCTTCCAGTTCCGCCAGTCCGCCTTCGGCGCCGAACGCTTCCACTCCGCCGTGGTGCCGCTGGCAGGGGAGGACACCCGCGTGTTCCGCGAAGTCGCGGAGCTCGGCTCCCAGCTGCAGGACCTGCGGTTCCTCGCCGGCACCCCGGCGCCGTCCCGGATCGCCATCCTGTTCGACTGGGACAGCTGGTGGGCGGCGGAGGCCCCGGACTGCCCCACGGACCGGCTCGGCGTCCTGGACCAGCTGCAGGCCTACTACCGGCCGCTGCTGCGGCGCGGCCTGGCCGTGGAAGTGGTGCACCCCTCAACGCCGCTGGACCGGTTCGACCTGGTGCTCGTCCCCAGCCTCTTCCTCCTCACCGAGGACCATGCCGGGGCGCTGACGGCATGGGTGCGCCGGGGCGGGACGGCCGTCGTCGGGCCCTTCACGGGGGTGGCGGACAGCAACGGGCACCTCCGGCAGGGACGGTTCCCCTCGGTCCTGGCGGCCATGCTGGGCGTCAGCGGCGAGGAATGGCGGCCCCTGGTGGAAGGAATCGGCCTTAAATTCGCGGCACCCGGCCCGGGCCGCGTCTCCGCAGATGCACCCGCCGGCCTCCAGGCCACTGTGTGGTCCGAGGACCTGCGCCTGGACGGTCCCGGCGCTGCGGCGGCGGCCACGTTTGCCTCCGGCGCACTGGCCGGAAAACCGGCAGTAGTCCGGAACAGCCACGGCCGCGGCACCGCCTGGTACGCCGGGTGCGACCTGCCCGGTCCCGCGCTGGGGCACATCGTGGGGGAGGCCCTGGCGGCAGCCCGCATTTCCTCGCCGGTGGCAGGACTGCTGCCGGACGACGTCGAACTTGCCACCCGCGGCGGCCACCACTTCCTGCTGAACCACAGCGCGGAACCGCGCACCGTGACGCTCGCCGAGCAGTCTGTGGACGCGCTCACCGGGGACGCCTGCGGGCCCCGCCTGACCCTGGAACCGTACGGCGCCCTGGTCCTCAAAGACAGCCTTGCCCCTCTTGAGAACGGAAACTGAGATCCCATGAAATTCACCGACGGCTACTGGCTGTACCGCAAAGGCTTCTCGGCGCTGCACCCGCGCGACGTGTCCGACGTGGTGGAGGACGAGCGGACCCTGACGGTCTACGCACCCACCAAGCGCATCACTTCCCGCGGCGATGCCCTGAACCTTCCCCAGCTGACGGTCACCTTCGACGCGCCCCTGCCGGACGTCATCGGCGTGACCATCGAGCACTTCCAGGGCGGGCTGGACAACGGCCCGCACTTTGACGTGAACCGGACAGGACCGGCGCCGCTGTTCAGCCGGGACGGGGACACCGCCAGCATCACCTCCGGCGGGCTCACGGCACGTATCAGCACGGACGGGGACTGGGGGGTCGATTTTCTGGGCAACGGCAGGTTGCTGACCACCTCCACGCCGCGCAGCGTCGGTGTTATCACGGACGACGCCGGGCGGACGTTTGTGCACGAACAGCTCAGCCTGGGCGTGGGCACCAACGTGTACGGCCTGGGCGAGCGCTTCGGCGCGTTCGTCAAGAACGGCCAGTCGGTGGACATCTGGAACGAGGACGGCGGGACCTCCAGCGACCTCGCCTATAAGAACGTGCCGTTCTTCATCACCAACGACGGCTACGGGGTGTTCGTGAACCACCCGGAGAAGGTGTCCTTCGAGGTGGGGTCGGAGGTGGTGTCCCGCACCCAGTTCAGTGTGGAGGGCCAGAAGCTCCAGTACTTCATCATCCACGGGCCCTCGCCCAAGGACATCATCCGGCGGTACACCGAACTGACCGGGCGGCCATCACGGATCCCGGCCTGGTCCTATGGCCTGTGGCTCTCCACCTCTTTTACCACGGACTACGACGAAAAGACCGTGAACTCCTTCATTGACGGGATGGAGGAGCGGAAGCTGCCCCTGTCCGTCTTCCACTTCGACTGCCACTGGATGAGGTCCTTCCACTGGAGCGACTTCGTCTGGGACCCCGCCACGTTCCCTGACCCGGAGGGCATGCTGGCCCGGCTCCACGACCGGGGGCTGAAGGTCTGCGTGTGGATCAACCCGTACATCGCCCAGCGCTCGCACCTGTTCCGGGAGGGCCTGGAGCGGGGCTTCCTGGTCAAGCGGCCGGACGGGTCGGTATGGCAGTGGGACATGTGGCAGGCGGGCATGGGGCTGGTGGACTTCACCAACCCGGACGCCGTGCTCTGGTACCAGGACAAACTCCGCGGCCTGCTGGGCCAGGGCGTTGACTCGTTCAAGACGGACTTCGGCGAGCGCATCCCCACCGATGTGGTGTGGCACGACGGGTCCGATCCGGACAGGATGCACAACTACTACGCGCAGCTGTACAACAGGACGGTTTTCGACCTGCTGTCCAAGGAACTGGGCGAAGGCGAAGCCGTGGTGTTTGCCCGTTCCGCCACCGCCGGCGGCCAGACCATGCCGGTGCACTGGGGCGGTGACTGCGAATCCACGTTCGCGGCCATGGCTGAATCGCTCCGCGGCGGGCTGTCCCTGGCGGCGTCGGGCTTCTCCTTCTGGAGCCACGACATCGGCGGCTTTGAGGGCACGCCCGAGCCGGAAATCTTCAAACGGTGGATCGCGTTCGGACTGCTGTCCTCGCACTCGAGGCTGCACGGCTCCAACTCCTACCGTGTGCCGTGGCTGGTGGATGAGGAATCCGTGGACGTGCTCCGGCACTTCACGGAGCAGAAAATGCGGCTGATGCCCTACCTGCAGATGGCGGCGGAGCAGGCGTACGCGGAGGGTATTCCCCTGATGCGTCCGCTCTTTATGGAGTTCCCCGAGGACCCGGGCTGCGCGCACCTGGACCGGCAGTACATGCTGGGGCCGGACATCCTGGTGGCACCGGTCATGGCCCCGTCCGGGACCGTGTCCTTCTACCTGCCCGAGGGCACCTGGACGCACCTGGAAACAGGGGAGCAGCTGGCTGGCCCGCGATGGCACCGCAAGGAGTATTCGGTGATGCAGGCTGCCACCTGGGTCCGGGAAGGGGCTGTGCTGCCCATCGGTACAGTGTCGGACCGGCCGGACTACGACTGGGCGCGGGACATGCAGTTCCGGGCGTTCGCCGCGCCGGACGGGACACGGCACATTGCTGTGCCCTCGCCGGACGGTTCCACCACGGCCTTCGAGGTGACCGTCAGCGGCGGCGACGTTTCCGCCGTCGTAGTCTGATGGAATCTGTCACCGAGGCGAGGATACCCGCAGCCATGAAGACCCTGGGCCGCACCGGCCTCCCTGTCACCGATGTGTGCGTCGGCACGAGTTCGCTGGGAAACCACCCGCGGAACGGCAGTGAGGCGGAGCGGACGGATACGGCTGTGGCCGCCGTCCGCGCCGCCCTGGCCGGACCCTTCAACTTCCTGGACACCTCCAACGAATACGGGCACGACGGCGGCAGCGAGCGCTGGATCGGGCAGGCCATCCGGGAAGCGGGCGGGCTGCCGGAGGGCTTTGTTCTGTCCACGAAAGTGGATCCCATCGTGGGGACGGCGGACTACTCCGGCGACCGTGTCCGGCGCAGCGTGGAGGAGAGCCTTGAGCGGCTGGGGCTGGACAGGCTGCCACTGGTCCACCTCCATGATCCGGAGAAGATCAGCTTCGGGGAGGGTGTTGCGGCGGGCGGGCCGTTGGAGGCGCTCGTTGATCTGAGGGACCAGGGGGTGATTGGGCACCTCGGCGTGGCCGGCGGACCCATCGACCTGGAACTGAAGTACCTGGCCCTGGATGTGTTCGACGTGGTGATCAGCCACAACCGGTACACGCTGGTGGACCAGACGGCGGAGCCGCTCATCGAGGACGCACGACGGCGGGGCGTCGCCTTCATCAATGCCGCGCCTTTTGGCGGCGGCCTGCTGGTGAAAGGACCCGACGCCACCGCCAACTACTGCTACCGGCCGGCCAGCGCGGAACTGCTGGGCCGTGTCCGGGAGATGCAGGAGCTCTGCCGCGAGTACTCGGTGCCGCTCGCCGCCGCGGCGCTGCAGTTCTCCACCCGCGATCCCCGCATCACCTCAACCATCGTGGGGATGGCGGAGCCAGAGCGGGTGGCCGAAGCCGCCCGCCTGGCGCAGTGGAGCATCCCGGAGGACTTCTGGGAACGCATGCTGCCGCTGGCTTCCGCCGGGAACGCGGACTTGAGGTAGGGGTCCGACGTCTCTCGAAACTGAGAGTCAGTACACCGAATCAAGCTGGAGGATACGAGGCTGATGTGTAGCGTTTACGGCACCCCTTCACCGGGCATTTTTGCGGGCGGGTCTTACGGGAATCGTCGGGCACCGGGTATGACTCTCGGCGCTAAATGACGGCTTTTTCACGGCGCTATTTGTCGCATGGCGCAGCCAGCAAGAGGACTCCCCACCGGGGCTGTCCCGTCGCCTGGTTGGGGCCGCAGACGACGCGCTTGGCATGTATAGGACTTGTGGCGAGGCGTCACTCAGGTGGAGGTTGCGTTTCCGTGAGATCAACATGCTGCTCGCGCTCTGGAATCGCACGGGCGGAATCCGCGGGCGGTGTTCCATGGTGTTGCAGCCAAGCATTGGATTCCGCGTCTCAGTGCGCGACGATTTCGACAGCGACGGAGTCCCATCGATAAACGTTGGTCCCGGCGGGTGGACGCTGGGACGTGATGTAGAAAAGTCCCGGCCAAGCAAGCTCCCCGATAGGCGGTCCGTCTGGATCAGGGTTCGCCAAGGCAACGCCGGCATCGGCCGCCACATCTCGCCCGACGTGAAATGGTAAACCCACGAGATCGGGGACCGTAACCCCTGTCGGCGAACCTCTCACTCATTTTCACAATTTCCTCTGAAAGGTGTCTGCTGTAGCGGGTTAACGCCAGCTTGGCGGCAGACGCACTGTGATCGCAAGGGGATCGTGTGGCGGCCACTGGTCAGCGAGCCGTTGGCTTGGCGGACCTCGGCGCTGTGGTTGAAGAGCCGCAGATCATCGTAGACGGATTCGTTTATGGCGGCCTGTTGGGGACGGGCTGGAGGCGGGCGGGCATAGGTAGTGGGTAGTGGACTGCGGCTGCAATCCGCCCCTTGAAGGTCTTCGCGCCTGAAGCGTAACCTGCACGCAAGAAGCGGAGACTGCAAGATTGGGCTAGGAGCGCGGCATGAATGTGCTGAGCCAGATACTCGCCGGATCCACCGGCCTGGCGCTGATAAGCGTTGGCATCCTGGAGATCTTCTTCCATGGCGACCAACGGTTCCACCGGATCTTCCTGATCAGGCAGGAAAACGTGCACGCAGTCCGGATGTGGGCGATGAATGTTGGCGCCTACAACATCACCTTCGGCTTGGGCATCGCAGTGGGCCTGTGGCTGGTGAACTTCTCAGGCACTCCCACCAGCGGGTCGGCCATAGTTATCTTCTGCTGCTCGTGCCACGTCTTCCTTGGTTTCTGGCTGTGGGTCACAGAGAAGCGCCTCCTGGTCAGCGCCATCGGCCAGGCACTCTTCCCGGCGCTGGCAATCGTCTTCTACGTTCTCGTTCACTAGGGGTGGTAGTTGGCGAATGCTAGTGGCGGCGTTTTTTGTTGATTCGCGTCACAGCAGCGCCCGTATGGTGGTGGCTCTACGGACCGCTTGAAGCGTCCGCAAGAGGATCCCCAATCGAACGCCCAAGCGCCCGTTGGGCCCTAACGGGACGACTCGAGCTGCCTACTACAGAAACAGCGGGGCGGTGGTCTGGTAGCGTCAGGCGACGAACAATTGGGGGGAAGTATTGAACAACGAATTTGCCAGGGTAAACCCTGATCGACCACGTCTAGCCGTGATCTCGGCTACGATCTTCTGCTCACTGGCAGTTCTGCCCGCGATTCCAGCCACTCATCGCTGGGGCCACCATCATTTCCGTACTCACCGGGACCGGGGCTACGTCGAACCAGGCGTTGCAAGTCAGCGCCGTCCTGGCAACCTTTATAGCCGGCTTAGTGGCATTCGTTATGATGCGACGAAGCGTCACCGCCCGTAGAACCTGGGTATGGGCAGGATTGGCCATCATCCTCGTTGTAGCAGCATCAGCCCCTATTATTTGGGTTGCCGCACAAGTCTTCACCGAGCAGTGGTGCGAATATCAACCCGGCGGCAGAGGAAATGCCGACATTCGTTCGCTTGATGAAATTCCGGCTGTGTGCCGTTAGGCCTTCAGAGCACATCCTTGCCTTGCTGGGCCAGGAGCAGTGCACAGTAGTGTCGTCTTTTGGTCATGTGCGCTCTAGGTTGGAGAGATGGAACTGGCGCGAAGAGTGGTTTGCTGCTTATCTGGGGGAGCATTGGCGGCGCTTTTAGCCGGTTGCTCGGTCGATTCATTGGTATGGGGAAGTGACGGCGCCAAGGTAATTGAAGCAACGGAGAAGCTAATTGCCGACTTGGCTGCGGGCGAGACGTCGGTCGTTGTCTGTGCTGATTCCACCGCGGATTTTGGCAAACCTAGCGACTGGTCTTCGTTGTCTGCTGGTGAGCCGGAGAAATTTACCGGCAAGTTTTGGAAGGACCAAGCAGAGCTCAACCCGAAGTGGAGCATCAACTTGGAGGGCTTACCCGAGGGTGCAACAGCGGGCACCACCTTCCCGGGCGATGTCTTCTTCCGTGAAACTGACGGAGAGCTTTGCGTCATTGATGTCGCTTGGGCAACGCTTTCGACAGTGGGATAAGGCAGCGAAGATATTTTGCTCGTCCGTAAGCGGATCCCTTTACGGACGGCAGAACTCTTTTCTAGGTCCGGGACGGCTACTCTTCGATTGAAGAACCATTGGGCACTAGAAGAGGGAAACGCTCCGTGAACCCTTTTGCGGTCAGCGGGCAATACATAGTGTGAGCACAGACAGCGACATCATCAGGCGGTCCCGGGAAAGCCCCGCAGCTTTCGGGGAGTTGTACGACAGACACGCGTCAATCATCTATAGATATGCCGCCAAAAGGGCAGGCGAGTTCGCCGCGGATGACGTCATGTCCGAAACCTTTCTGGTGGCTTGGGAGCAACTCGAGACCTACGAACTTGACCGGGAAGATGCCCGGCCTTGGCTGTTCGGCATCGCAACCAACCTGCTCCGCCGGCATCACCGGGCCGAAGCCAAGGTACTGAAAACCGCGGCCAAAGCGGCTTCACGGGAAGCCGTAGGCGACGATTCGGACCGGATAGCCGCCCAGGTTGACGCCACTGTCGCCACTGGGCGCATCGCGCGCACCCTCAGGGGCATGGCTGCCATCGACCGCGAAACGCTGCTGCTCTATGCCTGGGCAGACCTGACCTACGAGGGCATCGCACTGGCGCTGGACGTACCAGTGGGCACGGTGCGGTCCCGCTTGAACCGTGCTCGGCGCGCACTGCGCACCGAGCTCAACCTCGAATTACTTGATGAAACGGAGAAGGATCATGGACGACTTGCAGCTGCTCCGCGGAATGCGTAGTGACGTCGGCTCCGCCCCACAGGCGACATTGGATCGCGGCCGCGAGAAAGTCATGGCCAAGATCGATCCGGCTATCGGCTCTGGTGCGGCAAGGCCGGCTACGAACGAGAAGGGCACCGTCAGCCCCATCCGCTTCCGGCGCCGGCTCCTGTTAGGTTCGGCAGCTGCAGCCCTGCTTGTCGGCGTGATCGTCGTAGCGGACGTTGTCAGACCTGCTGCCCCAGGTGCCACCGCCGAAGCAGCGGAGGTGCTGAACAACGCAGCGGCCGCAACAATCCAAACAGCTGACCCGATCGTGAATCCAGGACAATATCTGAAGATTCAAAGCACGAACCTCTGGGGCTCGGCTGCAGTCGACGAGAGCGCTAAGGAGTATCAGTGGTTGGATACGGAAAAAATGACAATGTACATCCCGGCCAACCGGACCGAGGAATGGGTATGGGAACGCTCAGGCCGTATCCCGACGACGTTCTTCGATGAGGCATCCAAGGAATACGTAGAACGCACCCAAGCCAGCGGTCCGGAAGCGTACGTACTGCGGGGCGCAAATGGAGCCTTCTACGGACCCGGGAGCGAGTCCTCATTCCCTGCACCCAGTTACCTGGACTCCTTGCCGCGTGAACCGCGGCTGCTCCTGGACGACATCTATCAAAAGACAGGCGGGAAGGGGCAATCGGTTCACGGCGAAGCCTTAGTCTTCATCGCCGACCTCCTACGCACTGGTGTCGTTCCCGGCGAACTCCGGGCCGCACTGTATAAGGCAGCGGCACTAATTCCAGGAGTAACTGTGACCGATGAACAGGCCACCCTCGACGGCCGCAAAGGCATTGCCATCGGCCGCATCGAAGACTACTCACCTTTCCGTCATGACATCATCATCGACCCTACGAACGGGATGCCGATCGGGGAACGCCAAGTGATCACTGAACCCCGAGGAACAATGCCGGCGGGAACCGCGACGACCTGGACCACGGTAGAAACCTCGGTCACGGACGCCGCGCCATAGATCCCAGAGGTGCCCGCTTGTCGTACCTTGACGACAGCGGGCGTCAAGATGAGGCTGAGGGGATTTAGCAAAATTCAGCGAACAAGGGGCATTGTCTGGATCGCAGACCTTCCGGAGGCAGATTCTCGGGAATGCTACGTGTCTATGGACCTAGCTGTCGACGGCGCAATTTTTGCGAATACTTGGAATGGGTACCGCGTGACTATCGATGGCGAAACCGGCAAAGTACTAGCCCAGGTCTTCACTAAGTAACCCGTGAGCACGACGATTCAAAACCCAACCGTGAAAGTCAGCCAGCTCGCAGCGCTGCGGCGTCCGGTAAGGGATCGGCTTGCGGTCGGTGGGCCACCGGCTTAGGGCGCGCAGTTTGAGGCCACCCCATGAGTAAGCTGCGTGTTTGGATGGAGCATGATCACCATCAACGTAGTGAAGGCCCAAGACCTGCCACTTAGCGAAATTCTTGAGCTATACCGTGCGGTGGACTGGCTTGCCTATGCGAACGACCCTGCCAATCTAGTACGAGCGCTGGAAGGATCTTCCACGCTCGTGGCCGCTCATGATGGCCAGACGCTGGTCGGACTAGCGCGTGTCATCTCTGATGATGCTTCGATCTGCTACATCCAGGACATCCTTGTCATGCCGTCGCATCACAGACGAGGTATAGGACGAGCCCTTGCTGAACGCGCGCTCGAACAGTACCCGCATGTTCGTCAGAAAGTTCTAATCACCGACGACGAGCCGAAGCAGAAAGCGTTCTATGAAGCGCTCGGCTACACCCAGACCGAGGAATTCCAACGAGGATCGGTCAAAGCCTTCATCAGATTCGACTGAAAAATTTCTGCGCTCTGAAACCGAGGGACACGAGGCACATTGTTATCCGGACAGACGCGCTCAGCCCGGCGTCGACTCTATGCCTGACACTGCGGCGGCTGCCACCTTTTCGAGGCCGGACAGGAGATCTGCCAAACCCGGTTCTTCGAGGGGGAAGTGGCCGCAGCCACGGAGAAGTTGGCTGGTGGTGGGGCCGTGCAGGGTTTGGAGAGTGTCCTCGCTGAGCTCCACCGGGGTCCACGCGTCCAGCTCGGGGTGCATCAAATGGACTGGGAAGTGGGCCGTGCGGGCCTCGGAATGTGAATGCTGCATGTAGCTGGCGAGGAACCCGAGGGGAACCCACGCGCCGCCTCCGCGAGCATCCTTCGCGCAGAGCCGCCCCAAGCTGGAGTCGCGCCCCATGTTCCTGAGATCAGCAATCCAGGAGACCTTGAGGGGGATCCTGGCGATCGGTCCGCGGACCAGCCTGAGCAGAGGCATGAAAACCAGCGCCAAAGAATGGAACCGGGTCATGGCTGAGCGGGCGGACCTCTCCCGCGGGTCGAGCAGGCAGGTAGCGACCACGGCCGCGACGCGGTGTGAGCGGGCTCCTGCCTCTACGGTCAGCAGACCGCCGATGCTGGCCCCGAGGAGGATGACGGGACGGCCATCGTCCTCAGCTGAAATGAGGTCCACCAGTAAGTCGACCCAGTCCTGGTAGGTCACTGTTCTGCGCGATCTTGTCACCGTTCGGCCGTAGAGGGGCATATCCACAGCGGTCAGGTCGAAGCCCCGGCCTGCCAGGAGGGACGCAACAGGCCAGAGCGCCAACGCGTGGGCTCCTGCGCCGTGGACGACGAGTAGCCGAACCGGGGCGTTTGCGTCCCGAAACCGAAGAAGGTGGATCCGATGATTCCTCCAGGGCCACCACTCCGAGGCCGGGGGCACCACTGACGTCCTTCGGGCAAGCGGCAGGAAACCCGCGTAGTCCTCCATACCGATTTCGCTGGGCATGTACCGATCGTAGTGCGGAGGGTCAGGTCTAAGGCACGCAGAAAAAAGATCTTCCGTACCCGTAACCTTTCCGCCGTCCCCTGCGATGTAGGAGGTGATGGGTCCGCCCGACGGGCCCGAATCAAAAGTGTTGTCTAGGTTTTGGAGTTCTAAATGTCGTTGTTCACCGTCCTCGCCACCAGCAAAGTCGCTGCCGGAGTTCTGGCAGCCGGCACCATTGCCGTCGGCGGAACCGGCGCCGCAGCCGTTTCCGGTGTCCTCCCCGCCCAGGCGCAGCAGACCGCCCACGACCTCTTCGGCGCTCCCGCCCCGGAGCTCGCAGCGGAAGCAGCCGCTGACGCGCAGGCCACCGCCGAGGCCGCTGCCGACGCAGCCACCGAGCCTGCTGCCGACGCCGACGCCGACGTTACTGCCGACGCAGAGGCTTCTGCCGCAGGCGACGCCAAGGTCACCAACGAGAACGCCTCCGCCAAGGCCTCCGCTTCTGCGGCCGCTGACACCGCCGTTGACGCAGCCGGCGCCGCAGCCTTCGGCCTGTGCACCGCCTTCACCAACGGCGGCCTGAACGCTTCCTCCGAGGGCTTCTCCTCCCTGGTGATCGCTGCTGAAGGCGAAGCGAACGTGGAAAGCTACTGCGCCGACGTCGTGACCGAAGCTGACGCCGCCGCCGAGGCCGGCGCCGCAGCAAACGGCTCCGCAGCTGTTGACGTTGAGCGCCCCGAGCTCCCGGCCGTTCCCGCAGTGCCTGCCGTTCCCGGCGTTGACGGCAAGCCCGCCGTCCCCGCAGTCCCTGCTGTTCCCGCCCAGGGCGGCAACGTAGTGGACACCCCCTCCGTTTCAGTCCGCTAAGGGCTGATCGCTAGTCTGTACTGCGGGAACCGGGCCCAGGCCTGTTCCCGCAGTACAGACAGCCCCGGCTGCACGAACGCAACCACCCGTTCGAGGGCCCGCCGGGAGCACCTGCCGGCAGGCAGCAGGAAACACAGGGGCCAGGCTGTCCGCGCCGGAAACCGGACAGCCGCACCCCGCGTCCTGGGATGGAGGAGCCGCTGGTGCTCAGCACTTTGGCCCAAGAAGATATCGACATATTCGAGAGCGCGGCCGGAACAGACCCGGCTGTGCTCTTCGGCGCTGCCTACCGGTCCTTCGCCGGCCCCGTGCAGGGATACCTCAAAGCCCGTGGCGTGGACGATCCGGAAGCAGTCACCCAGGACGTGTTCTTGGCCTTCTACCCGAAAATCAGCGAAATTACCGGGGGACTCCAGGGCGCCAAGTCCCTGCTCTTCTCCATTGCCCACGCACGGATGGTGGATTACTACCGCCGGCTGGAGCGCAGGCCCCAGCTCAGCCCGTACGATCCACACCAGGATGCCAGGACCACTCCGTCCGCGGAGGACCACGCCGTTGAACTCACCGGCGGGGCCGTGGCCCTGCTGGACGGACTCAGCGAGGAACACCAGGAAGTGCTGGCCCTCCGGGTGGTGGCCGATCTGTCCATCGACCAAGTAGCGCAGATCATGGGCAAGAGCCCCGGAGCCATCAAACAGCTCCAGCGCAGGGCCCTTCACAACCTCAAGGCACAAACGCTCCAGAGAAACCAGGCGAATCATGAGTGACACCGCAGGAACCCGCAGCGACGCCTTTGTCGACGAGCTGCTGCTTGAGGCAGGTATGGACGACGACGGCCGCCTCCGCCCTGCCCTGCTGGAGCTTCGTGCGCTCGCGGACACCGCGCCCGAGCCTTCCGCCGCGATTGCGGCGCTGATGGCCCCTGCCGGAGCGGCCGCACCGGCCGCAGCCGGCGCCGCCGCACCCCCTCCGGCCGGCCCCGACGAGGCTCCGCGGGTGGACGAACTGGCCGCCCGCCGCAGGGCCAAGCGCCGGATCGCCCTCACCACCCTCTCCGTGGCGGTCTCGCTGAGTGCCGGCGGGGCTGTTGCCGCAGCATCGGACCAGGGAATCCGCGACTCCCTCACGCAGCTGAACCACACCATCACCGCGTTCGTGACGGGTGCCGCCCCATCCACGGCCGGTCACCAGACCGGACAGCCCGCCGCGCCGCTGCCCACAGCACCCGCCGGACCTGCACCCGCCGGAACCGTACCGGCCGGCAGCGCACCTGGCGGAGCAGCCTCGGTCCCCGCGAACCCGGCCGAAGCAACGCAACCGGCCGCCGTCCCGCCGTCGGACGCTGCAGTTGTTCCGGAGACACCTGCCGGGCAGGGGACAACCCCGGGCAAGCCCGGCGATGTCCCCGCTCCAGGAACTGTGCCTGAAAATGTGGCCGGGCACGTTGCCGACGGGCTGGGCAAGGCGCCGGAAGTCCCGGTCCCGTCCCAGGTTCCGCTGCCCGGGAACCTTCCGTCCGTTCCGCTCCCGTGACGTCCGCGCACTGGACAGCAGGGCCCGGCACAGGAGGGCCGGTCCGCTAGCCGGATGCACCCATCCTGATCATCTCGCCGGTCGGATCCGCCAGGTACCAGACGTCGTTCACGCCCTGGCCCAGGATGTCGCCGGGCTTCGTGTCCTTGGCGAAGTAGTACAGCGGCAGGCCGTTCAGCGTCACCTGCTGCGCGCCGTCCGGCGTCGTGATGGTGCCCACGGTCCCCGTGACACCTTCCACCTGGGGCGTCTCAACTGCGGTGGTGACCGGGGGCCACGCTGCAAGGCAGGCGTCCGTGCAGGCACTGGCTCCGGAGTCCTTCACGTCCTTTGTGAAGAAGTACACGCTCATCCCGTTGGCATCCACCACAATGTCCCCGGCGCTTGAGGGAGCCGTCTTAAGGTCGACGGCGGCACTTGCCGGCGGGACGGACGTTGCGGGCGGCGGGGTGACAGACGCGGCGGGGGCGGTTGCGGAGGCCGGAGGCGCACCTTCCGTGACGGCCGGGCTGGTGGTTGCCGGTGCCGTTCCGGTGCTGCCGCCGCAGGCAGTCAGTGCTGCGGAAAGGGCCAGGACGGCGAGTCCTGCGCCCACGTTGAGTTTCATGGCGTTGCTCCTTGCTGGCTGGGCCCGGCGTCGGACCGCCGGACGCTAACCCTTACGACGTACCGGGGTGAACAATGGTTCACACAGTCAGCCGCCGGCGGTTGAACCTTCCGGCCGCGGGCGGCGTCTTTACGGTGGTAAGCAGGAATGTGGGGCAGGGGCCCGGCAGGAGGGACGGCATGCCGCTCGATGAGGACGTGGTGGCGTCCATCTACCGCGACCACGGCGCTGCCCTGCGCCGCTTCGTGCTCAGCGCCTCCCACGACCCCCAGCTTGCCGAGGACGTGGTGCAGGAAACCGTGCTCCGCGTCTGGCAGCACACCCCCGAGATCACGGGCAGCCTCCGCAGCTACCTGTACCGGACGGCCAGGAACATCATGATTGACAACTACCGCCGGGCCCGGCGCCGTCCCGCGGAGACCCTGGAAAGCGGCCTGACAGAGCCGGCCGCTGTTCCGGAAAGGGTGGACGAGCTGCTCAACCGCGTGCTGGTCGAGGAGGCGCTGCTGCGGCTGAGCAAGGAACACCGGGACGTCCTGGTGGCACTGCACTACCGCAGGTTCACCGTGAACGAGGCCGCCGTCCAGCTCAACATCCCCAGCGGCACCGTCAAATCCCGCGCCTACTACGCCGTGCGGGCGCTGCGGACCATCCTGGACGAGATGGGGGTGGAACGGTGAACAACGCCGAAACCCACCACCTGCTCGGCGCCTACCTGCTGGGCGGACTCGACGCGGAGGATCTGCAGGCCTTTGAAGCGCACCTGCAGGAGTGCGGACACTGCCGGAAGGAACTTGCCGGCCTGGAGAAGGTTCCCATGATGCTGGACGCCCTTCCGGTACCGGACGCCGTTGCACTGACGGTGGCACCGGGGGCGGCGGACCCGCTTCCCCCCTCCGATCCCGCGCCGCTGCTGCGTCAGGTGGCCCGCCGCCGTCGGACATCACGACGGCGGTGGACGGCGCTGGCGGGCGCGGCCGCCGCGGCGTGCCTGGCACTGGGCCTGGCGGCGGGTCCGCTCCTGGCCCGGCCGCCGCAGCCGGACGCCACCTACTCGGTGCAGTCCGCCGGCGGCCTCCAGTTCAGCATCGACCTCGCCCGGAAGACCTGGGGAACCGAGCTGGCCGTGAACGGAAGCAGCCTGCCGCAGGACGGGACGCTGTCCCTGTGGGTCCGGGACCGGGCGGGCGGCGAGGACCGTGCCTGCGCCTGGACCGCCACCCCCAGCGGCAGGGTCAGGATCACGGGGGCCACGCCCGTCCAGCTGGGGAGCATCTCCAGCGTGGAACTGCGGGACGGCACCCAGCGCGCCGTGGCAGTGGTGACCGTGCCCTGATTCTCCTGGCGGTACCGATTTAGCGGTTCATTTTGGCCAGCTTGGCCCGCACCATCATGAACACGCCGTAACAGATCAGCCCGGCACCCACCGCGGCCAGGAGGTAGATGCCGAAGGGCTGGTCGCGCAGGGCCCGCAGCCCGCCGTCGAGCCCGGTTGAGTCCTCCGGGTGCGCCTGCACGGTGGCGATGGCGATCAGCAGGCCCGTCAGCAGCAGCACCGTTCCCTTGGCCACGTACCCGGTGACGCCAAGGACGGTCACAGCGGTCCGCGCCGAGGGGGATGCGGGCATGGCCAGGTGCTTTTCGAACGATTTCTTCAGCCCCCGGATGCCGTACACCACCCCGGCCACCGCGATGCCGATACCGACCAGGACCAGCAGGGCCACGCCGCCCGGGGCCTTCATGACCGCGACGGTCAGGTCGCTGGCGGTCTCTTGGTTGTCCCCGCCGGAGCCCGTTCCCGTGGCGAAGGACATCAGGGTCAGGGCCAGCCCGGCGAACACCAGCGCCTGGGCGCCAGCCTTGGCCTTCTTGCCGGCCTTTTCCTTGGCGGGCAGGTGGTTGTAGTCGAAGATGGCGTCGCTGACCTGCCAGAGCGCCAGTGCAGCGCAGGCTGCGAAACTTGCCCAGAGAAGGAACGGCCCGGCCGGCTGTGTGGCAAGCTCCGCCACCGCGCCGCTGAAGTCCGCGTTCCCGGTACCGCCAAACGCCAGCCGGATGGCGATTGCCCCCACCAGCAGGTGCAGGATCCCGCTGGCCGCGAACCCGGCCCGTGCCAGCAGTTCCAGCGTCCGCGAATTAGTGACGTTCTCCGCCGCGTCGGCGGCCTGCTTCAGTTCTCTTTTGATGGCGGTTCCTTTGTGCAAATGCTCTTCCGGTGTGCGCCCCTGCACACTAGGGCAATCGTGCCACGCCCGGGCGGTACTGGGACAGTGGCCCGCCGCCTGTGGCCTGGCCGCGGCGGCTGCGCCCCGGCCTGGCGACTGCCCGGTTGCCTGTGACACGGGGCGATGGGGAGGGATCCCCATCGCCCGGCCGTGGCAGCCGTGCAACGATATGGACCAGCGATTGAACACGCACCGCGAACTTCTCCCGGGGGAACACCATGACTTTTTACGGCGCTGACGTCAGCCAGCTGCGGGCCCTGGCCAAGGCCGCCGACAGGGCGGCGTCATCGCTGAGTACCCAGGCAAGCTCACTGCACAGCCAGATCCAGTCGGCGCCGTGGAAGGGCAGCGACGGTGACCGGTTCCGGCAGGAGTGGAGCGGGAACCACCGCCCAGGGCTGGAAAAGGTGGTGTCCAGCCTGCGGGAGAACTCCAGGATCCTGCTGCAGCACGCTGATGAACAGGAGAAATCATCGTCATCGTCCCCGGCCGGCAGCGGCGGAAACAGCGCCTGGGACCGGATCACGTCACTGGCCGGCCAGGCCCGGGACTGGCTGACGGAACAGGCAGCCGCCGCAGCAGCAGCCGCTGAACACCGCCGGGAGCTGCAGTCGGACCTGGAGCGCATGCTGGAGGCGGGCCCGGAAGAGCAGGCCGCCTGGTGGGACAGCCTCTCCGCGGCTGACCAGCGGTACCTGATTGAGGGCGGCAACGACGACGGCCCGTTTGCCCGCGACCTCATGCGCATGGACGGCGGGATCCCTGCCTCCGTGCAGGAGCAGGCCAGGGAGCACCTCCAGGAGCTGGCCAAGGCGGACATCCCCGTCTACTCCGAGACCGGCACGGCGTCCATTGAGGCGCGGGTCGCATGGGTCCACGGCGGCGCCGAAGTGGGCACGGAAGTGGTGGAGAACGCTGACGGCTCAGCCACCATGAAGGTGTACGGGAACATGGGCCTGGGAGTGAATGACACCACCGGCGCTGCGGGAGTCACGCTCAGCGGTGAGGTTTCTCGCGAGTACACGTTCGGAAGCGTGGAGGAGGCCATGGAGGCCCGGGAGCAGATGTACCGGGACCTGCCGCCGGACAGCGTGGGCGAGATCAAGGACGTGGCCGGCAACCCGCCGGGGTACATCCTGGACACCATCAACGAGGCTGCCGGGGACAACGGCTCCACCGGCCAGACGGACAAGGCCAAGGGCACCCTGTCCCTGGAGGCCACAGGGGAGGCAGGCACCGCTTCCGGCTCGGCGACGCTGGACCTGGCCTACGAACGGAACCTGACGGACGGGACCGCGACGGCGGGCGGCGAGGTTTCTGCGCAGGGCAAGCTCAACCTGGACGGCCGGGTGTTCGAAGCCTCCGGCAAGGGCGGGCTGCAGGTCAGCCTGGACAAGGACAGCAACATCGATTCGGTGACGGTATCGATGGACGGAACGGTAGCGCAGGGCGTCACTGCAGGAACGGACGTCAAGGCGGCCAAGGTGGAATCCTCCGTCAGCGTGGGCAGCCAGGGCACCGTGAAGATCAACGTCGACTACACCCCGGACAACAGGGACGTCATCGACAGCTATCTGCGGAACGTCGCCCTGGGCAATGACTACGGCGCGGCCCGGGACGCGGCAAAGCTCTACGAGGCCGGGTCTGCCACCGTCCAGGTCAACAGTGTTGTCACCGCCTCCCATGAGGCGGGCCTTGACGTGAAGGTGGGCGAGGTGGAGGTCAAGACCGAACACCAGGCCACCACCAACGTGTCCACGTACTATAAGGTGCCCAACGACACCAAGCTCGAGAGGCTGTGACCCATGTCAGTGCACATCGAATCCCCGCTGGGGTTCACCGCAGAATTTCCCGAGCACACCCAGGTCCTGGAAGATTCCACCGCCGGGCCCAACACCGAGCAGTACGGACTCCTGGGCGACGTCCTGGTGACCGTCATCAAGGACGATGCCTCCGTGCAGGGCGCCCCGCAGGCGAACGGGTGGGCGCACCTGATGTCCGAGTTCTACCGGGAAGAGCGGGGCGGCTCCCTCCTGGCCGAGGGCGAACTGAACCTTCCGGGGAAAGCTGCTTACGCCGTGGTGGTGGGCTACAACGATGCCGGGGGTTCGGCGAAGGTTGCAGCCACAGTGGGCGTCTGGGAGAACGGGCGGTTCATCGGCGTGGTGGTCATCTGGCCCTCTACGGACCCGTCCATTGAACCGAGGCTCGGCATGTTGAAGGAGATTGTGGCCGCCATCAGTGTCGCCTGACCCTGGCTGCTGGCTGCTGGCTGCTGGCTGCTGGCTGCTGGCTGGTCGTTGCCCCTGCCTGCTGCCTGCTGCCTGCTGCCTGCCCCTGGTGCTGGTCAGCGCCGGCGGTAGCAGAGGTCGAAGATCAGCCGCCCGGCTTCATGGGCCTTCGCCTCGAAACTGGTCCGGATCCTTCCTTCGAAGCGGGGTGCCCAGCCTCCCGTTTCGTCGATGCCCTCGTTGGGTCCCGTGTGCGCTGTGCTGACCGGAGCCCGGCCCTCCCTGACCGGAGCTCCGCCCACCACGGACTCGACGCCGGACTGCCACACCTGCGTCAGGGGGCTTTCCGGCCCGCGGCGCTCGCCGGTGTGGAGGTTTTCGAAATCCTTGGAGTCCGCCAGGACGTCACGGACATGGACGGCATAGTTCGACCAGTCGGTGGCAATCCGCCACAACCCGCCCGGCTTCAGCGCCCTCGCTGCAAGGTCCGCGAACTCGGGCTGGATGAGGCGGCGCTTGTGGTGCCGGGACTTGTGCCACGGGTCGGGGAAGAAGACCCAGAGCTCACTGACCGATCCGGGCGGGAGCATGGTGGCCAGAACCTCCGGGGCATTGGCCTCAACCACCCGGACGTTGCTGAGTCCGCGGCTGTTGATCTTGATGATGGTGTTGGCCAGGCCCGGGGTGTAGACCTCCACCGCCAGGAAGTCGGTGTCCGGGTTCTGCTCGGCGGCATGGCACACGGCATCGCCCAGGCCGGAGCCGATCTCCACAATGAGGGGGGCCGTGCGCCCAAACTCTGCTTCGGCGTCGAAGGTGTACTCCGGGTGGACGGAGGTGTTGGCAACGTGCCGCGGGACGTCCACAGCCCACCGCTCCGCGTGCTCCTCCCATGCCGCCTGCCGCCGGCCCTGCAGGCGGGTGCCGCGGCGGACAAAGCTCACCGGCCGCCCGCCATACGTGCCGAAGGAAGCCTGCGTTCCGGGCGTGACGGGCCTCGGGACATGCGGCTGCTGGGGGTTTTCTGGGGATTCGCTCATCCCTTCCAGAATAGCGGCGCAGGAGCAGAGCTTCACTTACAGGTTCCCCAGCAGGTCAAGCGCAGGACCCAAAGCAAGGGCCACGACTAAACCGGCAATGCATAAGGCGGCAGCCGCCGACGGCCGGTCAGGCGATGACTCAGGTGAGCGATTGATGACATGTATCGCCAAAGCCAGGGACGGTACAGCAAAAAGGAGCGGCAGGCTGAAGAACACCAAGGGGGTCACCCAGGGCATCTCCGACGGCCCCTCTGAGGGATAGGTGGCAAGCATCGCGAACATGGCCAGTGGGGCGGTGATAACCATGCTGGCCAAGGCAAGAATGGCCAAGATCAGGCTGGCTGTTGCCCCGCGGACGTTGCGGTCTTCGAAAGCTTCATGGGCTTCCGCTTTACGAAGCGACTCGTGCTGCGCCGTCCGTTTCTCCGGGGGCTCATTTGGTGGGGGAACACCCATTGCTCTCCTCGTGCTCTTAGTGGCTGATGGCTGACGACGCAACCGGCTGGTTTGCCGGCGCGCAACTGCAGCTCCAACGTACGGAGGCAGCGGAGGAGCCGGAAGATGTCGCAGCCCGTATGTGGATAACCGGGGAAACAAGTCCTGCAAGAATGGGCGGGTGAGGGAAGCGACGAACGCCGGGGCAAGGAAGCAGCGGACTGTTGAACCTGCGGCGAGCGAGCCGGCAGGCATCCTGGTGGATGCCGAGGTTGATGAGTCGCCTGCAACCGGGCCCACCCACGTTGGGAGCCGCCGGCAGCTCGCCTACCTGGGGCTGTGCCTGGTCCTGATCGGACTGAACCTGCGCACAGTCTTCTCCAGCTTTTCGGCGGTCCTGCCTGAGGTGACGGCCCAGGCCGCACTCCCCGGCTGGGCCGTGGTGGTGCTGACCACGGTACCCGTCACCCTGCTGGGCGTGTTCGCGCCCCTTGCCCCGGTCCTCGCCAGGCGGTTCGGCGCTGAGCGCGTGCTCCTCGGCGCCATGGCAGTACTCACGGCCGGACTGCTGCTGCGCCCGGTTGAGCTGCCCGGTCCCAGCCACTTGCCCGCGCTGCTCGCCGGGACAGCCGCATGCGGCGCCGCCATCGCCCTGTGCAACGTCCTGCTGCCCGGCCTGGTCAAGCGCGACTTCCCGCACCGGCTGGGCCTGATGGGAGGGCTCTACACCACGGCCATCTGCGCCTCGGCAGCACTCGGGGCGGGCTTCACCTACCCGCTGTACACGGCCTCGGGGGAGTGGACCCTGGCGCTGTGGTTCTGGGCGGCGCCTGCCGCCGTCGTACTTTTGCTCTTCCTTCCGGTGGCACTCCGCCAGCCCCGCATCCAGCACCAGGCCGTCAGGGACGGCGTCAACGTGTGGCGCTCCGCAGTGGCCTGGCAGGTGACCATCTTTATGGTGCTGCAGGCCATGATGTCCTTCAGCGTCTTCGCCTGGCTGGCCCCGATCCTGCGGGAACGGGGCGTGGACGGGGCCACCGCCGGGCTGATCGTCTCCATGTGCATCGTCCTGCAGATGCTCGGCTCGCTGTTCGCGCCCGCGCTCGCAGCCAGGGTCCACGATCAACGGGCCATCAACACCGTGGTGGCCCTGATGACCGGCGGCGGCTTCGCCCTGAGCATTTTCGGTCCCCTTGACCTGGTCTGGGTGTGGGCGGGGCTTCTGGGCCTTGGCCAGGGAAGCCTCACCGCCGTCGCCCTCACCATGATCATGCTCCGGACCCGCGACGGGCACACCGCGGCGCACCTGTCCGGCATGATGCAGGGCGTGGGCTACGGGCTGGGCTCCACCGGGACACTGATGGTGGGCCAGCTGCACCAGGCCACCGGGTCCTTCACCGCTGCCGGTGTCCTGTTCCTGGTGGTCGGCCTGCTGGCGGGGATTTTCGGGTACCGCGCCGGCCGCAACCGGTACGTCAGCTGAGGGGCCGGGACAAGGTGCAGGATTCCGTGGTTCCAGCAACCCGTCCGGCGTCGGGAATCCTTGGCGGCCCGTACCTCTGGGTGACCGTAGGGACGTGCGCCCTGGTGTTCCTGGCCGCGTTCGAATCCCTTGCCGTCACCACCATCATGCCCGTCGTCAGCCGCGAACTCGACGGCGCGGCACTCTACGCCCTCGCCTTCGCCGGTCCGCTGGCAACTGGGGTGATCGGCATGGTTGCGGCCGGAAACTGGTCCGACCGGCGCGGACCCACGGCCCCGCTCTACACCTCCGTCGCGTTGTTTGTGCTGGGACTGCTGATCGCGGGAACCGCTGCATCGATGCCGGCGCTCGTGGCAGGCCGCCTGGTGCAGGGCCTCGGCGGGGGAGCCCTGACCGTCTCGCTGTATGTGCTGGTGGCCCGCATCTATCCCGGCGCGCTGCATCCGAAGATCTTCGCGGCGTTCTCCGCCGCGTGGGTGATCCCGTCCCTCGTGGGCCCGTTCGCCGCCGGCATCGTGGCGCAGGTCTTCAGCTGGCACTGGGTGTTCCTGGGCGTGGTGGGCCTGGTCATCCCGGCGCTGCTGATGATCGCACCTGTCCTCAAAAGGCTGGACAGTAAACCCGCCGCACAGCCCTCCACGCCGTGGGCGGTGGGCCGGCTGGCGTGGGCGGCGCTGGCCGCCGCCGCGGTGCTCGGGCTCAACCTGTCTGCCGGGGTTCGCGTTCCCGGCATTCCCGCAGTTGCAGGCGCCCTCGCCGTCGCGGCCGTGGGCGTGGCGCTGCTGGCAGTCCGGCCACTGGTTCCCCGTGGCACCCTCACTGCCCGGCGCGGACTGCCCAGCGTCATCCTTACCCGCGGGCTCGCCTCGGCCGGGTTCTTCGGCGCCGAGGTCTACCTGCCCTACCTGCTGATCGAGCAGTACGCCTTCCCGCCCACCTTCGCGGGCCTGACCCTCACCGCCGGGGCACTGTCCTGGGCAGGCGCGTCAGCCGTCCAGGGCAGGCTGGGTGCCAGGCTGCCGCACCGCCGCGCCGTGGGCATCGGGGCGCTCATGGTCCTCGGAGCGGTGGTCCTGGCCCTGGCAACGGCAGCGCTCAACTGGCCGGCCGCCGTCGCCATCGCAGGCTGGATCTCCGCCGGCGGAGGCATGGGGCTGCTGTATCCGCGGCTCAGCGTGATGACCCTGGCACTGTCCACCAAGGAGAACGAGGGCTTCAACAGCTCCGCCATGTCCATTGCGGATTCCCTGGGCGGGGCGCTGGCACTGGCCACCACGGGCATCGTCTTCGCGGCCTTTACGACGACGGCGGGTTCCTTCGCCGGGGTCTTTGGCCTTGCCGCCGTGCTCGCCGCAGCCGCGGCCGCCGTGGCGCCCCGCGTCACCGCCGCCAAAACCCCCTGAGATTTTGTCCAGATATGCAGGGAGTCAGGCCTGGAACCCTGCATATCCGGACAAAAACTCCATCGGGGGTCAGGGGAGCCGGGTTGCGCGCACCACCACGTCGGCGATGGTTGCGTGCTGGCCCTCCGGTCCCGTCACCGGCCGTTCCCGGCTGGTCTGGACCTCCAGCTGCCACTCCGGTCCCTCCAGTCCCAGTTCCTGGACCAGTTCATCGCCGGTGTAGAACATCTCCCGGTGGTGGTGCCCGGCACCGCCCCACGGCGGCAGCCGGTCCGGGTGGTGGCCCACCACCAGCAGCGTTCCGCCGGGCTTGACCGCTGACGCAGCCGTGCGCAGCGGGCCCTGCCAGGCGAGCTCCTGGGAGTGCAGGAACTGCGCTGTCACCAGGTCGAAGGACGCCCCGGGCTGCCACTGCTCCAGGTCCGCCTGCTGCCAGGTGATCCGGCTCGCGATGGCGGCATCCGCGGCGTGGACGGCTTCCCGGGCCAACGCCGCCTTCTCGTGCGAGCGGGCCCGGTCCAGCGCCACCGCGGAAACGTCGACGGCGGTGACGGTCCAGCCCTGCTGGGCGAGCCAGATGGCATCCGCGCCCTCACCGCAGCCCAGGTCCAGCGCCTTTCCCGGCCGCAGGCCCCCGGCCTCCCGGACCAGCTGCGGGTTGGGTTTGCCGCTCCACATCTGGGGTTTGCTCCGGTACCGCTCATCCCAGGTGGCAGCGGCGTCCGCTGCGCCGCCTATCGCCGTGCCCCCGGCAAGCGTGCCGCCGGAAAGGCCGGGGCCGCCGTCGTGCGGGTGATGCTGCGTGTCATGCTGGTGGGCCGCGTTTTCGCTCATGCCCCAAGCCTGCCCCGCGGTGCCATTCAAGGCAACGGGGAGGGGCGGGGGAAACCTGCCGGCGGCGGGATGCTAGACTGGTGGAACTTGATGTGCAGTGATGCCCAGGTTTTCCTGTTCGGAGGTACACCTCCAGCCAGGGACTGGGCTTTTTTCATGTGAGAGGCACATCCTGCGTCGATGAACGCGTTCCATTTGGTCCCGGCTGACTGCCAAAATTTGCAGCGGCCCGGTTGATCACCTGACTTTTCTTCGGCGAACCCCTGGTCCAACCGGCATCGGGGGCCGATATCCGCCTGGATACCGCCTGAAAGACCGTATAAATACATGACTACTTTTTCTGCCCTCGGTACACCCAAGGCCCTTGCAGACACCCTCACCGCACAGGGAATCGTTGAACCGTTCCCCATCCAGGTCAAGACCCTCCCGGACACGCTGTCCGGGCGTGACGTCCTGGGCCGCGGCCGGACCGGATCCGGTAAAACCATCGCTTTCGCCATCCCGCTTGTAGCAAGACTCGCTGAGCGGGAAGCCAAGCACTTCCGCAAGCCCGGACGCCCCATGGGCCTGGTCCTGGCACCCACCCGTGAGCTGGCAACCCAGATCAACGCCACCATCGAGCCGCTGGCCAAGGCCGCCGGCCTGAACACCACCGTGATCTACGGCGGCATCTCCCAGGCGCGCCAGGAAAAGGCGCTGCGTGCCGGCGTCGACATCGTCATCGCCTGCCCCGGCCGCCTTGAGGACCTGATCCGCCAGCGCGTCCTCACCCTTGAGGCCGTGGAAATTACGGTCCTGGACGAGGCGGACCACATGGCCGACCTCGGCTTCCTGCCCGTGGTGAAGAAGCTCATGGACATGACCCCCAGCCAGGGCCAGCGCCTGCTCTTCTCCGCAACCCTGGACAACGGCGTGGACAAGATCGTCCAGCGCTACCTGTCCAACCCGCTGACCCACTCCGTGGACGATCCGCAGGCCGCGGTCACCACCATGGAGCACCACGTGCTGGTGGTCAACGACCAGACCGTCAAGAAGCAGCTAATCGTTGAGCTTGCCTCCGGTGCAGGCCGCCGCGTACTTTTCATGCGGACCAAGCACCACGCCCGCAAGCTCGCCAAGACCCTGACCGACGCCGGCATCCCCGCCGTCGACCTGCACGGCAACCTGTCGCAGAACGCCCGCGACCGCAACCTGGCCGAGTTCTCCTCCGGTGACGTCCGCGTCCTGGTGGCCACCGACGTCGCAGCCCGCGGCGTGCACGTGGACGACGTCGAACTGGTCATCCACGTTGACCCGCCCACCGAGCACAAGGCGTACCTGCACCGCTCGGGCCGTACCGCCCGCGCCGGTTCCGACGGCACCGTGGTCACGCTGACGCTCCCGGAGCAGCAGACCGACGTGAAGAAGCTGATGAAGGCCGCCGGCGTGGAGGTCAACTTCGAGCGCGTCACCGCCAACTCCCCGCTGGTTGCAGAGCTGGTGGGCGAAATGGCCGAGAAGATCGATCCGCGCACCCGCGCAGCGCTGCTGGCCAAGAAGGCCGCACAGCAGGGCGGCGGCACCTCCACCGGTGCCAACGCCGAGCGCAAGCGGGCCCGCCGCCAGGCCGCACCCACTGCAGGTGGACGTGGCGGACGCGGTGGACGCGGCCGGGTTTCGGCTGAGCCCACCCGCACCGACATTCCCCGCGCAGAGCGCCGTGCCGTCGCTTTCGAGGGCCGGACCGAAGCCCGGGCTGCCTTCGACCGGGTGTCTGAGCAGAACGAGGACCGCGCAGTGGCAGCAGCAGCTGCACGCCGCAACAACCGCGGACGCGGCACGGCCTCCACGCACCGCAACGACGTCCCCGCGGCAGGTGGCCGTGCATCGGCCGGCCGCGGTTCGGACGGACGTGCAGAGTCACGCGTCACCCGCAGCGACGCCCCGCGTGGCGGCACCGGAAGGCCGGCTTCCTCAGGCCGTCCGGCTGCTTCCGGCGGCCAGCGCAGCGGCCGCCCGGCAACGGGCCAGCGTGCAGCAGCAGGTGCAGGTGCCCGGACCGGTGGCGCCCGCTCCGCCGGTGCAGCTTCGGCCGGCGGCGGCAACAAGGCCGTCTGGTCCTCCAACACCGGTGGCACCTCCGGCGGATCCTACGCCGGCAACGGCGGCGGCTCCGGCCGTCCCGCCCGCAGCGGACCCCGCCGCGCATCGGCCCCGGCGTCCAACGAACGGCGCAGCCGCTAATCCCCACTAGTTCCCACATCGAGTGCTCCGTAGTTGTCCTTTAGACGCGTCATAAGGACAACTACGGAGCACTCGATGCGTTTAACAGCTACCAGCCGCGGGCGCGCCACTCCTCAAGGTGGGGCCGCTCGGCGCCCAGGGTTGTCGGCTTGCCATGGCCCGGGTGCACCACGGTGTCATCCGAGTAGGCCCCGAACAGCCGCTCCGTGACGTCGGTGAGGAGCTGGTTGAACCGCTCCGGGTCCTTCTGGGTGTTGCCCACACCCCCGGGGAACAGCGAATCACCGGAGAAGATGTGCACGGGTCCTTCCGGGGCTTCGTAAACAAAGGCAATCGAGCCGGGCGTGTGACCGCGCAGGTGGACCGCCGTCAGCGAAAACCCGTCCACGGCGACCGTATCCCCCTGCTCCAGGTTCCGGTCCACCGCAACCGGCAGCGCGCCGGCGTCGTCCGTTCCTGCAGCGGTGGGGGCCCCGGTGGCCTCCGCGAGCTCCTTCAGCGCCCGGACGTGGTCCCAGTGCTGGTGCGTGGTGGCGATCAGCCCCAGCCGCGGGGCCGCGGACGTGTCCGCAGCACCGTCTGCCAGCAGCTGCCGGATGGCGGGCGCATCATCCGCGGCGTCGATCAGCACCTGTTCGCCGCTGGCCTTGGCAGTCAGCAGGTACACGTTGTTGTCCATCTCGCTGACCGAAATCCGGCGGATGGTGATGTCACGGAGGCCGTGAATGAGTGAGTCCATGGGCTTCAGTCTGGACTAGTGACCGGACTCATAAAAGTCGGCCCTTCGGGAAACGGCTTGGTAGCGTCGAAAACCAAGCCACAGTCACTCATGGTGCGGGCTGGGGTCTTTCGGCGGTGTCCGAAAGGCAATGAGCCGACGTCGTCCGCACCACAGCCTCAAAACTGGAATGGGACACGATGAGCCATAATGCAACGCCACCCGCGGCCACCGCGGGAACGAAAAACGCTGATCCAAAGTCGCAGCAACCACCCGCCGGGAAGAACACGCCGGCCGCCGACGCCGGCCCCGAAGCCACCACCCGGGTGAACAAGGCCGTGTTCTTCGGCTCGGCTTTCGGGGTGCTCGGCATCGCCGTGTGGGCCATTGTTGCCAAAGACAACGCAGAAGCCGTGATCGGATCCATGGTGGGCTGGGTGTCCACCAACATGGGCTGGTACTACTTCCTGATCGTCACTGCGGTGGTGGTCTTTGTCCTGTTCGCGGCAGTGTCCCGGGTGGGCAGGACCAAGCTGGGCCCGGACCATTCCAAACCGCAGTTCGGAATGTTCACCTGGGCGGCCATGCTGTTCGCGGCCGGAATCGGCATCGACCTGATGTTCTTCTCCGTTTCCGAGCCCGTCAGCCAGTACCTGGCGCCCCCGCAAGGGGAGGGCGGAACCGCCGAGGCCGCACGGCAGGCTTTGGTGTGGACGCTGTTCCACTACGGCATCACGGGCTGGGCCCTGTATGCCCTGATGGGGCTGGCGCTGGGGTACTTCTCCTACCGCCACAACCTGCCGCTGAGCATCAGGTCGGCGCTGTACCCCATCTTCGGGAAGAAGATCGAAGGCCCGATGGGGCATGCGGTGGATATCGCCGCGCTGCTCGGCACCATCTTTGGCATCGCCACCTCACTGGGCATCGGCGTCGTGCAGCTCAACTACGGGCTCAACTTCATGTTCGGCATTCCGGAGAACCTTGCCGTGCAGATCGGCCTGATCGCCCTGTCCGTGGTGATGGCCACTGTGTCCGTGGTGTCAGGCGTGGAAAAGGGCATCCGGCGGCTCTCGGAACTCAACGTGATCCTGGCCGTGGCCCTGATGCTGTTCATCCTCGCCACCGGCAAGACGAACTTCCTGCTGGACGGGATCGTCCAGAACATCGGTGACGTGGTGAGCCGTTTCCCCGCCATGACCCTGGACACGTTTGCCTATGACAAGCCCACTGAGTGGATGAACGCGTGGACCCTGTTCTTCTGGGCGTGGTGGATTGCGTGGGCGCCCTTCGTGGGCCTGTTCCTGGCCCGCATCTCCCGCGGCCGCACCATCCGGGAGTTTGTGCTGGGCACCATGACGGTCCCCTTCCTCTTCATCGTGCTGTGGATCTCCATCTTCGGAAACTCCAGCCTTGAGCTGGTCATGGGCGGCAACATGGCCTTCGGCGACGCTGCCATGAGCCATCCGGAGCGTGGGTTCTATAGCCTCCTGGCTGAGTACCCGGCTGTCCCCCTCACAGCGGCCGTAGCAACATTCACGGGGCTGCTGTTCTATGTGACATCGGCGGACTCCGGCGCCCTGGTGATGTCCAACTTCACCTCCCACCTGAAGGACGCGGATTCCGACGGGCCAGAGTGGATGCGCGTGTTCTGGGCTGTGGCCACCGGGCTGCTGACCCTGGCCATGCTCACGGTCGGCGGGGTCACCACGCTGCAGAATGCCACGATCGTCATGGGCCTTCCCCTGTCCCTGCTGCTGGTGTTCATCATGCTGGGCCTCTACAAGGCCCTCCGGGTGGAGAATTCGCTCAACGACAGCTACCGCGCCAGCCTGCCCGGCATCATCACGGGCCGCTCCAGCGACCTGCGCGGAGGACGCACCTGGCGGCAACGGCTCAGCCGCGCCATGAGCTACCCAGGGCGGAGGCAGACCATCCGGTTCGCTGAAACGGTGGCCGTCCCGGCACTGCAGGAAGTTGAAGCCGAACTCAAAGCACAGGGTGCGGAGACGGCACTGACAGTGACCACCGTGGAACCCTGCGGCATCCGCAGCATCGACCTGCAGCTGCCCATGGGTGAGGAACGGGCCTTCAAATACCAGATCTACCCGGTGCAGTACGAGACGCCCAGCTATGCCACGCGCAGGGCTGATCCGGACGACCACTACTACCGCATGGAGGTGTTCTCCCAGGAGGGCAGCTACGGCTACGACCTCATGGGCTACACCAAGGAACAGGTCATCACGGACGTCCTGGACCACTACGAACAGCACCTTGAATTCCTGCACCTGAACCGTGCAGCGCCCGGAAATACCGTCCTGGTTGAGGACCAGGTGGCAAAAGACAATTGGGAATCCGACTTCGACATGCAGGAGGAAACGAAATGAGCACGGCAACGCTTTACATCGGCGGCAGCTGGACCGCAGCGTCCGACGGCGGCACCCGGGACATCCATTGCCCGGCCGACGGCGAACTGGTGGGGTCTGTCTCGGAGGGGACCGCCGCGGATGCGGACCGTGCCGTGGAGGCGGCGAGGGCAGCCTTCGACTCCGGCGCCTGGTCCGGGAAATCAGCGCTGGAGCGGGGCACCTTCCTGATCAGCGTCGCCAACCGGCTGCGGGAGCGCAAGGACGAGTTTGCCCGCGCCGAGACGCTGGACACAGGCAAGCGCCTGGTGGAAAGCGAAATCGACATGGACGACATCGCCAACTGCTTTGAGTACTTCGGCAAGCTGGCCGGCCAGGATTCAGGCCGCGTGGTGGATGCCGGCAGCGCCACGGTGGTGAGCCGGATCGAATACGAGCCCGTCGGCGTGTGCTCGCTGATCGCCCCATGGAACTACCCGCTGCTGCAGGCCGCCTGGAAGATCGCTCCCGCGCTCGCCGCGGGCTGCAGCTTCGTCTTCAAGCCCAGCGAACTGACGCCGCACACCTCCATCCTGATGATGGAGGTCCTCGCGGAGCTGGGACTGCCCGACGGCGTCGCGAACCTTGTGCTGGGCGACGGCAAGACCGTGGGCCCCGTCCTTTCCGGCCATCCGGAGGTGGACCTGGTGTCCTTCACCGGCGGCCTGGAAACTGGCAAGGCCATCGCCGCCTCGGCGGCAGCGTCGGTCAAGAAAGTGGCGCTGGAGCTGGGCGGCAAGAACCCCAACATCGTCTTCGCGGACGCCGATTTCGACGCCGCCCTGGACAACGCCCTCAACGCCGCGTTCGTCCATTCCGGCCAGGTCTGCTCAGCCGGCGCCCGGCTGATCGTGGATGAGACCATCGCAGAGGAGTTCGTGGATGAGCTCGTGCGCCGGGCGGAGCAGATCCGCCTGGGCGGCCCGTTCGATCCGGAGGCCGAAACCGGCCCGCTGATCTCCGCCGCCCACCGCGACAAGGTCACCGCCTACGTGGAGAAGGGCATCGCCGAGGGCGCCCGGCTGCGCTGCGGCGGCGCCTGGGGCGAAGGGGAGCTGGAGAAGGGCTTCTACTACCTGCCCACCGTCCTGGACCGGGTCAAGAGCGGCATGTCCGTGGTGGTGGACGAGGCATTCGGCCCCGTGGTCACCGTGGAAACCTTCACCACCGAGGCGGAAGCCGTGAAACTGGGCAACGACACCCACTACGGCCTGGCCGGTGCCGTCTGGTCCCAGGATGCCGGCAAGTCCCAGCGGGTGGCCCGGGCGCTGCGCCACGGCACCATCTGGATCAACGATTTCCACCCCTACCTGCCGCAGGCGGAATGGGGCGGGTTCGGCCAGTCCGGCGTCGGCCGCGAACTGGGGCCCACCGGCCTGGCCGAGTACCAGGAAGCCAAGCACGTCTACCAGAACATCGATCCGCAGGTCACCGGCTGGTTCGCGGACCACGCCGCCGCACCTGCAGGGAGGAACTAAGGCACATGGCAGCAAAGACGGAATTCGACTACATCGTGATCGGCGGCGGCTCCGCCGGGGCCGCCGTGGCATCCCGCCTGAGCGAGGACCCGGCCGTGGAGGTTGCCCTGGTGGAAGCCGGGCCCGATGACCGGAACCTTCCCGAGATCCTGCAGCTGGACCGCTGGATGGAGCTGCTGGAATCCGGCTACGACTGGGACTACCCCATCGAGGAGCAGGAAAACGGCAACTCCTTCATGCGGCATGCCCGGGCCAAGGTCATGGGCGGCTGTTCCAGCCACAACTCCTGCATCGCCTTCTGGGCGCCCCGCGAGGACATCGACGAGTGGGAGCAGAAATTCGGCGCCACCGGCTGGAACTCGGACCTGGCCTTCCGGCTGTTCAAGCAGCTGGAAACCAACCAGGACGCCGGCCCCGACGCGCCCCACCACGGCGACAGCGGCCCGGTGCACCTGATGAACGTCCCGGCGTCGGATCCCGCCGGCCGGGCCATGCTGGAAGCCTGCGAACAGTCCGGCATCCCCAAGGCGCACTTCAACACCGGTGAGACGGTGATCAACGGCGCCGGATTCTTCCAGATCAACCGCCGTGCGGACGGTACCCGGTCCTCGAGCTCGGTGTCCTACATCCACCCGATCATGGACCGCGGGAACTTCACGCTCCTGACCGGGCTGCGGGCCAAGGAACTCACCTTCGACGCCGCCAACCGCTGCACCGGCGTTGCCGTGGTGGACAACGCCTTCTCCCGGACGCATGAGCTCACCGCGCGGGCCGAGGTGATCGTTTCCACCGGAGCCATCGATTCCCCCAAGCTGCTGATGCTTTCGGGCATCGGCCCGGCCGCCCAGCTGGAGGAATTCGGCATCCCCGTCCGTGTGGACTCGCCGGGCGTCGGCGAGCACCTGCAGGACCACCCCGAAGGCGTGATCCAGTGGGAGGCCAGGCAGCCCATGACGGAGACGTCCACGCAGTGGTGGGAGGCAGGAATTTTCACCACCACCGAGGAAGGCCTGGACCGTCCCGACCTGATGTTCCACTACGGCTCGGTGCCGTTCGACATGCACACGCTGCGGCAGGGTTTCCCCACCACGGAGAACGGCTTCTGCCTCACGCCCAACGTCACGCACGCCCGCAGCCGCGGAACCGTGAAACTGCGCAGCAAGGACTTCCGGGACAAGCCCAGGGTGGACCCCCGCTACTTCACCGACCCGGACGGCCACGACATGCGCGTGATGATCGCCGGAATCCGGAAGGCCCGCGAAATTGCCGCGCAGCCGGCGCTGGCTGACTGGGTGGGAACCGAGCTGTACCCCGGCCCGGAGATCCAGAGCGATGAGGAGATCACCGACTACATCCGGAAGACCCACAACACCGTGTACCACCCGGCCGGGACGGTCCGGATGGGCGCGGCCGACGACGGGATGTCGCCGCTGGATCCCGAACTGCGCGTCAAGGGCGTCACCGGGCTGAGGGTGGCTGACGCCTCCGTCATGCCGGAGCTGACCACCGTGAACCCCAACATCACCACCATGATGATCGGCGAACGCTGTGCCGAGCTGGTCCGGGAAGCACGTTCCGCCTCCTGACCTGACGCGTGCCGAAGGGCGGTCCCCTGCGGGGCCGCCCTTCGGCGTCGTGTGATGCTTTATTCGCGCCCTTCGGACACAAAGCTGGGGTCGGCTGAGCGGGAACCGACGACGGCGTCCGACGCTTCGCCGAGCGCGTCCAGGTGCGCCGGGGTCAGTTCCAGGTCCAGGGCGCCGAGGTTCTCGTCAATCCGGTGGGCTTTGCGGGTGCCGGGGATGGGGACGACGGGCAGCCCCAGCCTCCTGCCCTGGGCGAGCAGCCAGGCGAGCGCAACCTGCGCGGGTGTCGCGCCCAGGCTGTCCGCCACGGCCTGCACCGTGTCCACCACTGCCTGGTTGGCGCCGGCAGCATCGGGGGCGAACCGGGGGATCCGGCGGCGGAAGTCCTTCTCGCCCAGGCTGGAGGCGTCGACGGTGCCGGTGAGGAATCCCCGGCCCAGCGGCGAGTACGGCACAAAACCGGTTCCCAGGGCGGCAGCAGCAGGAACGACGTTGCGTTCCACGTCGCGGCTCCAGATGGACCACTCGCTCTGGACCGCCGCGATGGGGTGCACGGCGCTGGCTTCCTCCAGCTCCCGGGCCGTCACTTCGGACAGCCCCAGGTGCCTGATCTTGCCCTGCTGTACCAGCTCCGCCATGGCCTGGACGGTTTCCGCCAGGGGAACGCGGAGGTCGCGGCGGTGCATGTAGTAGAGATCGATCACGTCTGTGCCCAGCCGGTGCAGGCTGCGGTCCACGGCCTGGCGGATGTAGGCGGCGTCGCCGCGGATATCCGTGTAGCCGTCCGCCGGCGTGCCCACCAGCCCGAACTTGGTGGCCAGCTGGACCTCGTCCCGCCGCTCCTTCAGCAGCTTCGCGATCAGTTCCTCGTTGCTGCCCCCGCCGTAGATGTCCGCAGTGTCGATGAAGGTGACACCGGAGTCGACGGCGTGGTGCAGCGTGCGGAGCGCGTCCTCCTGGTCCACCTCCCCATACACGGGTGTCAGGGCCATGCCGCCGAAGCCGAGCGGGCTGACGTTGAGCCCGACTCCGAGGTTTACCACGTGTGCCATCAGTTCTCCTGTTTCTTCGCCATGACCGGCGCTGTTTCGAGATGCCGTTGGTAGTGGCAACCCCTTAGTGCCAGGGAATAATCCTGCTGGCCGCCGGACGGGTGGCCTCGATCAGCGCGGCGTTGGCCTGGTCCGGGCCGGCTGCCCAGGCTTCCGCCGCGGCCCGTTCCATTCCGAACGAGATGTGCCGTTCCACCAGCCGGTTCAGCCGCAGCGTTGGGGGAACATCAACAAACCAGACCTCGTCCAGCTGCGCCCGGATGTCCTTCCAGGGTTCCTGCTCGAACAACAGGTAGTTGCCTTCCGTGATCACCAGGGAAACTTCCGCGGGGATGGCGATGGACGCCGCCACAGGTTCATCGAGGGTGCGGCGGAACTCCGGCGCGTAGACCACTGCCTCGTCCCGCCGCACCAGCCGGCGCAGCAGCGAAAGGTACCCGCCGGCGTCGAACGTGTCGATGGCACCCTTGCGCTGCCGCAGCGGCGTGCCCTCAATGATGGCGTTGCCCAGGTGGAAGCCGTCCATGGGCACCACCACCGCCTGCCCGGGCCCGAACTGCTGCTGCAGCCAGGCAGCGAACGTGGACTTGCCGGCGCCCGGCGCACCCGCGATGCCCAGCAGTATCCGCCGCCCGCCGCCCGGGGCGCTACGCAAGGCATCGCGCAGTCCGGCGACAGCTGCGGCGATCTCGGGGGAGTCCATGGCAAAAGCCTAGACTGCCCGCCCTCAGCGGTGCGCAGGTTCGGCAGCCGGCTGGTCCCTTTCGGCCGGCAGCGCCTTAAGGCCGGCGGCGCAGCCAACGATCCCGGCAATGAACACAACCTTCAGCACGCTGAACGGCTCCACGCCGGTGGCCATCGCCCAGCCCACCGTCAGCGCGGCGCCGATGCCCACCCACACGGCGTAGGCGCTGCCCAGCGGGATGGTGCGGATGGCCCAGCCCAGGCCCAGCATGCTCAGGGTGGCCGTCACGGCGAAAACAAGGGTGGGGACGGGCCGGCTGAAGCCGTCGGACAGTCCCAGCGCGGTGGCCCACACGGCTTCGAGGACGGCCGAGGCCAGCAGCACCAGCCAGGGAAGTGATCGCCGCAGCATTACGCCACCACCTTCAGGCCAACCACGCACACAGCGATGCCGGACAGCAGGAGGAGGCGCGCCGCCGTCGGGCGTTCCGCCTTGGTGACGATGGCGTAGGCGGAAGTCAGCACCACGCCCACCCCAACCCAGACCGCGTAGGCGGTGCCGGTGGGGATGGACTGCATTGCGATGGCAAGGCCGCCCGTGCTCGCGGCGACGGAGACCAGGAAAAGTGCGGCCGGGGCGAGGCGCTGCCGCCCGGAAGCCTGGAAGGCGCGGTGCAGGGATGCGGCCCAGACGGCCTCGAGCGCACCGGAGAGAAGAAGTATTAACCACGACATGGCAGATCCTTTGGCCAGTCTTGTCGCGTTCCGGGTACTGAACCGTCGTCCGGAGGCTCAGGTGCGGAGCCTTGGTTTCCAGAATAGCAACGCGCGACGGCGTCGGGCTCGTTTGGTGCCCAACCTCACCACCGCCTGCTCCACCCAACTAGGTAGCAGCAGATGCTCTTTTGGCGGCTCAATCCGACATCTGCTGCGACCCAGTTGGGCCGGGCGGGGGGTTAGAGCGCCCCGCCGGCAGCCTCGGGGGCGGAGGAGTCCCGGCCGCCGTCGCCGATGGTTTCGCGGGCAATGAAGTTTTCGATGTCGAACAGGTTGTCCGCGCGCTCTGCGATGTTCACCAGGGTGGTCATGGACGCCACTTCCTCCACCTGCTCCTTCAGGAACCACAGCATGAACTGCTCGCCCAGGGCATCGTTTTCGCTGCGGGCGGCCCGGAACAGGTCCTCGATGTTGCGGGTGACTTCCCTCTCCTGCTGCAAGGCCAGGGCCAGGGGCTCGGTGACGGAGGCGAAGTCGTTGCGGACAGCCGGAACGCCGGGAATGGTGAAGGGGATGTCCCGGTCAAGCATGTACTGCACCATCATCATGGCGTGGTTCCGTTCCTCCACGGACTGGCGGTAGAAGTAGCGCGCCAGCTGGGGGAGGTCCTGGTTGGCGAACCAGGTGGCCACGGCAATGTACTGCTGCGACGCGGTGAACTCGTTGCCGATCTGGGTGGACAGGAGCGCATTGAACGATGAAGTGGTCATAGCCCGAGTCTAGGGACGGCCCGGGGGAGCCACCAGTGTGGAAAGGCTCTGCTTCTGCAAGGCAAGGCTGCCCTGTGGCACTTTGCTCAGCCGGCCCGCTGCGCCAGCAGCTGTTCCACCCGCTCCGGCGCGTAAAGGCTCTCTTCAACGAGCTTGCACAACCCGACGGCCGTGGCCGTCCGGCTGTCCGCGGAGACAACCTCAAGGTCCACCAGGGACGGTTCAAAGGCGTCGTCGAGGATCTGCTGCCGGCAGGCTCCCAGGAAATCCGGCAGCACGCCCACCAGTCCGCCCACGGCGATCCGGCCGGGATTCAGCGTCCCCACCGTCGCTGCGAGCGCGCGTCCCAGCACCCGCCCGGCTTCCGTGACGGCGGAGCGTACGGCGGGATCGCTGCCGCACGCGTCAACGAGCTGGCGCAGGGTGCCGTAGCGGGCAAGTTCCGGTTCCGCGAGGAGCGCGCGTCCTGACGCCGCGGCCGCGAGGCAGCCGTCCCTGCCGCAGCGGCAGCGGCGTCCCGCGGCCTCGGGAATCCGCACGTGCCCGATGTCCCCGGCGGCACCGTGGGCGCCGCGGACCAGGGCGCCCCGCACAATGATGCCGGAGCCGACGCCGGTGCTGACCTTCACTGCCACGAGGGACTCGAGCGGCTCCCGGACCTCGCCGACGGCCATCGAGCGGGCGTCATTTTCCAGCAGGACCGGGCAGTCCAGCCTCGCCTCCATGACGTCCTGCAGGCGCTGCAGGTCCCAGTGGGCCAGGACGGTGCGTTCCAGGCCCAGCCGGTGGAGGGGGTCCACCGGGGCCGGCAGCCCCACCCCTGCTCCTACCGGCTGCCGCCCGTCGAGGAGCCGCAGGGACTCTTCGATGACAGTGCCGGCCACGCCTTCCTGGGGCTGGCTGATCTTGATGGGCAGCCGGGCGGAGGCCACGATATCCCGGCCCAGGGACAGGAGGTGGATGCTGGCGTGGGTGTGCCCGATCTCGATCGCCAGGACCAGCTTGTTGCGGTCATCGAAGCGGAGGGCCCGGGGCGGCCTGCCGCGCTGGGAGCGCAGCGGCGTGGATTCGTAGACCAGGCCCGCAGCGAAGAGAGCGTCCAGCCGCTCATAAAGGGTGGACCGGGCCATTCCCGTGATATCCAGCAGGTCCGCCCGGCTGTATCCGGCCGGGCTTGAGCGCAGGAGCTGGAGGACGTGGCCGGCGCTGGTGGCGGGCCCCACGGGAGGTTGGCCTGAGCCCCCGACGAGCGTCCTCTGCTGGGTCATCCTGCCCGCTTCCTTTGCATGTGTGGCCTGCCCGCGCCGCGGGCTGGCCATTGACGTGGTCTAGATCACACAATTATGATCGATCATCAGACAAAAATACTATCTGCCCTTGCAGCAGGAGGTTCCAATGTCGGATCTTGCCCACCGTGACCTCAGCCGGCGGACCTTGCTCAAGGGAGGGTTGATGGCCCTGGCCACCGGCCCCCTGCTGGCAGCCTGCGGCGTGAACACCAGCGGGAGCGGAGGGGAAGGCTCCGTCAACTTCCTTTCCACCCAGTTCTCCCCCGTGGAGGAGCGGCAGAGATATGAAGCCACGCTGAAGAAGTTCGCCGGTGACATCCAGGTGGCCTACAACCCCGTGGACACCGGCATCTTCAACACCACCCTGAAGTCCCAGCTCGCCGCCGGAAAGGTTGAGATAGGCATCGCAGCGGGCCTGCACAGCGACCTCATCCCCTTCGCGTCCCAGTTCGAGGACCTCAGCTCCCTGACCAACGACCTTTCGTCTGCCGGCTTCTCCGACGACCTGCTGGAGCTGGCGAAGCTCGGAACGGATTCTCCCCGGTACATCCCCTGGATCCAGGCGACCTATGTGGTGGCGGTCAACAAGAAGGCGCTGGATTGGCTGCCCTCGGGCGCCGACGTCAACAACCTGACCTACGAGAACTTCCTGGCGTGGGCCCAGGCAGCCAAGGCGGCGAACGGCGGGCGTCCGGTATTCGGCATTCCGGCCGGGCCGAAGGGCCTCCACCACCGCTTCTACCAGGGCTTCCTCCTCCCCAGCTTCACCGGCGGGCAGATCACCACGTTCCGCAATGACGATGCCGTCACCGCCTGGACCTACATGCGTGACCTGTGGGCCAACATGAATCCGGCCTCCGCAAATTACGACTTCATGCAGGAACCGCTGGGCAACGGGGAAGTCCTGGTGGCATGGGACCATGTGGCACGCCTCATCAACGCGGTCCAGGACAAGCCTGACGACTGGCTGATGGTGCCCGCCCCGTCCGGCCCGAAGGGCAAGGGCTACCTGCTCGTCGTCGGCGGCATGGCCGTGCCCCAGGGTTCGCCGGAAAAGGACAAGGCCTTCGAGCTGATCAAGGCGCTGTCAAAGCCGGAGGCGCAAATCGAGACGCTGAAGTCCAACGCGTTCTTCCCGGTGGTGGAGGCGGATATCGGAAGCGACCTGCCGGGCGGCATCGCCCTGGAGGCCAAGGCCGTCAAGGCGCAGCAGGAAGCCCCGGACGCCATCCTCGCGCTCCCGCCCGTGGGGCTGGGCGACAAGGACCCGCAGGTCTCCCAGCTGTTCAAGAACTGCTTCCAGGAGATCTGCCTGAACAACGCAGACGTCAGGGCGACGCTGGACCGCCAGGGGGCGGAGTTGGCCAGCATCATGGACACGCTGAATGTTCCCTGCTGGGCCCCGGACCCCGACGCTGACCAGTGCAGGGTTGCGTGATGGCTTCCCCGGACGCACCCGCTGCCGCAAGGCCCCGGCCCCGGCCCGCCAGGCCGCGCGGCCGGCCGCCGCGGAGGAGCGGAACGTCGGCGGCAATGCTGCTGATTGCCCCGTCCATCGTCTTTATGACCCTGCTGTTCGGCTGGCCAATGGTCAGCGGCATCCTCCAGGCGTTCGGCGGCCCGGAAGGACTGACGACGGCGAACTTCACCCGGATGGCGCAGGACCCCTATTTCTGGTCTTCTGTGGGCAACACCCTGCTGCTGATCGTGGTGATGATTCCGATCCAGTTCGTCCTGGCGCTGGCCATGGCCCTGCTGATCCGGGCCAAACCGCGCGGATCCTCGGTGTACTTCTATATCTGGGCCATCCCCCTGGCGGTCAGCGACCTTGCCGCCGGCCTGGTCTGGCTGACGGTCTTCACGGACCGCGGGTACCTGAACTCCGTGCTCGCCTCCGTGGGCCTTGAGCCTGTCTCGTGGCTCGCCTACGACAACTACGCATCCATGTTCATGGCCGTGCTGATCGCGGAAGTCTGGCGGGCAACGTCGCTGGTGTTCGTGATCGTCGTCGCCGGGCTGCAGTCCATCCCCAAGGACTATGAGGAGGCGGCCGGCGTTTTCGGGGCCGGCTTCTGGGACCGGCTGTGGCACGTGACCCTGCCGCTGCTGCGGCCCAGCCTCCAGACCGCCCTGATCCTGCGGACCATCCTGGCCTTCCAGACCTTCGCGGTGGCACTGGCCCTCACCGGACAGAACTTCCCGCTGGTGGTCGGCGAGACTTACCGCTGGTACACCGGGCTGCAGGACGCCAACGTGGCGTCGGCCCTGGCCCTGGTGGTGATGGCAGTTTCCATGGTCACCGCCGTCGGATACCTCAAGCTCCTGAAAGACCAGTCGGAGGCCCCGCGATGAGCCACGCCACCACCAACAAGGCAACGGCCCCGGCAGACCGCCCGGCGCCGGAGGTGGACCGCAGGCCGCTGGCAAAGCGGCGGCGGAACCGGATCCTGCTCCAGGTGGGCTGCATCCTCATCACGCTTTTCATGGCGCTGCCGATCTACCTGATCGCCCTGTCCGCCACCTCCAGCAGGGCGGCCCTGCAGGATTTCCCGCTGAGCTTCATCCCGAACAATTTCTCCCTTGAGACCATGCAGACGTTCCTGCAGTCCACGGGCATCCTGGGCGGCCTCATCAACTCCGTCCAGGTGGGCATCTTCACCCTCCTGCTGTCCCTGATCATCGGCGTCCCGGCCGGTTACGCGGTGGCGCGTTTTGCCTTCCCCGGCAGGGACCCGTACCAGCTCTTCCTGCTCTTCACCCGGGCCCTGCCCATCGTGGTGCTTTCCGTGCCGCTGGCGCAGCTCTTCCTCCAGACCGGGCTGTACGACAGCGTCCTGGCCGTCGTCCTGCTCCACACAGCACTGGCACTGCCCACCACCATCCTGATCACCTCCTCGGTGTTCCTGGGCGTGCCGCGCGACGTTGAGGAAGCCGCCCGGATCTTCGGCTGCAGCCCGGTGCAGGCCTTCATCAAGGTGGTGATGCCCATGGCCATTCCGGGCATTGCCGCGGCCTCGATCTTCACCTTCGTGATGTCCTGGAACGAGGTGCTGGGCGCGTCGATCCTTACGCTGAACCAGCGCACCCTGCCGGCCCAGGTCCTCAGTTCCCTCGCCGAGTCACCGCTGGCCTACCGGTTTGCCGGCGGCTTCCTGCTGGTGATTCCGGCACTGATCTTCATCTTCTTCATGCGCCGCTACCTCACCAACATGTGGGGCTCCACCATCCGCTGAGTGCGTTCCAGAGAGGCTGTTCCATGGCTGACATCTCGATCAAGGGTCTCAAAAAGACCTACCCGGGCAGCACCGAGCTGGCCACCAACAACGTTTCCCTTGATGTGGCCGAGGGCGAGTTCATGGTGCTCCTGGGGCCTTCGGGCTGCGGAAAGACCACCCTGCTGCGCATGGTGGCCGGATTGGACTTCCCGGACGAGGGAAGCATCTCCATCGGCGGCAGGGACGTGACCTACCTGCCGCCGCAGGACCGGAACCTGTCCATGGTGTTCCAGTCCTACGCTGTCTTCCCGCACCGGAAAGTCCGCACCAACATCGCGTTCGGCCTGGTCATGAAGAAGGTTCCCAAGGACGAACTGGAAAAGAAGGTCGCGTGGGCGGCGGACCTGCTCCAGCTGACCCCCTACCTGGACCGGTACCCCGCCCAGCTGTCGGGCGGGCAGCGGCAGCGCGTCGCCGTCGCACGCGCCATCGTTATGGACGCCGACGTGCTGCTCATGGACGAGCCCTTGTCCAACCTTGACGCGCTTCTGCGCCTCGACTTCCGGGCGGAGCTGAAGAAGATCGTCCAGCAGCTGGGCTCCACCACCCTCTACGTGACCCACGACCAGGTGGAGGCCATGAGCCTTTCGGACCGGGTCGCCGTGATGAAGAAGGGGCAGATCGCCCAGCTGGGCCATCCCATCACGGTTTATGAGGAGCCCGCCGACCGGTTCGTGGGAGGGTTCATCGGCTCACCGCCCATGAACTTCCTGGAGGGCCGCGTCACCCAGCACGGCGCCCTGGAAGTCGCCGGCCAAAGCACCGAGGCCCCTGAATTCCTGGCCCGCTCCGCAGCCCGGTCCGGCGGCCTCCCCGTGATGGTCGGAATCCGGGCGGAGAACATCTACCTCGAGGACCGCGGCACGCCGGGCACTCTGGACGCCACCGTGGAAGTGGTGGAACCGCTGGGCCACGCCACGCTGCTGACCGTGGACCTGGGCGGGCAGACCATCAAAGTGCAGGTGGCCTCCACCGTGCGCGTCTCCTCAGGAGAAAAGGTGGGGCTGCGCTTCGACCAGGCCGCCATCCGGTTCTTCGATACGGAAACCCAGCTTGGACTCACGGCATGAGCCACGCGCCGGAGGGTAACAGCGACGACAGCTTTCCCATCCGCACCCTTGGGGAGCTGGGGAGCCGGGCAAGGGACGTCCTGGCGGCCAACGACATCGGCACGATGGTGACGGCGGCGCCGAACCTGTACCCGCACATGTGGAGCTGGGATGCCGCCTTCGTGGCCACCGGCCTCTCCACCGTGAGCGTGGCCCGCGCCCTGCAGGAGCTGGACTACCTGGTGGCCGCGCAGTGGAAGAGCGGAATGATCCCGCACATCGTGTTCTCCGACGTCCCTGGCTACTTCCCCGACGTGGACCGGTGGGGGACCCGCGGCGTTTCGCCGGAGGGCGTGCAGTCCAGCGGCATCTGCCAGCCGCCGGTCCACGCCACCATGCTGCGCCGCATCGTGGAACGGGCGACGGCGGCCGGCGGCGAGGATGCCAGGCTCGCGGAGGATTTCACCCGGCGGACCCTGCCGCACTGGATCGACTGGCACGCCTGGCTGCGGAGCGCCCGCGGCGGGGACGGCTCGGGCCTGCTCACCATCTACCACGGCTGGGAGTCCGGGATGGACAACTCGCCGCGCTTCGACGGCCCGTACTCCAGGGTCCAGCCCGGCGACATGGAGCCGTTTGTCCGCACGGACACACTCAAGGTCACGGACCACAGCCAGCGTCCCAGCGACGAGGAGTACAGCCGCTACCTGTGGCTGGTGCAGCAGATGGCCGACGTGGGATTCGACGACGCCCGGCTGCCCGGGGTGATGTCCTTCCAGGTCAAGGATGTCTTCATGTCGGCGATCTTTGCCGCGGCCAGCGAGGACCTCGCCGTGCTGGCTGAACAGTTCGGCCTGCCCGAGGAAGCGCCCCAGCTGCGGCAGTGGGCCAGGGAATTCCGCGACGGCGTCGACGCGACCGTGGATGCGGAGACGGGACTTGCGCGGGACAGGGACGTGCTGGCGGGCGAATGGATCGGACCGCCCACCATCGCCGGGTTCGCGCCCCTGGTTTCCACCGCGGACCAGGCCCTCCTCGACAGGCAGCTTGAGATCTTCGAAGGGCCGGACTGGACCGGAGACCCGCGCCTGGCCTTCCCGCTGCCGGCCTCCACCTCCACCACGTACGAAGGATTGAAGCCCCGCCAGTACTGGCGGGGGCCGGTGTGGCCGGTGATGAACTGGTACCTGGCCCACTGCCTGCGCAGGCGCGGCGACGGGAAGCGATACGGCCAGTTGCGCGAGGCCTCCCTGGCGCAGCTGATGGAGGGCCACTTCGGTGAGTACTACGAGCCCTTCACCGGTGAACCGCTGGGCAGCATGGACCAGTCATGGACAGCGGCCGTGGCGCTGGAATGGCTTGCCGATCCCGGGAACGGCTGATCCGTGGGCGCCCTGCCGCCGGGCCTCCCCGCACACGACGACGGCGCCGCCAGCAAGCACGCAGGCCCGGTGCGCCTCCTCATCGCCGGCGCCGGAGCCAGGGGCGCCGCCTATGCCCGGCTCGCCGCTGCCACCGGCCGGGCCACCGTGGTGGGCCTTGCCGAGCCGCGCGCCGAGCTGCGCGGCCCACTGGCGAAGGAACTCGGCGTCCCGGACAGCGGGGTTTTCGACAACTGGCAGGCGATGCTGGCCGGCCGCCTGCCCGCCGACGGCATCATCATCGCCACACCGGACCGTGAACATGCGGGCCCCTTCGCAGCAGCCGCAGCCCACGGCTACCCAATCCTCCTGGAAAAGCCCGTCGCCGTCGACCCCGCCGGCTGCGCCGAACTTGACCGCCTCAGCCGTGAAACCGGCACCAGGGCAACGGTGTGCCACGTACTGCGCTACACCCCGCTGACCGCACTGCTCAAGCAACTCCTGGCCGGCGGAGCGGTAGGCCGGATCATCTCCGTCCAGCACCTGGAGCCCGTTGGTTTCTGGCACTTCGCGCATTCCTACGTCCGCGGGAACTGGCGCCGCGAGGAAAACTCAAGTCCGTTCCTGCTGGCCAAGTGCACGCACGACGTCGACTGGCTCTCCTTCATCATCGGCAGCAGGCCCCTGCGGGTATCCTCCTTCGGGCAGCTGGCCCACTTCCGTCCCGAGGGGGCACCGGAAGGCGCAACCCGGCGCTGCATCGACTGCCCGGCTGAACCACGCTGCCCCTACTCCGCGCTGAAGATCTACGGCGCCGGGCGGCCACCGAACGGCGGCAGGCCGGACCCGGCACGGGCGTACTTCGCCGACGTCGTGGATCCTGGCGGCACCCCCGAATCACTGCTGCACGCCCTGGCCACGGGACCCTACGGCCGCTGCGTCTATTTCTCGGACAACGACGTCGTGGACCACCAGGTGGTGAACATCGAATACGAGGACGGCACAACCGCCGCGTTCACCGCCACGGCCTTCACCGCCGCAGGCCCCCGGCGGACCCGCATCTTCGGCAGCCACGGCGAGATCACCATCGAAGCCGGAGCCATCTCCGTCTACGACTTCCTGACCGGAACAACAACTGTCCACCCCGTGGCCGCTGCCGTCCCGCAGGTCCGGGGCGAAAAGCACGAGGGCGGCGACCGCGGCCTCATCTCCGCCTGGGTTGCCGCGCTCGCCGGCGGGGACTGGTCGGGGGTGGTGTCCGGACTGGACGAGTCCCTGGTCAGCCACGCCGCCGTCTTCGCCGCCGAGGAAGCGCGCCGGAACAATGCCGTAGTGGACGTCGGGCGCTTCAGCCTCAGCCAGTAACCTCATCGATGGACAAAACGGCCAGGAAGCCGCGGCCCAGGATCTCCGGGGAACCGCTATCCGAGCCCACCACGGCGTCGTAGCGGTCCAGGGCCACCGGCCCAGGCGCTCCGGACCCGGCTGCAGCGGCCGCGGCAGCGGCAGGGGCAGCAGGGGCAGAGACCGTGGCCTGGCCCTGCAGCAGGACGCCCAACTGGCCGGCGAAAAGGGGGTGGGCGCGTTTCTTCGAGAGCTCGATGATGGATGCAAAGCCCTTGTACTTCCCTGCCCGGGTTATGACGTTGAGGTTGCGGACGTCCCCCGTGGGGAGGGCGCAGGTGGTGTCGGCCCCGCCGGGGAACCGGAACGGGCGGTACTTTTCGAGGGGATGTTCAGCACCATCCACGGTGAGCAGCAGGAGCTCGCCCTCAACCACCGTGAGCACCCGCTCCATTCCGGGAAACGGCGAGAAGTCCCCGGCTTTGCTGACCTCGGCGATGCTGACCCGCCAGTCCCACCCGTCGTCATGTCCGGAGGCGCCGTGTTGTCCGGAGGCGGCGCCGGAGTGGCCCGCGATCTGGCGTGTTACCCCGCCGCCGTTGCGCCACGGTTCGGATTTAAGGTCGGCAAAGCGGATGATCTCCATCTGTTCAGCCTAGTTGCCCGCGCAGGGCGGGGTGCAGGCGGCAGGTGTCGGCAGCTCCCATCCTTCCCTGCTACTCTCCTCCGGGGGGACAACACGAAAACAGCCTGAAGGAGCCGGGAATGTTCGTCAAAGTGTGTGGTCTCAGCACGCCAGAATCTGTCCGTGAAGCGGTGGACGCCGGAGCGGATGCGGTGGGTTTCGTCCTCACCGCCAGCCCCCGCGTGGTTTCGCCCTCGCAGGCATCGGCCCTGCTGGCAGAGGTCCCGGAAAGGGTTCTGCCGATCGGCGTTTTCCGCGACGAGCCCGTTGTTGACGCCGTGGCCATTGCCCGCGCCGCCGGGCTGGAATGGATCCAGCTGCACGGCACGCGCACCCGCGGGGACGTTGCCACCGTGCACGACGCCGGGATGAAGCTGGTCAGGGCCGTCACCTTGAGTGCCACGCCCGAGGAGCTGGAGGACTGGGGCGAGGACCTGCTCCTGATCGACGCCGCCGTTCCCGGTTCGGGCGAGGCCTGGGACTACGGTTCGGTGGCCGGCCTCCCTGCCCTGCAGGGACGCAGCTGGCTGCTGGCCGGCGGCCTGGACCCGGAGAACGTGGGGAAGGCATCAGCTGCCGCCCACGCCTGGGGAGTGGACGTTTCCTCCGGTGTTGAGGCATCCCGCGGCGTCAAGGACCTGGCCAAGGTCCGCGCGTTCGTGCATGCGGCGAAAGCCGAGTCCACGGTTTAGGCGGCACCGCGGTTGAGGCGGCACATCGGGAGCCGGTTCAGGGGCCTCTCAGGGAAGCCCCTGAGCTGTTTGCCGGCGGACGCGGGGGACAATGGATGAATGAAGACACTGCTCAACATCATCTGGCTGGTTTTTGGCGGGTTCTGGCTCGCGCTCGGATATTTCGCGGCCGGTGTCATCTGCTGCCTGCTGGTCATCACCATCCCGTGGGGCATCGCCTCGTTCCGGATCGCCGCCTACACCCTCTGGCCCTTCGGCCGCACCGTGGTGGACAAGCCCGGCGGCACCGGCGTCTTCCCGCTGCTGGGCAACGTGATCTGGCTCCTGGTGGCAGGCGTCTGGATCGCGATCGGGCACGTGGTCACCGCTTTCGCCATGGCGGTCACCATCATCGGCATCCCGCTGGCCATCGCCAACCTGAAGCTCATTCCGGTGTCCCTGATGCCGCTGGGCAAGCAGATCGTGCCCACCAGCCAGCCGTTCGTCTCCACCTACCGGTAGGCGGGAGCTGCCGGCCATTTTGCCTGCCGGCCTGGGCACCAGCCTCCGTGTAGAGGCCAGCCCGCTGACCGCACCGGTCAGCGCGGACTGAACACCCCGTTGACCAGGAGGGCCACGGCGTCGCTGTCGTCCAGTTCGGCGGCGATATCGACGTCCGCCCCGTAGCCGCCGCCGGCCAGCTCGCGGCCGCTGGAACAGGCGTGGAGCATCTCGCGGAGGCGCGGCTCGGCGGCTTCAAAGGCGGCCATGGCCGCTACAGCCTCCGGCGAGTAGCCGTGCCGGCCGTCCTCCGGCTCGTACCCGCCCTTGCCCGCGGCCACCAGGCCGGCGATGAACGCGCCCGCGCCGATCTGGTCCTCCACGGCGGGCCGGAGTCCGCCGCCGGGCCAGCGCTCGCCGGCGGCAATCACTGCGATGACGGCATCCGCGGGGAGGCTGGCGGCCACCCACTCGGCGGTGGCGGCAGCGTTGCGGAGGCTCACGGCGGCCACCAGGGGGACCTCGCGGGCCAGCTCGTGGCAGAGCGCGGAGCCGTTGGGTGACGGCAGGACCACCCGGTCCAGGGATGCCGCGGCCCGGAAGCTTGCGGGGGAGAGGCTGAGTCCGCCCCCGTCGCGGGGACCTGCCAGATGTGCGCCGTGGCGCGCGGCGAAGTCCTCAGCGCCGGTGTCCTTCCAGGGAAAGGGGAAAACTTCCGCTCCGCGGTCCAGGGCGATGCTGACGCAGGTGCTGAAGGACAGGACGTCCACCACGACGGCAAGGTCCGCGCCGGACGCTACTGTCCTGGCGCCGTCGAGCCCCCACTCCATCCGGACGGCGGAGGGCAGCTGCCGGTGCGCGGCGCTTGCCGTCATGGTGTGGCGCGGGTTGGAGGTGGATGCGTTCACGCCAGTTCGCCTTTCAAGTTGCGGTGCGCGGCGTCCAGCCACAGCTCCCGTGCCCTGCCGCTGTGGAACAGCGGGTCCAGTTCCTGCAGGCGGCGCACGACGGCGGTGCGCCCGGCGGCGAAGTCGGCGTCGCCAATGTGCGCGTAATCCTGGCGGACGGCCGCAACGTACCGCGCGTACTCCCCAGGTTCCCCGCCGAGGACGGAGAGGTCGGCGTCGCAGAGGAGCGCGCCGTCGTCGTCCCCTTGTTCCGGGCGGTGGTCCGAAGTCAGCCGGACCAGCCGCCCCACCTCGTACGCCTCCGCTTCCGGAAGGCCTGCTGCCTGCAGCCGCTCTTCGGCGAGGCGGGCGGACTCCTCCTCGTCCTGGCCGGCCACCCCGCGGTAGACGGCGTCGTGGAACCAGGCCGCCAGCAGGACCGTGCGCGGCGGATCGGCAGGATCGGTGAGCAGGTCGAGGGATTCAAGGACGGACAGCAGGTGGGTGCAGCCGTGGTACCGGCGGTGCGGCTCGCTCCAGCGGTCCAGGAGGTCCAGGAAGAGGGCGTCGTGGCCGGGCATCACGGTGTTCCAGCGGTTCAGCAGCGGAACCTTTAACGACTTGTTGCGCCGGCGGGCGGGGATGCGGAGGCCGCTGGCGATCAGCGTGCGGACCAGGATCCGGGCTTCGACCGGAACGGCACCGGCAGCCACCAGGTCATCGAAGCGGCGCTCCGGGACGTCGTAATGGTCGCCGTCGAACGCCCGCTCGGGGATGCCCGCCGCGGCTGCGAACAGGTGCAGCTCCTCCAGCGACTCATCCGAAACGAGGTGGGAGAAGTGGGTTCCGTGCGCAGGCCACAGCGGCGGGTCGATGAAGATGGCCATGGGGGAAGTCTAATTGGGCCCGAACCCGCGGAGGGGGTGCGCTCCCGCCCGGTTACGTGGTGGCGGCGGCCGGTTTCCGCACCGACCCGCCGGCAGCTCCGGCGTGTCCGGGCGGGCAACCGGGCAGGAGCGCACGCCGGGCCGGAACCAGGCACAAACCGAGCGCCCACCGGGGTGGCGCCCACTGCCTCAAGCTCTCCGGAAATGCGGCAGCAGGGGGCGCTTTCATCCGTATCTGCGGATTAGACTGATGGCATGAACATTATCCGCGTGGCCGAGGCGGCCCGGTTCCTGGGCGTCAGCGACGATACCGTCCGGCGCTGGACAGAGAACGGGAGCCTCACCCCGGTAAAGGACGACGCCGGCCGGCTGGCAGTCGACGGGCTGGAGCTGGCCCTGCATGCGCAGAAACTCGCGCAGCTTCCGGATGATCCCCACCGCACGGGCAGCTCGGCCCGCAACCGGTTCGTGGGCCTGGTCACCAACATCACCGCGGACAAGGTCATGGCCCAGGTGGAACTGCAGTGCGGGCCGTTCCGTGTGGTGTCGCTGATGAGCAGCGAGGCCGTGCGGGAGCTGGGGCTGGAACCGGGTTCCGTGGCCACCGCAGTGGTCAAAGCCACCACGGTGATCATCGAAACGCCCCGGGGCAAGGCGCTGTGACGGGGAAACAAAGACTGACGGCGCTGCTGCTGGCGGTACTGATGACCGCTTCGCTGGCCGCGTGCACCGGCAAGGGTGACGCGGATGCCGGCAGTGGCAGCAGCACACTGACCGTGTTCGCCGCAGCCTCCCTCAAAAGCAGCTTCACCGAACTCGCCGAACGCTTCGAAGCGGAAAACCCCGGCACCACCGTCAGCCTCAGCTTCGCGGGATCAGCGGACCTGGCCACCCAGCTCAGCCAGGGAGCGCCCGCGGACGTGTTTGCGTCCGCGGACGCCGGCACCATGGCCAAGGTGCAGGAGGCCGGCCTGGTGGACGGCGGACCGCGCGACTTTGCCACCAACACCCTGGCCATCGCAGTCCCGCCAGGAAACCCGGCAGGCATCCGCTCCTTCGCGGACCTGGCCAAAACCGGTATCAAACTCGTGGCCTGTGCCCCGCAAGTGCCCTGCGGGGCGGCCGCCGCCAGGGTGGCGGACAGTACCGGTACCGTGCTCAGCCCGGTCAGCGAGGAAAACTCCGTGACGGACGTCCTGGGCAAAGTCATCTCCGGTGAAGCGGATGCAGGGCTCGTGTATGTCACGGACGTCCGGTCAGCCGGCGCCCGGGTGGAGGGCATCCCCTTCGCGGAGGCAGGAGCCGCAGTGAACCCGTACCCTGCCGCCGTGCTGGCCGGCAGCAGCAATAAAGCCGCAGCGGGCAGGTTTTTGGACCTTCTGGCCGGCCCCGAAGGCCAGGAGGTCCTGGCGGCGGCCGGCTTTGGGCCGGGCCCCGCGTGATGCGCATCCACGGGGCGGGCGCCAGGTGACCGGCGGGCACGCGCGCCGCCAGGCGTACACCGGCGTTCCCCGCTGGCTGTATGGGCTCGCAGTCCTGGCCGCCCTGGTGGTGGTCCTCCCGCTCGTTGCGATGGTGGCGCGGGTCAACTGGGCCAACTTCATTCCGCTGGTCACGTCCGCGCCGGCACTGGCGGCGCTGGGCCTGAGCCTGCGTACGGCGGCGGCCAGCACTGCCCTCTGCATTGTGCTTGGGGTACCGCTCGCGGTGGTCCTGGCCCGGGGCAGGTTTCCGCTGCTGGGGCTCCTGCGCTCGCTGGTGTTGCTGCCCCTGGTCCTGCCGCCGGTGGTTGGCGGCATTGCCCTCCTGTACACGTTCGGCCGGCAGGGACTCCTGGGCGGGGCGATCGAGGTGCTGGGACTGCAGATCGCGTTTTCCACCACCGCCGTGGTGCTGGCCCAGACGTTTGTGGCCCTGCCGTTCCTGGTGGTGAGCCTCGAAGGTGCCCTCCGGACCGGCGGCCAGAGGTACGAGGCCGTGGCCGCGACGCTGGGGGCAACGCCGGGAACCGTCTTCCGGCGCGTCACGCTCCCGCTGGTCTTGCCGGGGCTGGCATCCGGGGCGGTCCTTTCCTTCGCCCGGAGCCTCGGGGAGTTCGGCGCCACGCTTACGTTCGCCGGCAGCCTGCAGGGGGTAACCCGGACACTGCCGCTCGAAATCTACCTGCAGCGCGAGACCGACCCGGACGCCGCCGTCGCGCTTTCCCTGGTACTGGTGGCCGTGGCCGCCGCGGTGGTGGCCCTTGCCTACCGGCGCTCCGGCGGCAGGGGCCCGGATGGGAAAGCCAGGAAGCAGGCTTCGGGCGAGCGGCCGACGACGGCTGCCGGGGCAGGCGGTGCCCTCACGTGACGTTCTCGTTCCAGGCAGCCGTGGCAGAGCGCGGTTTCGACGTTGCCCTGTCGCTGGGCGCCACGGAAACTGTGGCCGTGATGGGTCCCAACGGCGCCGGCAAGTCAACCCTGCTCTCCGTCATCGCCGGGCTTGTACGGCCGGACAGGGGGCGGGCCGAGCTGAACGGCCGGACTCTGTTCCACCTGGGGGACGGGGAGAAGCGGTGGGCCGCCCCCCACCACCGCGGGACGGCGCTGCTGGCCCAGGAGCCGCTGCTCTTTCCGCATCTCACCGCGGCTGACAACGTGGCTTTCGGGCCGCGGAGCGCCGGGACGCCGAGGCGCCAGGCTATGCAGCAGGCGGTGCGGTGGCTGGACGATGTTGAAGCCGGGGACCTGGCGGGCCGCCGTCCAGCCGAACTGTCCGGCGGGCAGGCGCAGCGCGTGGCGGTGGCCCGGGCGCTCGCCGCGGATCCCGGGCTCCTCCTCCTGGACGAGCCGATGGCGGCGCTGGACATCCATTCCGCCCCTCTGCTCCGGCGCCTGCTCAAGCGGGTCCTGGCGGACCGGCCGGCCATCATCATCACCCATGACGTCCTGGATGCCCTGATGCTTGCCGACAGGGTGGTCATCCTGGAGAACGGCCGGATTGCTGAGGAAGGCCCCACCCGGCAGGTCCTGCACAAGCCGCGCAGCGCGTTCGCCGCCGGGCTGGCGGGACTCAACTTTGTGGTGGGAACCTCCGCCGGTGACGGCATCCTGGCCACCCGCGGGCATATTGCCGGCCACAGCGAGGACCCCGTCCCCGCCGGCCGTCCCGCGGTGGCCGTGTTCCCGCCGTCGGCCGTTTCTGTATTCCTCACCGACGCGCACGGCAGCCCCCGGAACTCCTTCGCAGTGGCCATTACGGACCTGGAACCCCATGGGGACCAGATCCGCGTGCGGGGCGGCGGGCTGGCGGCTGACATCACGCCGGCCGCCTTGGCGGACCTCGGGCTGGTCCCGGGGATGACGGTGCACCTTGTGGTCAAGGCCGCAGCAGTGTCCGTCTACCCGCTGTAGGACTATCCGCAGCGGGGTTGTCCTGCAGCGGGACTGTCCTAGGGGCTGTCCTACAACGGGGGCGAAGCACCCGCCCCGCTGAAATAGGGTCTGTCGCCCCTGTCGCCGGCCGCGTAGAGCTGTTTCGCTGTAGGCAAACAGTCATCAGGAACGGCGCAAAACCAAAGTTGAGCGTAGTAGACTCAAGTTAATAAAAACCGCCCCCGGAAGGAGCTCTCTTTGGACGTCAAATTCACCACCAAGAGCCAGGAGGCTCTCTCGGCTGCGGCCATGAACGCCTCCACGGCCGGAAATCCCCAGGTTGAGCCGGCCCACCTGCTCAAGGCGCTGATGGACCAGCGCGAAGGCGTCGCCGTGGCGCTGCTCCGCGCCACGGGTGCGGACCCGGACTCCGTCAGCGTCCAGGCGAGCAGCGCCATCAAGGCACTCCCGGCCACCTCCGGCGGATCCAGCCAGCAGGCGCAGCTCTCCCGCCCCGCACTGCAGGCCATCCAGAACGCCAAGGAGGAAGCGGACCGGCTGGGCGATACCTTCGTCTCCACCGAGGTCCTCCTCCTGGGCCTCTCGGCCGGCAACGATGCCGCGGCGCGCCTGCTGCGCGACGCCGGTGCCTCCCATGAAGCGCTGCTCGCCGCCCTGCCGGGTGTCCGCGGCGACGGGAAGGTCACCAGCCCGGATCCGGAGAACACGTTCCAGTCCCTGGAAAAGTTCGGCACGGACCTGACCGCCATGGCCCGCTCCGGCAAGCTTGATCCCGTGATCGGACGGGACGCCGAAATCCGCCGGATTGTCCAGGTCCTGAGCCGCCGCACCAAGAACAACCCCGTGATCATCGGTGAGCCCGGCGTCGGCAAGACCGCCGTGGTGGAGGGCCTGGCCCAGCGCATCGTGGCCGGGGACGTGCCGGAAAGCCTCCGCGGCAAGACCCTCATCGCCCTGGACCTCGCATCCATGGTGGCGGGCGCCAAGTACCGCGGCGAGTTCGAGGAGCGGCTCAAGGCTGTCCTGGAGGAGATCAAGAACTCCGAGGGCCAGATCGTCACGTTCATCGACGAGATCCACACCGTGGTGGGTGCCGGCGCCACCGGCGACTCATCCATGGACGCCGGCAACATGCTCAAGCCCATGCTGGCCCGCGGTGAGCTGCGGCTGATCGGTGCCACCACCCTGGACGAGTACCGGGAGAATATCGAAAAGGACCCGGCGCTGGAGCGCAGGTTCCAGCAGGTGTATGTGGGCGAGCCGAGCGTGGAGGACACCATCGGCATCCTCCGCGGCCTGAAGGAGCGCTACGAGGCGCACCACAAGGTGACCATCGCGGACGCCGCGCTGGTGGCTGCCGCCACGCTGTCCAACCGCTACATTTCCGGCCGGCAGCTGCCGGACAAGGCGATCGACCTGGTGGACGAGGCCGCGTCCCGGCTCCGCATGGAGATCGACTCGGCGCCCGAGGAAATCGACCAGCTGCAGCGGCTGGTGGACCGGCTCACCATGGAGGAGCTGGCCCTCCAGGACGAAAAGGACGCCGCGTCCATTGAGCGGCTGGCCGCACTCCGGGCGGACAAGGCGGACAAGGAAGAGGAACTGAACGCGCTTAAGGCGCGCTGGGAAGCCGAAAAGGCAGGCCTCAACCGGGTGGGCGATCTCAAGGCAAAGCTGGATGAACGGCGCAGCGCCTATGACAAGGCCGCCCGCGAAGGTGACCTGGAAACAGCCTCGCGCATCCTCTACGGCGAGATCCCCGCCCTGGAACGCGAGCTGAACGCTGCCGCGGAAGCCGAGGCCGCCGTCGTGGACAAATCCACGCAGATGGTTGCCGAGCAGGTAACCGCTGACGACATCGCCGAGGTCATCTCCGCCTGGACCGGCATCCCGGCCGGGCGCATGCTGCAGGGCGAGAGCCAGAAGCTGCTCCATATGGAGGAGGAACTGGGCAAGCGGCTGATCGGCCAGACGAAGGCGGTCACGGCGGTCTCCGACGCCGTCCGGCGCGCGCGGGCCGGCATCAGCGACCCCAACCGTCCTACCGGATCGTTCCTCTTCCTGGGGCCCACCGGCGTCGGAAAGACGGAGCTGGCCAAGGCGCTGGCGGACTTCCTCTTCGACGACGAACGCGCCATGGTGCGCATCGACATGTCCGAGTACGGGGAGAAGCACTCCGTGGCCCGGCTGGTGGGTGCGCCTCCGGGGTACGTGGGCTACGAGGAAGGCGGCCAGCTCACCGAAGCCGTCCGCCGCCGCCCGTACTCCGTTGTGCTCCTGGACGAGGTGGAGAAAGCCCACCCCGAGGTCTTCGACATCCTCCTGCAGGTGCTCGACGACGGCCGGCTCACCGACGGGCAGGGCCGCACCGTGGACTTCCGCAATGTCATCCTGGTGTTGACCTCCAACCTGGGCAGCCAGTTCCTGGTGGACCAGACCCTGGATCCGGACGCCAAGCGGAACGCCGTCATGGCCTCCGTCAATGCGTCCTTCAAGCCCGAGTTCCTGAACCGGCTGGATGAGGTGGTGCTGTTCGACGCCCTCACCGTTGAAGAGCTGGCGCACATTGTGGAACTGCACGTGGACGAACTGGGGCGCAGGCTCCGCGACCGCCGCCTGACGCTCGAGGTCACGGAAGGTGCGCGGGCCTGGCTGGCCCTCTCCGGGTTCGATCCCGCCTACGGTGCCCGGCCCCTGCGCCGGCTGGTGCAGCGCGAGATCGGCGACCGCCTGGCGAAAGCCATCCTGGCCGGCGATATCAGCGACGGCGACACGGTGCTGGTGGACACGGCCGCGGACGTCGGAGAACTCACCGCGGCCGGAACCGACCTCCCGGCGGCGGAGGGTCGCAGCAGCGGACTCTCTGTCCGCCGGAAGGACTAGGGGCGGCCGGAAAACAACAGGCAGGGTGCTGCCCTGGCGGCGTGGCCGCTAGGGCAGCACGCTTGCGTTGATCACGTTCCCGCCGGGGGCCGTCACGTAGCAGTCCACCCTGCGGTCACCGGATTCCCAGCTGGTGGTGCTCGGGAAGCTGCGCTCGTAGTTGAGGTCGTAGTCGTTGGCTGCCGGGCCCAGCCTGGCGGCCTGGCACGCTTCCAGCGCCTTGGCCTTCAGTGCCTCGGCGCCGGGGTAGGAATCACCCTCCGGGTACCGGAACAATGCCACGAGCTGGGCCGAGTGCCCGGTATCGCAGGCCACCACGGTGGATGCCAGTGCCTCGGGGTCGAAATCCTTGAAGCAGTCGCCCAGCGCGAAGTCGGCGGGCGCCACCCCCTCGCGGGGCAGTGGCAGCGCCGTGGCGGGCGGCGCTACCGTGGTTTCCAGCACCCCCGCAGCACCACTTCCGGAAGCGCCCGGTTCCTGGTTTGAGTCCAGCCACAGGGCAAGCCACACCAGGGAACCGACGACGGCCAGCAGCACAACAACGAACACTGCAATCCACAGCGTCCGCCCGTTGACCCTTCCGGAATGCGCTGCGTCCTCCGGTTCCATGCGGGGGTGCAGGACCGGTTCGGCCGCGGGTGCAGGCACGCGCGGCAGGCCGGCGGCGGGTGGCGAGGCCGGCCTGGGCGGGACGTCCTGGTGGTTCACGTGGTGCATCCTCCTGGTTCTCTGCGCAGCGGCGGGCCGGCCCGCTGTCCATATCAACAGATGTTTTAGCGACTCTACCGAAGAAAAAAGCGGGAAACCCGCGGTTTGGCGCCCTGATGGTAACCCAGGCCACCCCAGGGCGCCGCGCGTGGCAAGCGGGGGCAGTCGAAAGCATGTAATCTAGGTGTACGACAAATTGACCAAACATTCCGGGGCCTCACCTACGCCAAGGTGACCACCTCCGGTCCAAGTACAAAAGGGGGTCACGCCATGGGGCGCGGCCGTCAAAAGGCAAAAGCTACCAAGCAGGCTCGGGATATCAAGTACTACTCCCCGAACACTGACTATTCGGCACTTCAGCGTGAGCTGACGGGTCCGGGCAGTCGTGCCACGAGCCATTATGCGAATGAGCCAGTCGAACCTGACTATTCGGCTTATGTGGATAAGTACGCGGATGATTTGGAAGAAGACGACGACGAGGTAGACACCCGTCGGATCGGCTAGTTGTCTCAAGGTGCTGCTGCCATAACGGGGCAGTCCTGGTGACGCCGCAGCACCAGTGGACCCAATGCATGGATCCTGGTCTTTGGACCAGTGCAGCGCTTCTTTTCGGCCCCCCGGTCCCACTGGACCGCAGGGGCTGACTTCAGTTATTGGGCCCGCTGCCCGCACCGGAAACGGCGCAGGCAGCGGGCTTTCTGCTGCCCAGGAGACCTACCGCGCCCCTGCCGGCGCCTGCACGCGCTCCTGCGCCGGCACCGGATCTGTCCCGGACAGCGGGACGGCTCCCGCACCGTTACCGGCGGTGACCCTGGCCCCGTGTCCGGCTCCTGCCAGCCCCACCGCCACCACCGACGCCAGCACCAGCGCGGACGCGGGTGCAAGCACCGCCCAGGGGGCACGTTCAACGTAGCCAATGCCCTCGGCCAGGATGAGTCCCCACTCCGGCGTCGGCTGCTGCGGGCCCAGTCCCAAGAAACCGAGCGCCGCCAGCGCAAGGGCAACCCCCGGCAGCCGGAGCATCGCGTGGCGCAGCAGCGGCCATGCCACCGCCGGGAGGACATACCGGAACATGATCCGAGCCCTCCCCACCCCCAGCACCGGAAGGATCTGCACATAGGGCTGGGCGCGCGCCTCCTGGGCCAGGGCCGCCGTGTGCGCAGCCAGGGGAGCCCAGCTGACCGCGGCCACCGCCACGGCAGCGCCGTGTGCCGAGGGGCCGCTGAGCGCCGCCACCACCAGGCCGGCGAGGATGGGCGGTGCCGCGTTCGCCACCTCAAGGGGTCCCGTGGCTGCCAGTGGAAAGAGCCCGACGGCGATTCCCACGGCCAGGCAGGCCAGCACCACAACCAGCGCGGTCCCCAGCGTCCCCACGGCTCCGTGCCCCACACGGGCCAGCAGGTCGCGACCGCTGGCATCGGCACCGAACGGAAGCGACCAGCCGGGAGCCGCAAGCCTGGCATGGGCCGAGGTGAAGGGATCGCGCAGCAGCCCGGCACCCACAATCAGGAGCAGGGTGACGCCGGCCGCCGCAGGCAGGGCCAGCTGGCGGCGGTTCCCCGGCCGCGGAGGTTCCGCAAGCGGAAGGGTGCCGAAGCGGACCGCAGGGCCGATCAGCAGGTACCGGGCCGCCGTCGTCAGCGTTCCCACCAGCAGGGCGAGGCCCATGAGCGCCAGCATGCCCGCCTGGAGCGTGGGGATGTCCTGCGCGCTGGCGGCTCCGAGCAGCGCCCGGCCGAGCCCCGGCATGGCGTAGACCTTTTCCACAGCTACTGCGCCGCCGGTCAGTCCAATCAGGACCAGCCCGATCTGCGGAAGCACTGCCGGCAGTGCGCGGCGGAGCACCGCGGCGGTCAGCCGGACAGACCCGGCCCCGGACATCCGCCAAGTGGCCACCCACTGTTCAGCGAACCCTGCACGGATGGCGTCTGAGGCCAGGAGCCCGATCAGCCCGCCTGCAGGAATGCCCAGGGACAGGGCCGGAAGCACCGCGTACTCCGGACCTTTCCACCCGAAGGGCGGGAACCACCGGAGCCAGATGGCACCGGCCACCAGCAGCATGGCGGCCAGCAGGAACTCCGGCAGGGAGGTGAGGGCTGCGGACAGGGCTCCCGACGCCGGCCTCCTCCTTTGCCGCAGCCCGTCCATGACCGCGGGTGTGCAGAGGAGCAGGGCGATGATGGCGGCCGCGGCAAGGGCAAAGGCCATCAGGGTCACGGAGACACTGAGGGCGGATACGATGCCGGGCGCCACGGGCGTGTTGCTGATCCAGGACGTGCCCAGGTCTCCGGCGAACACGCCACGGATCCAGGACAGGAACAGGGGGAGTGGCCCCTGCTCCAGGCCGAGTTCCGCCCGGACGGCGGCCAGGGCCTCCGGTGTTGGCTCCCGGTCCGAGTACCGTGCCCGGAGGATCGTGTACTCGGCGCCGCGGCCCGAGAGCCACGGCATCATGCCGATCAACACCACCAGGGCTACCAGGGCGAGGACCCGTGAAACGGTGACTTTCACAAAAGCTCTTCCGCCGGGCATCAGCCTGCGGAGCCTGTGCTGCCGGCGATCCGGGTCCTGCTGGTCACCAGCGCGCGCTCGCGCGGGTCACGCTCCACTCCGCCCACGCGGGTGGATTCGCCCTGGATGACGCGTTCGTGGAGGAGGGGGATGGCGGCGTCGCGGGCGAGGATGAGGCTTTCGGCCGCGGAGATGGCGGCCCTTCGTTCGGGGCCGGCAGGAATGCCCGCGGCCTTGGCCAGGGCGGCGTCCACCGCGGGGTCGCAGAACTGGGAGATGTTGAAGGAGCCTGCACAGGAGAAGTCGCTGTAGAGGTAGGCCACCGGGTCACCGGAATCAAGCACCGTGGCGCGGGAGAGGATGAAGGCATCGAACTTACCGGCCAGGGCGTCCGCCTCGATGTGCTGGTACTCCCTCACGTCCTGTTCCACCACGAAGCCTGCAGCCTCCAGCTGCTGCTCCAGCTGGACAGCCACCTCCGGCAGTTCGGCGCGGTCGGTGAAGGTTCCGAGCCGGATGGGCGTTCCCGGGACCGCGGTTGCCGCCGCCCGGGTGGCCAGGGCAGCCGCGTACTCCGCGCTGTTCCGCTGCTCCGCGGCCCAGGGAAGGGCCGGGCCCAGCAGCCCGGCGGCTTGGTCCGCCCGGCCTTCGTAGACCCTGTCCACGATGGTGCCGGCGTCGGTTGCGGCCCGGGCAGCGGCGCGGACAGCGGGATCGGCAAACGGTCCCGAGGCCGTGTTGAGGTACAGCGTGTTGGTCCGCGGCATGGGCACCTCGTGCACCAGCGCCGGATCGATCTGGGCCACCTGGCCCACGGGGATGGCTTCAACGATGTCCGCGTCGCCGGTCCGGATAGCGGCGGCCCGGGCGGTTCCGTCCGGGACGAACTGGACGTCAACGCCCTCCGCTTCCGCCTGCGGTCCCCAGTACCCGTCGAAACGGTCCAGCCGGGCCGAGGACGTGCCGTCGACCGAAACCAGGCGGTAGGGCCCCGTTCCGGCATTGACCGGGCTGACCACGCCGCCTTCCCCGTACGCCGAGGCTGCGAGGATGGCCAGCTGGGGGCTGGACAGCCGCTGGGGCAGGAGGGGGTCGGGCGTCGCCGTGGTGATGGTGACGGAGTTGGCGTCCCCGGCCTGGGCAGTCAGCTCTACGCCGTCCAGGATCCGGGGCTTGGGGCTGGCCTGTGCCGCGGCTGTCAGCGAAGCCGCTACTTCTGCTGCGGTCATCGCTGTTCCGTCATGGAACCCGACACCCTCCCGCAGGGTAAAGCTCCAGGATGCCGGACCGCTCTGCTGCCACTCGGTGGCCAGCGCAGGCTGTGCCTCACCGAGCGCGTCCAGCTCCACCAGCGTTTCGGCGGTTTTCCAGCGGGACAGCTTGAACGCGTCATCGCTCAGAGGGGACAAGCCGGACCGCGGCGGCTGGAGCATGGCCAGCTTGATCCGGCCTGAATCGGCGCCGGGTCCGGCTGCCTGGTCGGTTCCGGCCGCGAAGCAACCGGTCAGTCCCGTGGCCAGGAGGAGCACTGACAGGCCGGTAAGTGCCGGGCGGAGGCGGGGTCTGGACATGGGGGAGTACCTTTTCCTTCAGTTGGGTTGTTTGAATGCTGTGTTGCCGGGTGTGGGCGCCTGCGCCAGGTCCCGGCAGGTTACGTTTTGGTGGGCAGGAGCCGGGGAAGTCCGACGGCGGGAAGCACCGTGAGTGCCGCCAGCAGCACCCAGGGCCAGGCGGCGTCAGGCCCCGGCTGGGAGGCTCCTGCGTAGAGCGGTCCAAGGACAATGTTGCCCAGCAGCACGGCGCAGCCGCCCATGCTCGCCAGGAGGCCGTAGTAGATCCCGGTCCGGCGGCCGCGGGCGAAGTCCAGGACCAGCGGCATGGCCACCGGGCCGATGCACATGTGGCCGAGGCACAGTCCCACCACGAGCAGCAGCGGCGGCAGGAGCTGCATGGTGCCGGCGGCCGGAACCTGGGCAAGTACGGCCATGCTGCCGAAGGCCAGGCCCTTGAGGATGAACCCCGCAGTGAGGGCCCGTCCTGCGCCTATCCTGGCTGTCAGCCGGGAGATGGGCCACTGCAGCGCAACGGTCAGCAGGGACGCGACGGCGAACAGGCCGGCCAGCACCTCTGGGCCTGCTCCTGTCCTGGCCAGCTCGACGGGAAGGCCGAAATAGAGCTGGTTGTAGGCGAGGAGGTTCACGCTGTACAGGGCGGCAAATGCCACAAAGCGCCTGTCCCGCAGCATTGCGGCAGTCCCCTCGGTTCTTCCGGTTCTTCCGGTTCTTCCGGAACGCTCGGAACCACCGGAACCACCGGAACCCTCGGTCCCCTCCGTTCTTTCGGCCTGCCGGGCGGCTGGCCGCAGCGGGGTGGCGGGCTTCTGCATGGCCGGTGAATGACGTGGCTCTTCCGCAGGCAGGCTGTGCCACAGCACCCCGGCCATCACGGTGAAGACCACTGCCCCGGCCAGCGCGGCCCAGATGAAGGAAACGCCCAGCAGCAGGGCGCCCAGCAGGGGACCTGCCACGGCTCCGATTTCCCCGCAGATGGCAAGCAGCGCAAATAGTGCCGGTGCCTTCCCGCCGGTGCTCCGCCGTCGTTCTTCCGCCTTCCCCACCAGTGATTCCAGCGCCGGTGAGAAGAGGGCGCCGCCCATGCCCGTGAGCACCGCGCCCAGGAGGAACAGGGGAAAGCTGCCGGCCATGGCCAGCGTGAGGTAGCCCGAAACCCGGACCAGGCAGCCCGCCAGCATTGCCCGCCGTGCTCCCCACCGGTCCGTGATCATGCCGCCCAGCAGGAAGAGCCCCTGCTGGCTGAAGACGCGCGCGCCCAGGACGATGCCCACAGCCGTTGCCGCCAGGCCGAAGTCGCGGGTCATGACCAGGGCCAGGAAAGGCACCACGGCGTAGAAGCCGATGTTGAAGACCAGTTGGCTGGCCAGGAGCAGCCCGGAAGCGGGACGCAGCGCTGTGGCGGTCCGCCCCGTGGTCTCAAGCGTCGTCACGCGGCACCGGCTGGGATGGCTGGCGGAAAGTGCAGGGCTGCTGATGCCTGCACCAGCGCGGCCGCTTCGGGGCTGCCCGGACTGTCCAGCACCCGGTGTGTGGGCCCGTGCTCCACAATGCGGCCGTGCGCCATGACGGCGGTGGCGCCGCACAACCGGGCAGCGGTGCCCAGGTCGTGGGTGACCAGGAGCAGCCCCAGTCCTTGCTGGTGCACCAGGCTGCCGAGCAGTGACAGGACGGTGTCCCGCAGGGGAAGGTCCAGGCCGCTGACGGGCTCGTCGGCCAGCAGGTGGGCCGGCTGCACTGCCAGTGCCCTGGCGATGGCCACCCGCTGGTTCTGGCCGCCGGACAGTTCGCCCGGCCGGCGCTCCAGCAGCCCGGCAGGCACCTCGACGCGTTCCAGCGCCTCACCCACCATCGCCCTGTGGTTGCCCGCCACGCGGAGTTGGCGCAGGGGCTCCCTCAGCAGCTGGGAAACGGTCATGCGCGGGTCCAGGCTTCCTGCCGGGTTTTGCGGGATGTACTGTACGGCCTGCCGGTACCAGCGGAGGGACCGGGCCAGGCCGGGTTTTACCTCGTGGGCGCCCAGGGCCACCGTTCCTGCCGAGGGTTTTGCCAGCGCCAGCAGGATGCGCACCAGGGTGGATTTGCCGGAACCCGAGCTTCCCACCAGGGCGGTGCTGCTGCCGGGTGCCAGGTGAAGGCTGACGTTGTGGAGGGTGCCGTCGTGGCGGGGGCCGTGGATTCCGCCCCTGAAGCGGGGTGCTGGATAGGCGAAGGAGACGCCGTCTGCGGCGAGTGCTCCGGTCGTCTTGCCGCCGCCGCTGTTGCTGAACGCGCCGCCGTCGCTCACGCTGCAACCGCCGTCGCCGGTGCTGAACGTGGCGCCGCACCTTCCGCTGAACTGTCCGCTGCCAGCGGCTCCGCTGACCGCGAGGCAGCCTGCACCAGGCGCACGGTGTAGGGGTGGCGGGGGTTGCGCAGCAGGTCCGCCATGGGACCCTGCTCTACGATGCGCCCGGCCTCCATCACCAGCGCGCGTGTGCACAGCGAGGCGGCCGCGGCCAGGTCATGGGTGATGAACAGGAGGCTGCGGCCCCCGGTGCTCCACATGCGGAGGGTTTCCAGGACGGTATTTTGCGTGACGGCGTCCAGGGCGGTGGTGGGCTCATCCGCTACCAGTACGGGGGCGCCGCAGGCCAGGGCAAGGGCGATGCAGGCGCGCTGCAGCTGCCCGCCGGACAATTGGCCCGTGTATCGCGGCAGGAACGTGGCGGGTTCCCCAATGCCCGCCCGCGCCAGCAGCCGGGCGGCTTCGGCCTGTGCGTCTGCGCGGCTGTATCCAGCGGAGCGCAGGGGGATGGCGAGCTGCCTGCCGATCGGAACCAGGGGGTTGAGTGCCGTTGCCGGATCCTGGCGGATCAGTGCGGCCTGGCCCTTGCCTGATCCTGCCCCGAATCCTGCCCCGAAGGTGATGGTTCCCCCGGCTGATATCCCCTCGGGAAGCTGGCCGGCCAGGGCTGCGGCCGTCAGCGACTTGCCCGATCCTGAGGCGCCCAGCAGCGCAACGCGCTCCCCAGCCACCATTGAGAATGTCAGGGGGTGCACCAGCTGCCGGCCGCCGCTTGAGAGCGCGAGGTCTGTCACGGACAGGGCGGGTGCAGGCATGGCAACGTCATTTCATGTGAGGACTGAGCAGGGGTCGATTCACATGCTATCAATAATCATTCGCATTAAGGTGCAAAGCTGCGGGAATCGTGGTTCGTGCGCTTGGCGCGTGCGCGCAAAAGAGCCCCGGCCAGTGGCCGGGGCTCTTCGCATGAAGCTCTAAAAGAGGGTGTTGGGTGAGGCGTGCTCTCGCCTGTCCCTCACCGGCTCCGTTTACTTGTTATTTACGATGCGAACTGGACCGGTCGCGGTATCGCAGACGGTTTCCTCGGAACCGGTGGCATCCACTGCTTCACCGAGAACCGCGATTGAGCCGATGTCCGCAACGTCGCACAGGGTTGCTGCGACGCTGACGGCCACATTGACGTCCACAGCATCCTTGACGGTGATGTCGCCCACCGTGACACTGACGAGGCCGTCATTCAACGTGGTGTTATTTGCCGCCTGCGAAGGTCCGGCAACGGCGCCCATGAGGAACAGGCTTCCAGCGGCTGCGGCGGTGGCTTTCTTAAGAACTGACATAGTTTTCGCTCCCTTGATATCTGCCCTGGTGCCCCTGTCCTGCAGTCCGCGGATAACTCCGGGCTGCCTGACGGCCGTGCTGATGCATGGCGGATGGGGGCGGGGCGGCTCTGTGGTTGCTTCCTCTGGCGTCCGCCGGTTCGGCGGGGGAAGGCGGTTCAACCGGGTGGGCGCCCAGGCGCCGGTGGATTCCGGCGGGGCATCAAGCCTTGGAGAAACCCGGTTGACTATTCTGTTATGCACTTCCGACTTAAACACTAAAGCTAAGTATGCTTAGCAGTCAAGGGGATGACTAACTAGTTCCCTTTTAAGCGCATCGAGTGCTCCGTTTCGGCCGTTCTGAAGGGTCAAAACGGCCGAAACGGAGCACTCGATAGGGATCTAGGCGTAGGCGTTGACCAGCCGTACAGCGCCGCCGTCCACGCCCTTGGCACCCTGCACGTAGTCAGGGCCGGACTTGAGGATCGCGTCCGAATCCTCGGTGACGGTGCCCATTACCCAGGACGGCAGGCCACGGTCGTTGAGGCGGGCAACTGCTGCATCTGCGGCTTCGGGGGACACGATGGCCACCATGCCCACGCCCAGGTTCAGCGTGCGCTCGAGGTCGGCCAGCGGGACGTTGCCCAGCTCGGACACCAGCTTGAAGATCGCGGGCAGTTCCCAGGTGGAGCGGTCCACGGTGGCCACGAGGCCGTGGGGGAGGACTCGGGCCAGGTTGGCGGCCAGGCCGCCGCCGGTGACATGGCTGAATCCATGCACGGCCGCACCGCCGGTGACGGGGAAGGTGCGGGCAAGGTCCAGGCAGTCCGCTGCATACACGCGGGTGGGTTCGAGGAGTTCCTCGCCGAGCGTGCGGCCCAGTTCGGACACCTGGCGGTCCAGTGCCCAGCCTGCGTGGTTGATGACCCGGCGGACCAGGGAGTAGCCGTTGGAGTGGAGGCCGGAGGAGGCCATGCCGATCACCACATCGCCGGCACGGACGCGGTCCGGTCCCAGCAGGTGGTCGGCCTCGATGACGCCGGTGGCGGCTCCCGCCACGTCATACTCGTGCTCGCCCAGCAGGCCGGGGTGCTCAGCGGTTTCGCCACCCACCAGGGCGGTGCCGGCCACGGAGCAGGCGGCGGCAATACCGCGGACGATATCGGCGATGCGCTCGGGCACCACCTTGCCGCAGGCGATGTAGTCCGTCATGAACAGCGGCTCGGCGCCCACCACAACGATGTCGTCCACCACCATGCCCACCAGGTCGAACCCGATGGTGTCGTGGATGTCCATGGCCTGGGCGATGGCCACCTTGGTTCCAACGCCGTCCGTGGACGTGGCCAGCAGCGGCTTCTTGTAGGTGAGCAGCCTGGAGACGTCGTAGAGGCCGGCGAAGCCGCCCACCCCGCCGATCACCGAGGAGTTGTGGGTGGCCTTGATGGCACCCTTCATGAGCTCGACGGCGCGGTCGCCGGCTTCAACATCGACGCCCGCGGAGGCGTAGGTGATGCCGGCAGTGTTCCCGGAGGTGTTGCCGGAGGCGGGGGCAGCGGAAGTCATACGGACTCTTTCTTGTCGGCGCCGGGGGTGGTGGCTACGTGATGAATCTCTGGCACGAGGTCGGCTTCGGTGAGCAGGTTTTCAAACTCGGAGTCCGGCCCGGGATCGCAGCCCGTGGCACCTGACTTCTCGGCGGGGTCCTCTTCGGGATCCACAGCCAGGGCTGCGGTTGCACCCGGAAGGGCCGACGGCGACGGCTTCAGTCCGCCCAGGTCGGTACGCTCCAGCAGGTTCTTGCCCAGCTTGTCCGAGCCCGGAAGTTCAATGGGGTACTTGCCCGTGAAGCATGCGGTGCACAGCCGCTCACGCGGCTGGCGGGTTGCGCCGATCATGCCGTCTTCAGAGATGTAGGCCAGCGAGTCGGCGCCGATGGCCTGGGAAATTTCCTCGATGGTGGCGCCGTTGGCGATCAGTTCGGCGCGGGAAGCGAAGTCGATGCCGTAGAAGCAGGGCCACTTCACGGGCGGGGAGGAGATCTTGACGTGGACGGCGGCGGCACCGGCCTCACGGAGCATCCGGACAATGGCGCGCTGGGTGTTGCCGCGGACGATCGAGTCATCCACCACCACCACGCGCTTGCCGCGGATCACCGATTCGAGGGCGTTGAGCTTGAGCCGGATGCCGAGCTGGCGCAGCGTCTGCGAGGGCTGGATGAAGGTACGGCCCACGTAGGAGTTCTTAACGAAGCCGTGCGCGAACGGAATGCCGGATTCCTCGGCGTAGCCCACGGCTGCGGGTGTTCCCGATTCCGGCACAGGGATGACGATGTCCGCCACCTGGGTGTTTTCGCGGGCGAGCTGGCGGCCCATCTCAACGCGGGACTCGTACACGGAACGGCCGGCGATGGCGGCGTCCGGACGGGCAAGGTAGACGTACTCGAAAACGCAACCGGCCGGCGTCGGCTCCGCAAAGCGCTGGGACCGCACGCCCTGCTCGTCGATGGCAATGAATTCGCCGGGCTCGATCTCGCGGATGAAGCTGGCGCCCACAGTGGCGAGGGCGGACTGCTCCGAGGCCACCACCCAGCCGCGCTCCAGGCGGCCCAGTACCAGCGGGCGGATGCCGTAGGTGTCGCGCGCCGCGTAGAGGGTGCCTTCGTCCATGAATACGAAGCAGAAGCCACCCTTGATCTTGGGCAGCAGCTCGGTGGCGGTTTCCTCGAGGCTCTTGCCCGGCTCACCTTCCAGCAGAGCGGTGACCAGGGCAGTGTCAGAGGTGTTGCCCTGCTTCATTTCGCCGGTGAGCTGGCCGCCGTTCCGTTCCTGGATCATGGCGTTGAGCTCGGCGGTGTTGGTCAGGTTGCCGTTGTGCGCCAGGGCCACGGTACCGGTGCTGGTGGCACCGAGGGTGGGCTGGGCGTTGGCCCAGTGGCTGGCTCCGGTGGTGGAGTACCGGCAGTGTCCCACCGCCAGGTGCCCGGTCAGGGTGTTCAGCGTGGTCTCGTCGAAGACCTGGGAGACGAGTCCCATGTCCTTGTAGACGTTGATCCGCTTGCCGTCGCTGGTGGCAATACCAGCAGACTCCTGACCGCGGTGCTGTAGTGCATACAGCCCGTAATAGGTAAGTTTTGCTACTTCTTCACCTGGTGCCCAAACGCCGAAGACGCCACAGGCGTCCTGCGGGCCTTTTTCGCCGGGGAGAAGATCATGGGAAAGTTTTCCATCGCCGCGTGCCACTGGTCGATTATCTCACGACATGGGGTATGACTTTTCCGGCCGCCCGTTTATGACCGGGCTAGAGCTGCCCGTCCGTGTCCGGCTCGGAATCCGGCACGGCTTCCACGACGGCCCGCTGCTGCCGCTTGATGCTCCGGCGGTCCAGGACCAGCGCCAGTACGGCACCGAGGATGGCGCCGCCGCCGGCGAACCACACCAGGAAGAAGCCGAAGACCGCGCCGGCGTCGAAGCTGGGGTTTGCCGGCACCGCGTAGGCGGCCACAGCTGCGGCCGCGACACCCACCAGTGCGCCCAGGATAAGGAACGGCACGTACTTGGGAGCGCGGCGGACGGTAACTTCGCGGCGCTCGGCGGGAGGTTGTTCAGAAGGCATGCATCAAGCCTACATTTCCGCCGTTGCCCTCCCCGTACTGCTGCCAGACGCCCGGACGGGGTCCGTACGTGGCAGGGCAACGGGCGGGATCAGCTGCCTCGGTAGGTGGAGTACGCGAACGGGCTGAGGAGGAGGGGCACGTGGTAGTGCTCCGGACCGGTCACCTCGAACACCAGGTCCACTTCGGGGAAGAACGTGGCCGTCTGCAGGCCGGCGTAGTAGTCCCCGGTGGCGAAGTTGAGCTTGTAGTGCCCGGCTTCCAGCTGCTCCGGGCCAAGGTCCTTGGCGCGGCCGTCGGCATCCGTGGTGGAGTCGGCAACATGCCGCCAGGTGCCGCCGTCGTTCCGGTAAAGCACGACGGCGACCCCCGCCGCCGGGCGTCCGGCACCTGTGTCGAGGATATGGGTGGTGACGTGGGAGACGCTCATTCTGTGATCAGTCCTTCCAGCCGCAGAACGGCGATTTCGCGCAGCTGCTGGGCCACGATGGTGTCCTCTTCGGCTGGCGTGTTGGCCAGCCGTTCCTTCAAAACCCGCAGGATTTCCGGGGCGGTGCGGCCGGCGGCGCGGATCAGGAAGACCCGGCCGAACTTTTCCTCGTAGTCCCTGTTCCCCCGGGCGAGGGCCTCGGTGACCGCGCTGTCCGCAGGGTCCACCCCGGCCTGCTCCGAACGTGACATGGACGCCTCTGTGGTGGCCGCCGTCGGACGTTCCCCGATGCGCGGATGGTGGGCCATGGCGGACTCAACCTCGGCGGACGTGAAGGGGCTCGCAGCCTGGGACGCAAAGGCCAGCAGCGAGTCCTTGGTGGCGAACGGCCGGGCTGCGGCGACGGTCTCCACCCAGCGGGCGACGTCGATGCAGGGTCGGAGGGTTTCGGCGGCCCGGGCGGGTTCCGCGGAGTTGAATTCGGCAAGCTTCATGCTGGCTGGTCCCTTGGTGAGAATCTGCTGGCATCCATGGTGACGGCTATGCGGAGGCCGGACTTCCCGGCACCCGGCGACGTAATTTCCCGTCATCCCAGGCTTCCGCATCATGGAACTGTTATTTCAGCATACGTAATATTCAAAAGCAGGCTTCCTGTGGTGTCAAGAAGACTACAACGGCGCACAGGACCAGCCGGTATCATCACGGGAGAGCCGGGGAGCTCGAGTGGATGAGGCTGGGGGGCGCAAAAGAAGATGGACGGTACGGCTCTGCACACGCTGACCGATCAGGACGCGGCACGCGACGCGGGGCTGCGGAAGTATGGGCTGGTCCCTGCCGCTGCGGACGAGCTGCCGGTCCTTGCGGACGCCTCGACCCGTAGTGCGCTGGACAACCTGGTCCAGCTCGCCGCCTCCCTGTGCGGGGTGCCCTACAGCGTGGTCAACATCATCACCGCGGAGCAGCAGCTGCAGATCGCGGCCTTCGGCATCGACCCCGGGATCTGCTCCCGGGAAGACTCGATGTGCGCCACGGTCTTCCTGAGCCACAGGACGACGGTGGTGGCCGATGCCTCGCAGGATTCGCGTTTCGCCGCCAATCCGTTCGTCACCGGAGAAATTGCCGACGTCCGCTTCTACGCGTCCGTTCCGCTGGAGACCCCGGCTGGGCTGGTGCTCGGTTCACTGTGCGTCTTCTCCAATGAGTCCGGACGCCCCAGCACCGGACAGATAGGGATGCTGGAAATGCTGGCCCAGCAGGTGGTGGAGCTCCTGGAGCTGCAGCACCGCACCCTGCAGCTCAGCGACGCCCTGGCCGAGCTGCGGCGCAGCAACGCCCTGCTGTCCGAGTTCGCCGGCCGGGTCAGCCACGACCTCCGCGCCCCGCTCACCGCCATCCTGGGGTATGTGGAGCTGGCGGAGGACGATCCGGACGTCCCGGCGGACCATCCCTCCGTGGAGTACCTGGGATACGTCGGCAGCAGCGGGCGCCGCATGCTGGGAATGCTGGAGGACGTGCTGGACTACTCCAAGGCGGACGGAGCACTGAACCGGGAGCGGGTGTCCCTGCTGGCGGTCGCGGCGGAGGCAGCGCGGGACCTTGGCGTGGACCTGGGAGCCGGCAGCGGCATTTCCTGCGAGGACGCGGAACTGTTTGCCGATCGGTCCCAGCTGCGGACCTTGGTCCAGAACCTCCTGGCCAACTCCCTGAACTACCGGAGCGGCACCCGCCCGCTGCGGGTGGCGGTCAGCGCCGACACCGGGCCGCTGGGCGTCACTGTCGAGGTGGCAGACAACGGCAAGGGCATACTGCCGTCGGAGCGGCACCGGGCCGTGGAACCGCTGGTCAGGCTGCACCGGCCCGGGGACGGCCCCGGAACAGGGCTGGGCCTGTCCACCTGCCAGCGGATCGCCCAGGCACACGGGGGAGAACTCTCCATCACGGACACCCCGGGCGGCGGGGCCACTGTCTCCGTGCTGTTCCCCGCCGAGCCTTAAGCCGCCCCCCACCTTAGGGGGTGGTCAGACTTGAGGGTGGTTAGGCGTGCTGGGAGGTCCGGGTGAGGACCCAGGTGTTCGTACCGTCCTGGCGCTCGAACGTGACCGTGGTGACCAGTGCTTCGATCAGCGCCAGCCCGCGGCCCGATTCGGCGTCCTCATCCGGTGACCCCGGGATCATCGGTCCGAACGGCGGCGCGGCGTTGTAAGCGCTGACGCGGGCCCGCAGCAGTGCGGGCTGGACCTCAATGTCCACCCCGAGCTCTACGGGATCCTGCCCCACGGGTTCCGCGTGCTGGACGATGTTCGACGCCGACTCGATCACCGCCGTCGTAAACGTCATCTGGTCCATGTCCCCCACAAAGGGGACGTCGAGCCAGAGGCTGTCCAGGTGGTTGTGGACGGCTTCGATGGCCTCGTCCGCAGCCGGTCCCCGGAAGCTGCGGGATGCCAGGACCTTAGTCATTGCTGAACGCCTCGTCGGCTGAACCGTAGGACGTCAGCACCTTGTCCATGCTGGTCAGCTGCAGGACCATCTTCACCTGCGGCTGGACGGCCGCGATCCGGAGGTCCCCGCCGGCCTGGCGCGCTGCCTTGAGGCAGCCAATGAGCGCCCCGAGGCCAGAGGAGTCCATGAACGCCGTGTTTTCCAGGTTGACCACGATCCGGTTGGACCCGCCCGCGATCACGTCGGTGACGAACTCCCGCAGCTTCGGCGCGGAGACCATGTTGAGCCGGCCGTCCGCCTTCACCTCGGCGTACGAGTCCTTGACCTCATAACTAAATTCCATCGGAATTCCTCTCCGTATCAGTTGGTTCTGCGTGTTCTGCGGCCGGGTCGTACCCCTTGTAGAGCACGGCGCGGACCAGGATGCTCATGACCACCAGGTCGAAAATGACCCAGGCCACGTTCACCAGGGTGCCCAGGGGTTCCGCCAGGCCGGTGGCCAGGCGGATGATTCCGACGACGGCGGCCACGGCCAGCAGGACGGACACCACGATCTGGGGCTGGATCAGGCTCCAGCTGGGTCCGCCGCTCTGGCGGGCCTTGGGGGTGACGGCAAACCCGAGGGGACGGCCGAACCAGACGTTGCGGGCCGCCGTCGAGCACGCCTTGATCCAGGTGGGGAACAGCGCCAGGCTGTACTGCTGCCCCCGCCAGGTGGGAATGCCGCGGCCGGCAACGGCGAACAGCAGCTGGTTGACCACCATGAAGGGGATGAACCGGATGAAGAAGTCCCAGCTGAGGCTGGTGACGGGAAGGATGCCCAGCAGCAGGTAGATGATGGGCGCGGCGAAGTAGATGACTGCCGCGTAGCCGCTCAGGTAGGTCCACATGGTGGCGAAGTACATGAGCCGCTGGCCCAGCTTAAGGCCCTTCTGGACCAGCGGGTTTTCCCGCAGCAGCACCTGGATGGTGCCCTGCGCCCAGCGGAGGCGCTGGGTGAGCATGGTCTTCAGGTCCTCCGGCGCCAGGCCGTACGCCAGGACCTCGTGGTGGTAGACGCTCTCCCAGCCCATGGCGTGCATGCGCATGGCGGTGGCCATGTCCTCGGTCACGGAGATGGTGGCCAGCGGCATGACCGGCTGGGCTTCGTCGTTGCGTTCCACGGACAGCGCGTCCAGGACGGCCTGCACCGATTCAAGGGCGCCCAGCGGCGACCAGTCGCGGGCGGACATCCGCTGCACGGCGTCGTCCGCCACCACCGGGACGCCGGACTCGCCCACGTGGGCCAGTTCCATGGCGGCGATCTCTTCGAGGTCCGCCTGGAGGGCTTCGACGTCGGCCATCACCAGGGTCTGCACGGCAGCGTCCACGCGGCGGCGGACCCGGTAGGTGATCTCGCCCAGCGGCTGCCCGGCGTCGAGTTCCTGCTGGGCCTCGCGGGTGGCGGCTTCAACCTCATCGAGCACCTGGGCCACCAGCGGCGTTTCCATGTCCGCTGACTTTCGGGCCTGCTTGATGGCGGAGCGCGAGGCAGCCAGCGCCCGGCGGATGCTCTTCTCGGTCTCCTTGACGTAGCCCACCAGGCCCAGCTGCATCAGGGCCTCGCGGCGCAGGATGGCGTTGGAGCCGCAGAAGAAAGCGGCGTTCCAGCCGTCCTTGCCCTGCTGGATGGGGCCGTAGAACAGGGGAGCCTGGCTGCCCAGCGGATCGTCGGCGGGGACGTTGCTGAAGTACTGCGGTGTCTGGACCAGCGCCACCCGGCGGTTGTTGAAGTAGCCGAGGGTCTTTTCCAGGATGTCCGGCTCCGGGATCTGGTCCGCGTCCAGGATCAGGAGGAACTCGCCGTGCGTCTGCATCAGCGCGTTGTTGAGGTTGCCGGCCTTGGCGTGCCGGGGCAGGTTGGAGGTCCAGTCCTCGCTTCGGGTGACGTATCCCAGGCCGTGCTGTTCGGCGAGAGCCTTCAGCTCGGGGCGGGCGCCGTCGTCCAGGATCCAGGTGCTGTGCGGGTGCCTGATCTTCTGCGCCGCCAGCGCGGTGGTCATCACCATGTCCAGGTCTTCGTTGTACGTGGTGATGAAAACGTCCACGGTGGCATCCGGCGGGGGCGGCGGGGCGGCCTTGCGGATCTTCAGCTTCCACACGGTCATGCCGAAGAGCATGACGTCGATGAGGCTGTAGGTCTCGGCGATCACCAGCGGCAGCGCGATCCACCAGGCGTCCCAGTTCAGTGAGGCGGCCCAGCGCCAGGCGATGTAGTTGACGCCCGTGATGACGGTCAGGACAACAACAAGCCGGGTCCAGAAGCGGGTCATGCCGCGGCCTCCTGCGGAAGCCGGCGGACCACAACCACCGTGACGTCATCCTCAGCCGTGGCGGCCGGGGCCAGGGCGAGGATGGCGGTGCTCGCAGCCTGCGCCGACTCCTGGTGGTGCGTTGCCCGGAGCACGGCGTCCGTGAAGTCCTCCACGGAGTCGAAAACGTCCAGGACGCCGTCGCTCACCACCACCAGGGAATCCCCGGGCAGCAGGTCCAGGGCCGACTGCGGCCATTCCGTTCCTGCCCAGGCGCCCACCGGGGGACCGCCGGAGGGAAGGCGGTGGACCGTCCCGCCGGACCGGACATGCAGCGCAAGCCCGTGGCCGGCGTCGACATAGCTGACCGTTCCGGAAGCGGCGTCCAGGCGGGCGTGGAAGAGGGTGACAAAGGAATTGGAGGAGTCCAGGTCAGCGGCGATCGCCTTGCTCGCCGAGCCGAAAGCGGTGTCCAGGTCATGCCGCAGGCCCGTCGAACGCATCACCGCGCGGACCGTTGCGGCGATGAGCGCAGCACCCATGCCCTTGCCCATGGCGTCGGCGAAGGTCAGGTGGAGCCCGTCCGGAGTCTGGTACCAGTCATAGAAGTCCCCGCCAACGTTCCGCGAGGGCCGGAACACTCCGGCGACGTCGTAGCCCTCAACCTGGATGTCTTCCTGGGGCAGGAGGCTTTTCTGCACCTCCGTGGCACGCTGCAGTTCGCTGCGCGCGGCCGAATCCGCGGCTGCGGAGGGCCGGCGGCGGAAGAGGGCATTGATCCTGGACTGGAGCTCGCGCGGGCTGAACGGCTTGCTGAGGTATTCGTCCGCGCCGTTGTCCAGGCCGGTCAGCTTATCCAGCTCATCGGCCCGGGCGGTCAGCATCACAATGAAGGCATCCGAGAATTCACGGAGCAACTTGCAGACTTCCAGGCCGTCAAGGTCCGGCAGGTTCAGGTCCAGCGTGACCAGGTCCGGCTGCACGCGGCGCACTTCCTCCACCCCCGCCAGGCCAGCTCCGGCCTGGGTGACGTCGAATCCCTGCTTAACAAGGACGCGGACCAGCAGCCCGCGGATGTCCGGGTCATCCTCGATGACAACGGCACGTCGGGATTCGGTGGGAGAGACCATAGGTCTACTTCTACCGTATTAACCCCTACGAGGCATGTCGCAGCGCTTCACACGGGTGGCAGAGCTGCTACCGGCGAGTACGGATCTTGTGGAAATCCTTGGACCTGCTTGCCCGGACATTGAGGTATGCCCGGGACACTCGAAGGCACGGAGCAGCTTTCACCGGACCAGTGCCAAGGACGGTCTGCCGGGAGGCTGGACGGCTCGGAAAAGGTGCGGTCATGGGGCAAATCAGGATCATAGATCAGGCGGCGGTCCAGGCTGCAGCTTTGGCGGCTTTGGACAAGGGCCGGGCGCTGCTGCGGGTCTACTTCCACAGGCGGAAAGTGCGCGCTGCGGCCACGGCGCTGGCGGCGGCTTTGGCCGAGTCCCGGGAGGTGTGGAGCTGGCCGGGAGACCGGCTTCCGGTGGGGGACGAGATGTCGCAGCAGGTGGAACGGCTGACCCGCCGGCTCAAACTCGAGACGGAAGCACACGTGAGGCTGGAGGCGCTTTTCAAGACTGCGGGCGGAGGGCGTTCCGTCCTGGCGCTTTAGGTGCCACACTTATGAGCAATCGAGTGGCTGGGGGTTACCGGGTCAGGAGATTGTTATGGGTTGGTGGACAGGTTGGGCGTACCTCATTGCGGGACTCATGACAGTGGACGCACTCCTTTTGGCGCTGTGGGCTATTGACGAAGACTGGCCACGGAGCTGGTGGAAGAAACCCTGACGCCTTCAGCGTGGCGGCAGCTCCAGCCGCATCAGCACCCGCGGGAACCCATTAAGCTTTGATCCGGTGTCCGCGGCCTTGGTGAAGCCCGCATCCTCAAACAGTTTGCGCGTGCCCACATAGGCCATGGTGAGGTCCACTTTCCGGCTGCCGTTGTCCACCGGGTACCCCTCGATGGCCGGTGCCCCGTAGGCCCGGGCCATGTCCACCGCGCCGGCGAGCAGGTGGTGCGAGATGCCTTTGCCCCGGTAGCCGGGCCGCACCCGGATGCACCAGACGGACCACACCTTTGTGTCGTCCACATGCGGGATCTTGCGGTTGCCGGCAAAACTGGTGTCCGCACGGGGGTGGACCGCTGCCCACCCAACTACCTCGCCGCCGTCGTACGCCAAGACCCCCGGTGGGGGATCCTGCGCCACCAGCTGCTTCACCAGGGCGCCGCGCTCGGTCCCGCGCAGGGCCTGGTTTTGCTTCGACGGGATGCGGTAGCTCAGGCACCAGCAGACGTTGGCGTCGGGCCGTTTGGGTCCGACCATGGTTTTGACGTCCTCGAAGCTGGTTGCGGGACGGACCTCGATGCCCATGCGGCCATCCTGTCACCGGGCTGCAACGCTCTGCAACGGCGCTCTGCAACGGCGCCTGCCCCTGCGGGGGACAGCACCGCTACACTGTACCGACACGGCAACTGCGGATAGACATGGCGGGCACAATGAACGACAAGCTGCACCTCACTCCGGAAGACCAGTTCCCGGAGGATCTGGAAAACGTCTCGGACCAGGAACTGCAGGTCCTGGACAGCCAGGTCCAGCGCCAGCTCGACCACGAAATGGTGGTGGATGGTGAATCGGACCGCGAAACCGAGTTCCGCCACTACGAGCTGGACGAGGAATTCAGCGACCGAGACAAGCGCTGACAAAAACCCCCGGCCCCTGACCGTGTCCATGCTCCAAGGTTGTTATTACACTGGGACGCATGACCGAGCAGGAGCCGGTCCCGCCGCGCGCCGCTGCGGCTTCCGACGGCGGGAGAAGACTTAGCGAGGACGTTGCCTTAGCGTCCGCCGCACCCGAGGAGGGTGAGCCTCCGCGCCTCACTGATCCGAACGCCGTCGACACGTCTGTGCGCACCCCGGCCCAGCGGTCCCGCACCTTCGCCGGGATCCTGGTGAACACCGCGGCCGCCAACGTCACCACCAGCTATCTCTGGTTCGCACTGACGTTTTGGGTGTACCTGGAGACGCGCAACGTGATTGCCACCGGGGTAGTGGGCGGCGCGTACATGCTGCTGATCGCCGCGTCCAGCATCAGCTTCGGCACCTTCGTTGACCGCTACCGCAAGCTGGCCGTGATGCGATTCGCCGCGGCCTTCACCCTGGTGATGTTTGCGTTGTCCGGGGCCATGTTCCTGTTGACGCCCACCGCCTGGCTGCTGGACCTGACCCGGCCGTGGTTCTGGGTGTTCACGCTGGTCATCCTGATCGGCGCGGTGGTTGAGAACATGCGCAACATTGCCCTCTCCACCACGGTGACCATCCTGGTCGAGCCGGACCGCCGCGCCAACGCCAATGGGCTGGTGGGCATGGTGCAGGGACTGATGTTCATTGTCACGTCCGTGCTCTCCGGTCTCTCGGTGGGGCTGCTCGGCATGGGCTGGACCATCGCCGTCGCGCTGGCGCTCACGGCACTGGCGTTCCTGCACCTGCTCACCCTGCGCATGCCCGAGGAAGTCCGGGCGGCAGCCACGGATGCCCACGGCAGCTTCGACCTGCGCGGCTCCCTCGCCGCCGTGCTGGCCATCTCCGGGCTGTTCGCCCTGATCCTGTTCTCCACGTTCAACAACTTCATTGGCGGCGTCTACATGGCCTTGATGGATCCCTACGGCCTGGAGATGTTCCCCGTGGAGCTGTGGGGAATCTTCTCCGCCGTGGGGTTCACGGGGATCCTTGTGGGCGGTGCGCTGATTGGCAAGTTCGGGCTGGGATCCAACCCTTTGCGGACGCTGCTCCTTGCGGTGGCCCTCATGGGTTTCCTGGGTGCAATTTTCACAATCAGGGAGTGGGCGTGGCTGTACATCGCGGGAATCTGGGCCTACCTGGTCCTGGTGCCCTTTGTGGAAGCTGCGGAGCAGACTGTCATCCAGCAGGTGGTGCCGTTGCAGCGGCAGGGCCGGGTGTTCGGGTTCGCCATGGCCTTCGAGTCCGCAGCATCGCCTGTCACGGCGTTCCTTATCGCCCCGATCGCCCAGTTCTGGATCATTCCCTACGCCCGGTCCGCCGACGGCGCCGCCCAGCTGGCCCCGCTGCTGGGCGAGGGCACCTCCCGCGGCATCGCCCTCGTATTCCTCGTGGCCGGGGCCATCATGATCATCGCCGCGCTGCTGGCTTTCCTCACGCCCGTCTACCGCCGGGTCTCGGCGTCGTACGCACAGGCGGCGGCAGAAGAGTCGCGGGCACCGGACACCGCTGCGTAAACACCGAACGCCCCCGCACTGCTGACCAGTGAGATGGTGACCAGTGCGAGAGCGTCCGGGAAAAAGCTGCGGTAAGTGAGAGAGCGTCCGGGGAAAGCTGCGGTAAGTGCGAGAGCGTCCGGGAAAAAGCTGCGGTAAGAGAGCGAGCGCTAGATTCCCAGGGCTTCCTTCAGGGCGGCCACGTGGCCATCGGCCTCGACCTGGTACTGCGCCAGGACGACGTTGCCTTCGGTATCCAGCACGACTGTGGAGCGGACGATCCCCTCAGTGATTTCGCCGTTGACCAGCTTCTCGCCCCAGGCGCCGTAGGCCAGGGCAACTGAGTGGTCCGGGTCGGAGAGCAGCGGGAAGGTCAGGGAGAAGTCGCCGGTGAAGCCGGCCAGCGCCTCGGGCTCGTCGGGGGAGACGCCGATGACCTCGTAGCCCTTGCCCTGGAGGGAAGCCAGGCTGTCGCGGAAGTCGCAGGCCTCGGTGGTGCAGCCAGGGGTGGCGGCCTTCGGGTAGAAGTACACGATGACGTTCTTGCCACGGTAATCGGCCAAGGCAGTCTCGCGGCCCTGGGCATCCTGAAGGGTGAAGTCAGGGGCCGGGGTTCCGGGCTGGAGCTTGGTGGTCAGGGTGGGGCTCATGGTGTTCCTTTGGAAGACTTTGTCATTACTGGCAAAACATCAAGTGAAGCGGCTTCCCGCTCAGTGGTACAACTCCGGCGTCATATGCAGTATTCCGCCGGCCCGCGGACGGTGGCGCAGGAACCGGGCACAAACTGGTAGCCGCCGCCCCTGACGGTGGCCACGGCATGGCGGGCATTCCCGAGCTTGCGGCGGATCCTGCCCACGTACACGTCGATGGACCGGGCCGAGGCGCCGGGGGTTTCGAACGAGTCCAGGAACTCCTGCAGTTCCTCCCTGCCCACTGTGCGGGACAGGTGCGTGACCAGGTACCGGAGGACCTTGAATTCGACGCCGGTCAGCGGCACCCGCCGTCCATCCAAAAGGACCTGGTCAGCGGCGAGGTCCACCGCCATGCGGCTCACGGGGCCGGCCGACGGCGGCAGCCGGGTGCCGCCGTCGTCCTCCCCTGGTGCCCCGGATGGGGCGCCGGCAGGGTCCTCTGCCGCGGAGGGAGAATGAGAGGAGTCGTCTGCGGCTCCCCCCGAGTCAGCGGAGGACCCCGGCGTGGGAGCTCCGGCGGCGGGCCAGTGGACTTCCGCCTCCGGAGCAGTTTGAAGGGCCCTGGCCAGGACCAGTTGGGCGGCGCGGGCCAGGAGTTCCGGGCTGGTGCGTTCCTCCGGGACCACCCACACGGCGAGGCCGCGGGCGGCTGCCCCGGTGAAGGCAGGCCTGGCGATGGTTCCGGGACGCGCCCCCGTCCTCGGATGGTGGGCTTCCACTGCCATGGCGCGTCCTTAGACTCCGCCGCGGCGGATCAGCTTGCCCGTGGGGGTCTGCCCGTCCACGACGGCCCCGCGCAGGAAGGTCTTCCGGACCACGCCGGAGAGGGCCTTGCCGTCGTACGGGGTGATGGGGTTCTTGTGCTTGAGCTTGGAGACGTCCACCACGAAGGCCTCATCCGGGGCGAAGACGGCGAAGTCGGCGTCGTAGCCCAGTGCCAGCTGTCCCTTGGTGGAGAGCCGGGCCAGGGCGGCGGGCTTCTCGCCCATCCAGGACACCACCTGCTCCAGCGGGATGCCGCGGTGCCGGGCCTCGGTCCAGATGAGCGAGAGCCCCAGCTGGAGCGACGAGACGCCGCCCCAGGCGACGGCGAAGTCACCGTTCTCCAGGTCCTTCAGGTCCAGGGTGGAGGGGGAGTGGTCCGAGACGATGCAGTCGATGGTGCCGTCCAGCAGGCCCTGCCACAGCAGCTCCCGGTTGGAGGCCTCACGGATCGGCGGGCAGCACTTGTAGGCGGTGGCGCCGTCCGGGATTTCCTCGGCCATCAGCGTGAGGTAGTGCGGGCACGTTTCCACGGTGAGCTTCACGCCGTCGCGCTTTGCGCTGGCAATCATGGGCAACGCGTCCGACGACGAGAGGTGCAGGATGTGCGCGCGCGCGCCGGTCCAGCGGGCCCGTTCAATGACCTCGGCGATGGCCTTGTTCTCGGCTCCGCGCGGGCGGGAGGCCAGGAAGGTCTGGTAGTGGTCGCCGCCGGGGTGCGGGGCGCGGTCGATGGCGTGCGAGTCCTCGGCGTGGACGATCATGAGCGAATCGAATGACTTGAGCTCGGCCATGTCCTCCTCCATCTCGTCCGCGTCCAGGTGCGGGAACTCGTCCACGCCGGAGTGCAGGAGGAAGCACTTGAAGCCGAACACGCCTTCGTCGTGCAGGGCACGCAGGTCGCCCTTGTTGCCAGGGATCGCGCCGCCCCAGAATCCGACGTCGACGAACGCCTGGTCCTCGGCCACCTCACGCTTGAGCTTGAGGTTTGCCACGGTGGTGGTGGGAGGGACGGAGTTCAGCGGCATGTCGATGATGGTGGTGACGCCGCCGGCCGCCGCTGCACGGGTGGCGGAGGCGAAGCCTTCCCACTCGGTGCGGCCGGGCTCGTTGACGTGGACGTGGGTGTCCACCAGGCCGGGGATGAGGGTTTCGTCGTCAGCCAGTTCGATGACTTCCGCGCCCGCCAGGCCGTTGCCCAGCGGCTCGAGGGCCACGATCTTGCCGCCGCGGACGCCCACTTCACGGGGAGCCAGGCCGGCGGTGGTGAGGATGCGCTGGCCGCGGATGACCAGGTCAAAACGTTCTTCAGACATGGAGGTCCTCCTTGGTGGTTGCGGAGCGGGACAGCGTGGTGGCTGCCAGCCTTCCGCTGATCTGTGTGCCTAGCTGCTCCAGAAGCGGCGCTGCCTCTGCTATGCACCTGTCTACATTGCTTTCAAGCTCGGTCAAAGCGTAAACGTCCTCGAATCCGGCGGCGGCCGCCTGCCCCTCTGCCAGGGTGCTTCGCCCGCAGACGGCAACCACCGGGACGCCCTGCGCCGCGGCTGCCCGGGCCACGCCCATGGGGGTCTTGCCCAGGAGGCTTTGTTCGTCCAGGCTGCCTTCGCCGGTGATCACCAGGTCGGCGCCGGCCAGCCGTTCGGCGAGGCCGGTGAATTCAAGCACGACGTCGATGCCCGGGCGCCGGGTTGCGGCCAGGACGGCGATGGCTGCGTAGCCAACGCCTCCTGCCGCTCCGGCGCCTGGGGCTTCCGCCGCTTTGAAGGCCCTGTTGTACGGGCCTTCCGAACCGATTTCCCTGGCCAGGACTTCGACAAACCTGGCCAGGGCGGCGTCGAGCATGCCGACGTCCTGTTGTGTGGCGCCTTTCTGCGGGCCGAAAATCGCCGCGGCGCCCTGGGGGCCCAGCAAGGGATTGTCGACGTCGGACGCCAGCACAAAGCGTGTGTCCTTCAGCCGGGGTTCGAACCCGCTGAAGTCGATCCGGTCCAGGCGGGCCAAGGCGGCACCGCCGGCCGGAAGGTCGTTGCCGGCGGCATCGAGGAGCCTGGCGCCGAGGCCCTGCAGGACTCCGGCGCCGCCGTCGGTATTGGCACTGCCGCCCACGCCCAGGATGATGCGGTTGCAGCCGGCATCCAGGGCGGCACGGATGAGCTGGCCAGTGCCCAGGCTCGTGGCCGTGGCGGCCGCCGCCGGGCCCGGACGCCCGTCCACCAGGACACTTGCGGGAAGAAGCGCCAGGCCCGAGGCCGCGGCCATCTCGATGACGGCTTCATTGCCCCGGACGGCGAACTCGGCCGTGACCGGTTCCCCCGTTGGTCCGGCCACCACGGCGCTGCGGCGGGTGAAGCCCGAGCCGACGGCGGCGTCGAGGGTTCCCTCACCGCCGTCGGCCACGGGAATCCGGATCACCTCAAGGTTCCCGCCCGCGCCCCGCTGCAGGCCCTTTTCCAGGTGCGCACAGACTTCGGGGGCGGACAACGACCCCTTGAACTTGTCCGGGGCAATGACAATGCGCATGGCTGTCTTTCTTTTGAGGGCTGCAGGGTTTAGGCCTGCAGCGCCAGGATGGCGGTGGGGGCGTCGGCGGCGGTCTCGGCCAGTTCCTCGAACTCGTTCACGGCGTTGATTTCCACGCCCATGGAGATGTTGGTGACCTTCTCCAGGATCACTTCCACCACCACGGGAACCTGGAACTCGCCCATGAGTGCCTTGGCCTTGTCGAAGGCGGCGGCGAGGTCGTTGGGGTCCTCCACGCGCACGGCCTTGCAGCCCAGGCCTTCAGCAACCTTGAGGTGGTCCACGCCGTAGCCGTTGGTCTCAGGCGAGTTGATGTTGTCGAACGCCAGGGACACGTTCTGTTCCATGTTGAACCCGCGCTGGGACTGGCGGATCAGCCCCAGGTAGGAGTTGTTCACCACCACGTGGATGTACGGCAGGTTGAACTGCGCGCCCACGGCCAGTTCCTCGATCATGAACTGGAAGTCGTAGTCGCCGGAGAGGGCCACCACGGTCTCGTCGGGCTTGCCGCGGACCACGCCGAGGGCGGCCGGGGCCGTCCAGCCCAGGGGGCCCGCCTGGCCGGCATTGATCCACTTGCGCGGGCCGAACACGTGCAGCATCTGCGCGCCGGCGATCTGCGACAGCCCGATGGTGGACACGTAGATGGTGTCGCGGCCGAAGGACTTGTTCATCTCCTCGTACACGCGCTGCGGCTTGATGGGGATGTTCCCGAAGTGCGTCTTGCGGTGCAGGGAGGCCTTGCGGTCCTGGCACTCGGCAACCCAGGCGCTGTAGTCCGGCAGGGACCCTGCCGCCTTGCGCTCCTTGGCGAGCTCAACCAGCCCGGCCAGCGCCGCACCGGCGTCGGAGGCGATGCCCAGGTCCGGCGAGAACACGCGGCCAATCTGGGTGGGCTCAATGTCGATGTGCACGAACTTCCGGCCGGCCGTGTAGGTCTCCAGGCCGCCGGTGTGGCGGTTGGCCCAGCGGTTGCCGATGCCGATCACGAAGTCGCTCTGCAGGTAGTTCTCGTTGCCGTAGCGGTGGGACGTCTGCAGGCCCACCATGCCGGCCATGAGCTGGTGGTCGTCCGGGATGGTGCCCCAGCCCATCAGGGTGGGGATGACGGGAATGTTCAGGGTCTCGGCCAGCTCAACGAGCTGCGCGGAGGCGCCTGCGTTGATGATGCCGCCGCCGGCCACGATCAGCGGGTGCTGGGCTGCGGTCAGCATGTCCAGGGCCTTTTCCAGCTGCTTGCGGGAGGCCTTCGGCTTTTCCACGGGCAGGGGCTCGTAGGTGTCGATGTCGAACTCGATCTCGGCCATCTGCACGTCGATGGGCAGGTCCAGCAGCACGGGGCCGGGGCGGCCGGAGCGCATCAGCTGGAACGCCTTCTGGAAGGCGCCGGGAACCTGGCCGGGCTCCAGGATGGTCATGGCCATCTTGGTGACGGGCTTGGCAATGGACTCGATGTCCACGGCCTGGAAATCTTCCTTATGCAGCTTGGCCACGGGGGCCTGGCCGGTGATGCAGAGCATCGGGATGGAATCGGCCCACGCGGCGTACAGGCCGGTGATCATGTCCGTGCCGGCCGGACCGGAGGTGCCGATGCAGATGCCGATGTTGCCGTCCTTGGCCCGGCTGAAGCCGTCCGCCATGTGGCTGGCACCTTCAACGTGGCGGGCCAGGGTGTGGCGGATGCCGCCGTGGGCGCGCATTGCGGAATAGAAGGGGTTGATCGCGGCGCCTGGCAGGCCGAACGCCTCGATGGCGCCTTCCTTTTCCAGGATGGCAACCGCTGCATCAACGGTACGCATCTTGCTCATGGTGTGCTCCTACTAAAAGTCTGGTGGGAAAAGCCTGTTTTTGGGTGTGCTGAAGTACCCCCACGAACCGTCGCGGGGCACTTTGGGGGTGGCCGCCGTCGTAATTGACGACGGCGACCGGCGAGCCTGTGTCGAAGTGCCCCGTTTTGGTGGGGCTGGCTTAGCTGCTGCCCGGGATTACTTCCGGCCGCTGAGCTGGAGGACCTGCTTGAAGAGTCCTGAGTGGTCCAGTGCGCCGTCGCCCTGGTTGACGGTGGCGGCGACGAGCTGGGCGACGACGGCGCCGAGGGGGACGGCGACGTTGGCTTCGCGGGCGGCGGAGGTGACGATGCCCAGGTCCTTATGGTGCAGGGCCAGGCGGAAGCCGGGGTCGAAATTGCGGTCGAGCATTTTCTGGCCCTTCTGGTCCAGGACTTTGGAGCCGGCGAGGCCGCCGCCGAGGACCTTGAGGGCGGCGTCGGTGTCCACTCCGTAAGCCTCGAGGAAGGCGATGGCCTCGCCGAGGACCTCGATGTTGACGGCGACGATGAGCTGGTTGGCTGCCTTGACCGTCTGGCCGGAGCCGGAGGGGCCCACGTGGACGATGGTCTTGCCGACGGCGTTCAGGACGTCCGATGCTGCGTCGAAGTCTGCCTTGTCGCCGCCCACCATGATGGAGAGGACGGCGTCGATGGCGCCCTGTTCGCCGCCGGAGACGGGAGCGTCGAGCGGGCGGATGCCGGCTTCGCGGGCGTCGTCGGAGAGGCGCTTGGCGACGTCGGGGCGGATGCTGGAGGCGTCGATCCACAGGGTGCCCTGTTTGGCGTTGGCGAAGACGCCGTCCTTGCCGCTGACAACACCCTCGACATCGGGGGAGTCCGGCACCATGGTGATGACGACGTCGGCATCCTTGACGGCGTCAGCGATGCTGGTGGCACCCTTGCCGCCTTCGGAGACGAGCTTGTCGATCTTGTCCTGGCTGCGGTTGAAGCCGGTGACGGTGTGGCCGGCCTTGACCAGGTTGATGGCCATGGGCAGGCCCATGATTCCGAGTCCGATAACTGCAACGTTGCTCATGATGGTTCTCTTTTCTGGAAGTCTGTGATGGTGCGGCAGGATTCCAACTAGGTCGCAGTAGATGTTGTTTTGGGGGCCGTAAACGACATCTGCTGCTACCTAGTTGGGCGGGCGGGGATTACTTGGCGGCGTGTTCGCGGATGGCCCAGCTGAAGGCCGTTTCCTGCGGTTCCTTGTACTCGAGGCCGATGTAGCCCTCGTAACCGAGTTCACGGCTGCGGGCGATCCACTCGCCGAGGGGAAGGGTGCCGGTGCCGGGGGCGCCGCGGCCGGGGTTATCCGCGATCTGGATGTGGCCGAAGTCCTTGGCGTGGTTTTCGATGACGGACTCGACGTCGTCGCCGTTGACTGACAGGTGGTAGAAGTCGGCGAGGAGCTTGATGTTGCCGACGCCGGCCTCCGCCTTCACCCGGGCGATGACCTTGAGTGCGTCGTCGGCGGTGAGGAGCGGGTATTTGGGTGCTCCGCTGACCGGTTCGAGGAGGACGGTCCCGCCGATCCGGGCGACGCCTTCTGCTGCTGCGGCGAGGTTCTTGACCGCCAGTTCGTCCTGCTCCTCGGGAGTGAACTCCTCCTGCCGGTTGCCGTAGAGGGCGTTGAAGGCCTTGCAGCCCAGGCGCTCGCCGATGCCGGCCACAACGTCGATGTTGTCCTTGAACTCGGAGCAGCGTCCCTTCCAGGAGACCAGGCCGCGGTCGCCGCCGGGCATGTTGCCGGCGTTGAAGTTCAGGCCGGTGAGCTGCACCCCTGCGTCCTTGATGGCGTTCTCGAATTCGGTGACCTGGGCGTCGGACGGAACGGAGCTTTCAAACGGCCACCAGAACTCCACAGCGTCAAAGCCGGCTGCCTTGGCTGCGGCGGGGCGCTCGAGCAGGGGCAGCTCCGTGAGGAGGATGGAGCAGTTCACTGTGTACGTCATCGTAGGTCCTTCCAAGGAGGGCTTTGATCCATCTTCCCTTGCTTCGAGTTCTCAAACTTTCCGCTTTGTGGAATTTAGATTCTGCTTTATGAAAAGTGTAGGGAATGAGGGGTGGGGGAGTCAAGGGGCGCATTGGCCCACGCAACGTGGTCCAGGCCGCACACGACAGAGAGCCAGGGGCGGTGGCCCCTGGCTCTCTTATGTTTCTGTCTACGGAAAGTCCCGCCCTGTCAGCGGCCTCTCGTAACTTCAACCACGTCGCTCTTCTTCCAGTCGGACCAGTCGGACCAGTGTCCGTTGTCCTTCTTCACCCGGTAAGACACCATGTGGTACACCTCTTCGGCGCCCCTCTTGTCCAGGTTGCGGACTTTGTCAACGCTGTGGATGATCCTGGCGTCGTCCTTCTTGTCGAATTCCTCGTAGAAGTGGGAGCTGCCGAGGAAGTCGTCCGTGCGCCGCGGGCCCTTCTCGTCCTCGTAGCGGAGTTGGCGGATATGGACGGTCTTCTTGCCGTCGCAATCGGCCTTGATCCTGAAGTCGACCTTGTTGCCGCGGAGGTCCTTGGGGTCCAGCGGTTTGACGGTACACCCGTGCCGGTCGTCACGCCGGTCGTCATGTGCCTGGACCGGGCCGGCGAATGCCACGGAACCGCCGAGCAGGCCCAGGGAGAGGAGCGGAACCAGGGCGATCCTTGCTCGGGTTGAGCGGATTCCTGTTGATGGAGTGATGGACATTTGTGCTCCTGAAAAGGATGCGATTCACCAATTGTGTTAGGGCGCGATTCCCCATGTGGGGCAGGTAAGCCAGCGCCTGACTGAGCATCGCGGTTGGTCAGCGGCGGCCGCAGCCTGCCCGTCCCCTTTTCAAACTGCACGCCCTGCTAGTGGGGGCGCATATCCGGCCTCATTGAATGTTTGTGATCCGGTACTTAAATCGTGCACCTGCGCTTCGGCACGCGCTAGGGCCGCGTCTACCCTTTTTGGTTGCGTTTCAAGCCTGCCCCTAGTGCGTCAGGTCCTTGCCCTTGGTCTCGGGAATGGTGAACACGAACGCCGCGCTCACGGCCAGGAGCGCCACTGCGTAGATGTTGAACAGCTGCGGCACGCCCATGGTGGTTCCGAGCCACTGCTGCAGGTACGGTGCGGTGCCGCCGAACACTGCCACGCAGATGGAGTACGGCACACCCACGCCGACGGTGCGGATGGACGTGGGGAACAGCTCTGCGTAGACGGCCGGCACAATGGCGGCGCTCGCAGCAATGAAGACCAGCATGACGGACATACCCACGGCCAGCTGCCAGGCTGAATCCTTGAGCAGCCAGGTCATGGGGAAGTGCATCACTGCAGACCCGATGGCGCCGGACCACAGCACCTTCTTGCGTCCGATGCGGTCGGACAGTTTCCCCCGGAAGGGAAGGGCGGCGATGAAGACGATGTTGGCGATGACGGCTGCCCAGAGTGCTTCGCCGCGGTCGATCTTCAGTGCGGTGGTGGCGTAGCTGGGCGCCACGACTCCCCAGACGTAGTAAATGACTGTCAGTCCAACCGTCAGGCCGATGACCTGCAGCGCCTGCTTGCGGTGGCGGACAATCTGCGGCCAGAGCGGTGCGCGCTTTTCGGCCAGCGATTCGCCCTCGAACGCTTCGGTCTCGTGCAGCCGTGACCGCATGATCAGCGCGTACAGCCCCATGGCTGCGCCCAGCAGGAACGGGATGCGCCAGCCCCAGGCGTTCATGGCCTCCGCCGTCAGGGTCATGTTAAGGACGGCGCCCAGCAGTGTGCCGAACAGGATGCCCACGGTTCCGGAGGTGTAGATCAGGGTGGCCCAGAAGCCGCGGTGCTCCTTGGGTGCCATCTCGGACAGGTAGGTCTGCGACGACGGCAGCTCGCCGCCGTGCGCCAGGCCCTGGATGAGCCGTGCCACCAGCAGCATCAGGGACGCCCAGGCGCCAATGCTCGCGAAGGTCGGAGCGATGCCGATCATCAGGCTGCCCAGCGAAGCGAGTCCGACGGCGAGGGTCATCGAGGTCTTGCGGCCCACCCTGTCGCCGATCCAGCCGAAGAGGAAGCCGCCGAAGGGCCGTGCCACAAAGCCGACGGCGAAGATCGCCAGCGTGGACAGTACCGCCGACGCCGGGTCGGCCTTGCTGAAGAGCTGGCTGGCAATGAAAGGCGTGAACGTGGCGTAAATGGCCCAGTCGTACCATTCGACGGCATTGCCGATGCCGGTTCCGACGATGGTCTTGGTGGTGGACACGCGTCCAGTCTGCTGCTTGGTTACTGCAATGGACATGGTTACTTCCTCAGGTTCGTGGTGAAGAGGATGGGGATGGGAAGGGCGACGGCGGGTCAGGCCGCCGCCGCCAGGGCGGCAAGGCGCGAGGTGGCCAGTTCGGTGTAGAGCGCAGCTCCATCAGCCAGCACGCCGTCGTCGAACGTTGCATAAGGGGAGTGGTTGAACGGTGAGGCGGCCGGATCGCCGCCCGGGGCGACGGCGCTGAGGCCGACGAACGTGCCGGGCACCTCGGCGAGTACCCGGGAAAAGTCTTCCGAACCGCTCAGGGGAGTGGCCCAGCGGGAAAGGCGGCGCTCGCCGAAAAGTCCCGCAATGACCTTCTCCGCCGTGTGCGTTTCGTCCTCGTTGGTGATGGTGAGGGGGTATTCCTCCTGGTAGTCCACGTGGACCTCCACCCCGTGCGCGGCCGCTATTCCCTGGAGCAGGCGCGGCACGGCCTCCATCATCCTGAGCCGGGAGCTTTCCGAGAAGGTTCGGACCGTCGCCTCGATGCGGGCAGTCTCGGGGATGATGTTCCGTTTGGTGCCGGCGTGCAGCACACCCACCGAGAGCACCACCGGATCGAACATGTTGAACTGCCGGGTCACCATGACCTGCAGGGCGGTGACCATCTCGGCAGCCACTGTGACGGGATCCTTCGCAGCGTGCGGGGCTGAGCCGTGGCCGCCCGCACCCAGCACCGTGACCTCCAGCCCGTCCGAGGCGCTAAGCATCACGCCGGGCTTCGTGCAGAACGTGCCGTGGGGCTCGAGCGAGGAAAACACATGCATCCCGTAAGCCGCCTGCACGCGGGTTCCGGCGGAATCCAGGACGCCTTCGCGGATCATGTAGCTGGCACCGTCGCATCCCTCTTCGCCGGGCTGGAACATCAGGACGACGTCGCCCTGCAGCAGGTGCTGCTTCTCGGCAAGGAGGGTGGCGGCTCCGGTGAGCATCGAGGTGTGCAGGTCGTGGCCGCAGGCGTGCATGGCGCCGTCGGCCTGGGAAGAGAACTCCACGCCCGTCTTCTCCTGGACGGGAAGGCCGTCCATGTCGGCGCGGAGGAGAACCGCGGGCCGCTGGGCGCCCGTGCTGCCTGCCGCGGCCTTGCCCCCGCGAAGCACTGCGGTGACGGAGGAGGTTTCCTTGCCCAGGGTGATCTCGAAAGGAAGCCCGTCGAGGGCCTCGAGGACTTTCTCCTGGGTCCGCGGGAGGTGCAGCCCGATTTCCGGGTGCCGGTGGAGGTCATGGCGGAGACGGATGAGGTCCCCATGCAGTTCCTTGGCGTCTTCAATTACGGGCACTGTGCGGCTCCTGGGCTTAGCTTTCGTGGTCTGTGGACTATTCTGGAGTGGCGCAACTCACATCCAGAGAAAGCGCTGGAAATATCCTTCCTGTACCGGACATCTGCAGGATTCGTGCATGAGGAGGTGGACCTGATGGAACTCAGTGAGGAAGACCTGGCCCTCATCCAGGTGCTGCAGACGTATCCCCGGCTCGGCTGGGCGGACGCCTCCAAGGTGCTGGGCGTGCACGCCACCACCCTTGCTGCCCGCTGGGAACGGCTGACCTCAAGCGGGGCAGCGTGGGTGACGGCTCACCTCGCGGGGGATCCACAGCAGATGCTCCTGGCCTTCGTGGCGGTGGACTGCGACATGAACCTGCGGGACAGCGTGACAGCGCAATTGGCCGGCATCCCCGGGATCATTACCGTGGAAGAAGCGGCAAGCAACCGGGACCTTATGCTGACCGTGGTCACCAGGTCGCTGGAGGAGTTCAGTGCCTCGGTGGTGGCCCAGTTGAAGAGCATCGAGGGGCTGATCAAGTACCAGGCGGCCCTGTGCACGCGGCTTCACACCAGCGCCGACGAGTGGCGGCTGAATATCCTGGACAAGCATCAGCTGGCATTGCTTCGGACGCTCGGGCGCCAAAGCGGCCCGGACGCCCGCCATGCGGAAGCCGGGCAGTTGCCGCAAAGCCACCTGGACCTGTTGCCGTTCCTGGCCCGCGACGGAAGGGCAACCGCGGCCCAGATAGCTCGGGAATTGGGGCGTCGTCCGGCAACGGTGCAGCGGCAGCTGAACCGGGTGCTGGCCAGCGGCGTCCTGCTGTTCCGCTGTGAAATTGCGCAAGCCTTTTCCTCCTACCCCGTGACATGCCAGTGGTTCGCCAATGTTCCCGCGGGACAGCATGAGGAAGCGGCTGCCGCCATCCGGACCATTAAGAATGTTCGACTGAGCGCCTCCACCACCGGGCCCACCAACTTCGTGATCATCATGTGGCTGCAGTCCCTTGCGGACGTTATGACCGCCGAACTTTCCCTCCAGCAAAAGGTCCCCGGCATACACCTGGTGGAAAGCGTGGTGATGCTGCGGACGGTTAAACGGGTGGGCTGGATGCTGAACGAGGACACCACGTCCAGCGGCGCGGTGGTGGTCCAGTCCGCGGCACTGCCGGCTGCGGACTGAGCCGCGGGGACCGGGGCACCCCAAATTCCTCCCGGCAGGCGCCCGCAGGCTTAATAGTTCCGCATTATGGATTTATCTTTCCGGAAACATGCGGTCCCTAACGTTGCTCGTGACCCTGCGGCATCCTATGTGCCGCTGTCCTCCAGCGAACAGGCAACGGCATGAATGTCACCGCGCCCACGGCAGCACCTCCCGCTTCCAGGAAGCCGCTCTACAAGTCCCTTTTCTTCCAGATCCTGGTGGCCGTTGTGGCCGGCATCCTCATCGGACACCTCTGGCCGGACATCGGCGCAGGGCTTCGCCCCCTGGGTGACGGCTTCATCCAGCTGATCAAGATGATCATCGCTCCGTTGATCTTCCTGGTGATCGTCACGGGCATCGCCGCGGTCAGTGACGTCAAGGCCGTGGGCCGCACCGGCGTCAAGGCGTTGATCTACTTCACGGCGGCCACGCTGTTTGCCCTGGTCTTTGGCCTGGTGGTGGGGAACGTGGTCCAGCCTGGCGCGGGACTGAACATCGATCCGGCGTCGCTCTCCCAGGACGCCCTCAACGCCAAAACCGCCACCGCGCCGCCGAAGGACGCTGGCGCCTTCATCCTGGGCATCATTCCCACCAGCGTGGTGGGAGCTTTTGCCAGCAACAGCCTGCTTCAGGTGTTGTGCTTCGCCGTCTTCTTCGGCGCGGCGATCGTCGTCGTCGGCCGTGAACGCTGCATGCCAGTCGTCACGCTGATGGAGACCGTGCTGGAGCTGTTCTTTAAGATCATGGGCTGGGTCATGCGGGTGGCGCCGGTGGGTGCTTTCGGTGCCATGGCATTCATCATCGGCCAGTACGGCCTCAGCTCCCTGAGCACGTATGCCCTGTTGATCGCGGCCTGCTACGGCGCGGCGATTGTGTTCATCGGACTGCTGTTTGTGGTGGCGTGGGTTTATCCGCGGGTGCCGCTGTGGCAGTTCATGAAGTACACCCGCGAGGAATTCCTACTCGCTTTGGGCACAGCCTCCACCGAATCCGTGCTGCCGCGCATCATGACCAAGCTGACCAACGCCGGTTGCTCCCGCGCCACCACCGGCCTGGTGGTCCCCACCGGGTATTCCTTCAACCTCGACGGCGCCGCGCTGTACCTCTCCATTTCCCTCCTGTTCCTGGCGCAGGCCTTCGGCTACAACCTGGACCTCGGCCAGCAACTGGCCGCGCTGGGCATCCTCATGCTGACGTCCAAGGGCATGGCCGGTGTGCCCGGATCAGCGTTCCTGGCCCTGTCCGCCACGGCGGGTGCTTTGGGAATCTTCCCGGTGGCGGGCGTTGCCCTCCTCCTGGGCGCGGACCGGCTGATGGACTCCATGCGCGTGGTGGTGAACCTGCTGGGCAACTGCGTTGCCACCTTCGTGGTGGCCAAGTGGGAAGGCCAGTTCGACCGCGCCGCCATGCTCCGCGCCTTTGCAGGGGAAACCACGACGACGGATGCGGCCTTGGAGCCGGCCGGAACCAGGGTGCCTGGCAGCGTGGCGGCGGGGACCGCCGTCGAAACGTCGCCGCTGGGGACGTCGGCGCCGGCGGTGCGGTAGCCTCCGCCCTTTGTCGCCCTTGTATTGCACACTGTTTCTATGACCTTTGCGAATGTGGGAAGCCTCGAAACCAAGCCCGGCCAGCGCGATGCCGTCCTCTCAATCCTGGTCCGGCCCATGGCCGGGCTGAAGGAGGCCGGCTGCCTGCTGTACGAGGTGGGCGTGAACGACGCCGTGCCGGACACCGTGTTCGTCTGTGAACTGTGGGAATCGCCGGAGGCGCACCGGGCTTCCCTGGGGCTGGAGAGTGTGCAGGCGGCGATTGAGGAAGCCATGCCACTGCTCACCGGTGAAATGGGCGGCAACCAGTTCACGGTGCTGGGTTCCCCGCTTCGTTAGGTTTTCGCGCCGGTAGCTGTCTGCGCTTGCAGGGTTCTAACCCATGGGGCCCTGTGCTGCGCCTGCTCCGGCAAGTAAGCTTCCCGGCATCGACTGGACATGGAGCAAAGGGGTAAGGGAGACACATGAAACCGCTGCCTGCACTGGAACTTGTTACCCGCCTGGAAGATGCGGAGTGGCTGGACCCCGTTTCCAAGAAGGTCCGAAAAGTGGTGAAGCGGGCCATCCGCCCCAAGTGGGCACGCGACGTCCTGCATGGCGTTCCCATTGGACACCCCGTGCATCCGCTGGCGGTCCAGGTGCCCATGGGTGCGTGGATCTCCGCGGCCGTGCTGGACGCCCTGCCTGGTAACGACAAGGCCTCAGCGCTCCTGATCGGTGTGGGCACCGGAGCCGCCGTGCCCTCCGCGGTGGCTGGCTTTACCGACTGGACGCAACTGCACCCCCAGCAGCAGCGGGTGGGGCTGGTCCATGCCGCTGCCAACATCACGGCCACGGGCCTCTACGCTGCCTCGCTGGTTGCCCGGGCCCGGGGCAGCCGGGGCGGAGGCAAGGTGCTTGCCTACCTCGGCCTGGCCGTTGTGGGTGCGGGCGGGTTCCTGGGCGGCCATCTCACGTACCGGCAGGCGGCGGGCGTGAATCACAGTGAGGAGATCCCGCACCGCTTCCCGAGCGGATGGCAGCCGCTGGCGCCGCTGTCCGAGCTGCCCGACGGGAAGCTCCACAAGGTTGTTGTGGCCGAGATTCCGCTGCTTGCCTACCGGGAGGGGGAGTCCGTCAGCGTGCTGTCCGACGTCTGCAGCCACCTTTCCGGGCCGCTGCACGAAGGCAAGGTCAAGGGCGGCGGGCTCCTGAACACGGTCGACCAGAACGGCGGCCCTGGTGACGGGGGCGACCCGTGCGTGGTGTGCCCCTGGCATGGAAGCACCTTCTCGCTGCGCACGGGGGAAGTGCAGTCTGGCCCCGCGACCGCGAAGCAGCCGCTCTTCGAGACGCGGGTAAGCGGCGGCCTCGTGGAAGTCTGCCTGCCCGGGGCTGAGTAGGCGCTCGCTGATTCGTTCGTCCGGCGTACTTGGGCTGTCTTTCCGGCTCGGGGCTGGCGACCCACGTGCGCCGGGCTGCCCGTGTCTGTGGGCGTTTGGTGCCGGCTAGGTCAGTGCCGGGTCCCAGTCCGTTATTGCGTCCCAGTCACTTATGGGGTCCTTTGGCAGGACGGGCGGCAGGGCGTAGAAGTCGTCCCATAAGGGGTCGTCCGCTGGTATGTCGTCCAGGTCTATGAGGTTGTCATCTTCAGGTTCCTCCGGTGGAGGTTCCAGGTGCAGGAGGTCTGCGGCAGGGCAGGCCTGGGCGACGGCCATTGGCGGATAAGGCAGCACGCCGGGAACTTGCCCGTTGTGATGCTCCTCCGGATTCAACGGCGCCGGCATGGCGGACAGGACAGATTCGGGCCAGTGGGGTGGTTCCCAGTCCTGATGTTCGCTTTTGTAGTGCCGGCCGGTGGGTGAGGTCCAGCCGGGTGGTTCGTTTGTGGTGGCTGGTGTTGGTGTCCAGCCGGTGGTGTGTCTGAGTTTGTGGTGCTTCGGGCAGGGGTGTCCGAGGTTGCTGATGCCGGTGGTTCCGCCGTGCTGCCAGGCCAGGAGGTGGTCTGCCTCGTTATCCAACGACGGGTTGTTGCAGCCGGGGAAGGGGCATTTGCCGTCCCGCAGCCGCAGCCAGTTCCGCATGGCTTTGGTGACCCGGTAGCTGGTCCGCCCGATCTCCAGCGGCGCCCCGTCCCGCGGATCGACAAGGACCCGGTGGAACGAATCCGCCCCGTTCGCGACCAGGTCCCTCGCCATGGACGCCGGGATCGGCCCGTACCCGTCCAGCATGGCGGGCTCGTCCGTTACTCCCATCAGCGCGACTACCGGGACCATGACGAGCACCTGCGCCCGGACCGCCGACGACAGCCCGGCAAGATCCGTCCCTGCACCTGCCCCGTCGTTGGTACCCAACCCGTCACCGTCGCCGTTGCAGTTACTGGCCCGGTCGCCGTCGCCGTTATTGGCGCCGCCGTTGCGGGCGGTGTTGCCTGCACGGAGGCTGGAACTGTCTCCATTACCGCGACTGCTGCTGGTATTGGTGCCGTTGGTGAGGATGGCTGCGGCGAATTGGTCGGCCCGGATTTGGGTGAGGGTGCGGAGTTCGTCGGGTCCCTGTATGCCCCGGGCGACGGCGTTGAGCCGGTTCCAGCCCGCCATTGCCCGGTGGGCGGGGAGGTAGGCCGAAAGCCAGGCCATGCCGTCCTGGTCCGGCCTGTACTCCACCCTCCGGTCCGCCAGGCCCTTGGCATGGCGCTTCTCGATCGATTCAGGGTGGTGGCGTTCCCGCCAGATGCGGGCCTTGTGCCGGAACCGATAGGCGGGCATCTCCCCGATCGCGGCCGCGGTGGCAGGCCTGGGGGTGTCGGGATCGAGGAAGTGGGCCTCCATGGCGGCGGCGCCTGCCGGATCGAGGGTGACTGCCTCGTCCACCATCCCCCGGGCATGCGCCCAGGAGATCGAACCGCCCTGCAAAGCTGCGAGCGTCCGGGGCAGAGTGGTGGTCAGTGCGTGGGACTCGGCCAACAGGGCACCGGCGGCACGATCACCGATCACCAGTGCACACCCGACCTCGGCCACCAGGCTCCGGTCCTGCGCCGTAGCCTCATGCGGCGAGGACGCCGGACCGTTCAGCACACTCGTGGCGGCAGCGAACACCTGAACCGCCTGCGCCTTCAATGCCGCCAGCTTCGCCTCGGACCGTGCCAGCCCTGCAAGAACTTCCAACGCCCCGTCAGCAATCCGCTGCAACGGATCATCACCAGCGCCAGCACACGCGCCAGTGACAGGCTCAGCGGTACCAGTACCGGAAACAGCCGCACCGCCGCCCGCGAGCACCGCCGTAAAAGCAGCCACAGAAGCGTCGACCGCTGCCTCCGCCTCCACCACCGCCGTCGTGCTTTCCATAAACCCATCTTGGCAGTGGGGTCTGACATTCAACGGTCAGGCAGCCGAACAGCGCTAACCCAGCGGCCTGACCCACTCGCCCCGGCGCACGACTCCGGCAAGCAACAGGTCCCTGTCAACAACTACGACGTCGGCGCGCATGCCGACGCGGAGGTCACCTACCTTCGCGGGCAGTCCCAGCACGGAGGCAGGAACGGCCGTTGCCGCGTGGACCGCATCCTGCAGGGGCACACCCGCCGCCACCGTGGACCGCACCACGTCCAGCAAGGTTGCGGTGCCGCCGGCGATTGCCCCAGTACTGTCCACACGCGCGACGCCACGGTCAACGGTGACGGCCAGCGTACCCAGCCGGTACTCGCCATCCTGCAGGCCGGTTGCGGCCATCGAGTCAGTGACCAGTGCGATGTTCTCCGCCCCCACCAGCTCGAACACCATCTTGACCGTCTCCGGGGCCAGGTGGACGCCGTCGGCAATCAGCTCCACCACGGCATCGCCGGAGTGGGCGGCGCTGATGCTGGCTGCTACCGGGCCGGGGGAGCGGTGGTGCAAGCTGGGCATCGCGTTGAACAGGTGCGTGACGGTTGGGCGGATCCTTCCAGTGCAGTTCCCCGGCCCGGCCAGCCCAGCGGCAGCCTGCTCCAGGAGGGAAGCCGCGGTGCCGTGGTCCGCAGCAGTGTGGCCCAAGGATGGAATGACCCCGCGCGCAGTGAGCATGTCCACCAGGGCCGTGGCGCCCGGAAGCTCGGCTGCGAGCGTCATGGAAACCAGCGAGGAACCGGCCGCCTCAAACAGGTCGGCCACAAGCCCGGCGTCGGGTTCGAGCAGCAGCGTGGGATCGTGGGCGCCGCACTGTCCCGATGCGAGGAACGGACCTTCAAGATGGGAACCAGCGATCAGCCCGTCATCCGCCAGCGTCTTCAGCGCCTTGAGGTTCCGGACCAAGTGTTTCGGTAACCCCGTGACGAGGCTTGCGAGCAGCGTGGTGGTGCCGCGGCTGTGCAGATACTGTGCCGCTGACCGGGCGCCCTCGGCGGAACCTTCAGAGAAATCCGAACCCAGCGCGCCATGGCAATGCAGGTCCACCAGTCCGGGCAGGATGATGCGCGCATGGTCCGTGGGCCCGGGGTCGCCGGGAAAGTCCGACGCCGGACCAGCGTAGGTGATCACGCCGCCGTCGATCGCTACTGCACCATCGGGGACGTCCATGCTTCCGGTGACGATGCGGCCGCGAAGTATCAAAGTAGCGCTCATGGTTCCAGGCCTCCGGTTGTCAGTGCTGCCCCCAGTTGGGCTGCCAGGGCAGGATCGGCGTTTTCTACCCGGTCCGTACCGGAACCGCCACCCAGACGTTGCCGGGCCGAGGTGTGCACGGCGTGGACGCCGATGCCGAGCAGCGACGGTACCAGTCCAAGCGTCACTCCTCCGCCGGCCATGATCTGGACCGTCGGAGCGTATGTGCGTCCCAGCTCCACCAGACGGCCCAGCATAACCAGGCCGGCGGCGCAGTCCGGGCTGCCCCCGCTGGTCAGGACGCGGTCCACGCCTGCCTGCTGGAGCCGGGCCAGCGCGTCAGCAGGGTCGATGCCAGCCGCGAGGGCAGCATCGAACGCCCGGTGGAACGTGATTTCCGCAGCCGGGTTGGACCGGCCTGCCGCTGCAACAATCCGGCGGAGGGCAGGAACGTCCGGCCCGCCGTCGGGCGCGAGAACTCCCACCACGACGCCCGCGGCACCGGCGGCCAGCGCGGCAGCCACGTCGCGCTCGATGACGTCGAGCTCATCACTCGAGTAGGCGAAGTTGCCCGGCCGCGGCCGCACCAGGACGTGGACGGGCAGCCCAACGCGGCAGGCCTGTTCCGTCATGCCGATGCTTGGCGTGATGCCCTCCGTTTCGGCGAGGGCTGCGCAGAGCTCCACCCGGACCGCGCCAACGGCGGCAGCCAGCCGCACGCCGTCGGCGTTTTCCACGGCAAGCTCCAGCTGCACCCTGCTGGCAGCAGCAGCAGCCGGCGCGCCCTGGCCCGTGCTCAGAGTCCCTGCCACGCCGGCTTCCGCCCGAACGTGTCCGTGTAGTAGTCCCGGTGGGCCAGCCGTGAGGCCGCGGCCTCGTCCACCAGGACAGAGACGTGCGGATGCAGCTGGAGCGCGGACGCCGGGCAGATAGCGGCGACCGGGCCCTCGACGGCGGCCGCAATGGCTTCCGCCTTCGCCTCGCCCATGGCGAGCAGCAGCAGGTGCCGGGCCTCCCGGATGGTGCCAAGACCCTGAGTCAGTACGTGGTCCGGGACGTCGTCCGCGTGGTCGAAAAAGCGGGCGTTGTCCTGCCGCGTCTGGCGGGTGAGGGTCTTGATCCGGGTGCGCGAGCCGAGCGAGGACATGGGTTCGTTGAAACCCACATGCCCGTCCGTGCCGATGCCCAGGATCTGGACATCCACCCCTCCCGCAGCTGCAATCCGCGCCTCGTACTGCTCTGCCTCGGCCTGCGGGTCCTCAGCCATGCCGTCCAGGCCATGCACCGCGTCACTACCGAAATCCACGCTGGCCGTGAACTCGTCCCGGATCACCGAGTGGTAGGACTGCGGGTGAGCACTCGGCAGGCCCACATACTCGTCGAGGAGAAAAGCCTGCGCCTGGGCGAAGCTCAGGCCGCCGGTCCGGTGCCGTTCGATGAGCTCCTGGTAGGTGCCCAGCGGGGTTGACCCGGTAGCGAGGCCCAGGACGGACGGGCCACGGCGGACATGCTCCTCGATGGCGTCCGCGGCCGTGCGGGCCACGTCGGCAGGGGTGGGAAGGATGATGATTTCCATGCGGTGAAACTGCTTTCGGTTGCTGGTGCTGGTGCTGGTGCGGCCGCGGCGGCGGGGTGAGCGGGAGGAGAACGCCGCTACTTGGCGGCGTCTGTCTCCACGGTGACCTCGTCGTCCTCACGGCCCGGCGTCCGCAGGTTCCAGCGTTTGATGACGATGGAGAAGAGGAAGTAGTAGATCACGGCGTAGCCCAGTCCGATGGGGATGAGCAGCCAGCCGTTCTCCGATTTACCGAAGTTGAGGACGAAGTCGATCAGCCCGGCGGAGAACGTGAATCCATGGTGGATGTCCAGCGCGTTGACCAGGGCCATGGAGGTTCCGGTGAGGACTGCGTGGACGATGTAGAGCGGGAAGGCGACGAACATGAAGGAGTACTCAAGCGGTTCGGTGATGCCGGTGAAGAACGCGGTGAGGGCGGTGGAGAGCATGATGCCGCCCACGATCTTCTTCTGCGAAGGCTTGGCGTGGCGCCAGATGGCAAGGGCTGCTGCCGGCAGGCCGAACATCATGATGGGGAAGAATCCGGTCATAAAGATGCCTGCGCTGGGGTCGCCGGCGAAGAAGCGGTTGAGGTCGCCGCGGACCAGCTGGCCGGACGCGTCGGTGTAGTCGCCGATGAGGAACCAGACGGCGGAGTTAAGGATGTGGTGCAGGCCGGCCGGGATGAGCATGCGGTTGGCGAAACCATAGACGCCGCCACCAACCACGGCGTTGCCGGCTACGGCTTCACCTACTGCCGAGAGGCCGGCGTTGAAGAGCGGGTAGAACAGGGCAAGGACGACGCCGGCTGCCAGGCTGGTGACGGACGTCAGGATGGGCACCAGGCGGCGGCCGCTGAAGAAGCCCAGGAAGTCCGGCAGCTTGGTGCGGTAGAACCGCTGCCACAGCATGGCCGACAGCAGGCCCACCACAATGCCGGCCAGGACTCCGTAGTTGATCATGGCGGGCTTGCCGGCAGGGTCAACCTGCCCGGCCAGGACCAGCGGGGACATGGCCTTGAAGACGCCATCGATCACCATGTACCCCACCACGGCCGCCAGCGCGGTGGAACCGTCGGACTTCTTGGCCCAGCCGATGGCGATGCCGACGGCGAAGATGAGCGGCAGCCAGGTGAACACAGCATTGCCTGCGGCGGAGATGACGGCGGCGCCGCCTTCGAAGCCGGGGATGGCGCCCAGCAGGTCGCCCTGCCCGATGCGCAGCAGGATGCCGGCTGCAGGGAGGACGGCTATGGGCAGCATCAGGCACCGGCCCAGCCGCTGGAGGGTGGCGAAGGCCCTGTTCGGCTTCTTCTCGGGAGCCAGGGCGGCGGTCTCGGACGTTGACATGGTTACACCTCTGCGGGATCGGGTGGGGGCTTGTGAAGAAAGGGTTCCAGCCGGTACTGTCTGGTTATGACCAGTTCAGTGTGATTCATCCCACGAGCGCCTGTCAAGGGAAAAGATCTACCAGGCGGGGCGCTGACAGTTCGGATGAACGGGCACATAATTGGTCGCACCCGGGCCGCCGGTCCTGGTGCTGAAGCAGTGCTCCCCGGGGCACCGTCAGAAAGGGCAGCCATGTCCAAAGCAGAAAAGATCATTGAGGGCCTGGGCGGAGCCGCCAACATCGTGGAGGTCGAGGCCTGCATTACGCGCCTCCGCACCGAGGTCAAGGATGGGTCGCTGGTCAACGAAGCAGCCCTGAAAGCCGCCGGAGCCCACGGCGTCCTTGCAGCCGGCACGGCAGTCCAGGTCATTGTGGGGCCGGAGGCGGACAACCTGGCCGAAGACATCGAGGACCTGCTCTGATGCCGGAGACGCTGGTTGTCCATGCGCCCATCAGCGGCACCGTGGTTCCTCTATCCGACGTCCCGGACCCGGTCTTCGCAGGCCAAATGGTGGGTTCGGGCGCGGCGGTTGAGCCGCCGCCAGGCGAGGCGTTCGACGTCGTGTCCCCCGTCGCCGGGAAAGTGGTCAAGCTCCTGCCGCACGCCTTTGTTGTGGTGGAGTCAGCCGGGCGGGGAGTGCTCACCCACGTTGGCATCGATACGGTCAAGCTCAAAGGCGAAGGCTTCAAGCTGCTGGTTGCCCAGGGCGACACCGTTGGCGCCGGCGAGCCCGTGATGCACGTGGACCCCACCGCCGCCCTGGCTGCCGGTTACTCGATGGTGAGTCCCGTCGTCGTGCTCGACACCAAGCCGGATACGGCAACGCTCATGGAAACCGGTGCAGTGACCGCCGGCGCCGCACTGTTTTCACTGGTCTGAAGTTTCACTGGATTAAAGCGCTGACCGGGCAAGCCTGCTAAAGCCGCACTTCCATGGTGAGGGAGTAGCGGTCCGAGCGGTACCAGGAGCGTGAGTGCTCGATGGCAAGCGGGCCTGAATAGGACACCCGGTCGAAGGCCAGCACCGGTGCACCCGTTCCGGTTCCGAGGAGCGCCCCCACATCGGCGGGGGCGCCCTCGGACCGGACGCTTTGCCGGGCCCGGTCAATCTGGTGGCCAAACTGCGCCGCCAGCGCTTTGTAGACCGAACCCGTCAGGTCGATGTCCAGGAGGCCGGGGGCGTGCTCCGGGTTGTACCAGGCGTCATCGACGCTGACCGGGCGCCCGTCCGCCAGCCGGAGGCGCCTCAGGTGGATGGCCTCGGACCCCGGTGCCAGGCCTAGCGCTTCCGCGGTGTCCTCCGGAACGGCAGCGGCTTCCGCCACCAGCACCACGGTGCTGGGGACGTGGCCCATCGCCTCCATTTCCTGGGTGAAAGAGGCGAGGTGCAGTGTGGACTGCACGGGGGAATCCGCCACGAACGTGCCTTTGGCCGGAACCCGGACCAGGTGCCCCTCGTTGACCAGGCGTCCGATCGCGGCACGCACCGTGATTCGGCTGACACCGTAGGAATCCATGAGGGTCCGCTCGCTGGGAAGCCTGGCGCCCGGCTCCAGCTCTTCCCTGGCGAGCTTGAGGATGATTGTCCGCAGCTGTTCGTGCTTGGGGATCTGGGAGTTGTTGATGGCCGTGCCCGCCGCCTCGGCGGTGCTCCTTGGTGTGACGGACAATGTGGCCCCTCCTAGTCCTGGAGCGGTCCGGTAAGGACCACTCCTCGGATTATTCCACAGCAAGGGTCCCGGAAGGTCTTTCCATTCCCGGCCCGCTGCCGCCCTTAGGCAACCGGCTCGGCATCGGAGGCAAGCGGGGCCTGCCGGCATCCGGGTCCAGCGGAGGCGGACCAGCCGGGTGCCTGATCCAAGCGTTGCGGTGTGACGGGGAGCCCTTGAAAGTTACAGCCCCGTTATGTCCGGCGGCGGCCAAACCCCTTAAGCTGATAAACACTAAGTATGCTTCCTATCTCTAAAGGGGTTGTACCCATGCGAAAAGTACCAGCGCTTGGATTGATGACGGCAGCAATGTTGGCCCTTGCGGGCTGCACGGGCGGTGGCGGAGAAGCTGCGAGCCCCTCGGCCTCGGAAACACCCTCACCAACGGCGGAGGCAAAGGTGTACAGCGAGGACGAGCTCCGCGAGTTGATCTCCGGTATGACGGACGACGACGGCAACGAGCTCATGCTGTACTCCAAGGAGCAAGTGGACCAGGGAGGCAACATCGCCAACCTGCTCCTGAGCACCGCGACCATTGACCCTGAAGACTGCAAGGACATCGCCACAGCGGGACTGCTGGACACCGTGGAAAGCGGCGAGATCGCCGTCGCGCTCTCCGAAGGCGACCAGCCGCGGACGCTGTCCGCACAATCCGGCAGCGAGGGGCCGGACGCCGTCGAGGTCCTGGATGAGATCAGCGGCAAGATGGACCAGTGCGCCAACTTCTCGGTCCAGGCACTGGGGCAGACCTACGAGGTGACCAGCGAGGAGGTCCAGGCGGACACCGACGCTGAAAAGACCTTCGCCACCCTCAGCTCGCGCAGCGGCGAGAACCAGCAGAAGCTGATGCAGGTCTCCGCTGCCGAGGGCACGCTGCTGGTTGTTGCCACCAAGAGTGGCGCCAACCTGGGCGATCCGGACCAGAAGGAACTTGAGGACCTCATCAATGAGGTGCTGGAGAAGGCCGACGGCGGCAGCGCCACGTCCAGCCCGACGTCCACCAGCACGTCCGGTTCCACGAGCACGTCGTCACCGAGCGGGTCGGCCTCGCCGTCCGAGACGGAGAGCGAGCCAGAGGAAAGCGAAATGTCCTCGCCTTCGCCGACTGCCTCGAGCTAGTAACTGCACGTCTTGGGGAAGGCGGGTGGACCTTGGGTCCACCCGCCTTCCGTGTATTACAGCCTGCGCCCGCTTACGTGGAGGCCGGGTGGCGTCCCTCTACAGGGGTCCGTCCCAGACCGCGCACCACTTCGGCCAGGCGGCGCGCCAACTCCGGACTGGAGACCGAGGCATCCACTTTTTCGAAGCTCCCGTACTCGGGCAGTTCGCGGTAGGCGCGGGCGAAAGCAATCAGGTCCTCCAGCGTCTCGGCATCCGTGCCGCGGGCGGCGATGCGCCGATGCGCAACGGCCGGGTCCACGTCCAGGTGCACCACGGCGTCAGGGGCAGGGAGTGCACCGAGCAGCCAGGGAAGCAGGTGGCCGCGCGGCAGCCCCTTCGTGGCGCGCAGGGCCAGCTGGCAGTACAGGTGCCGGTCCATCACCACCAGGCCGTCAGCCCGGTTGGCCCGCAGGTGGTTCACCAGCAGGTTCCACACCCGGAACGTGGTCTCCAGGGCATCGGCAACGCGGGGCGGCAGACGGATGCCCAGCCTGGTGCCCAGGACCGACATGCTGCGCCGGCCCGCGTGGTTGTTCAGCAGCGTGGCTGTGCCGCCGTCGGCACGGATGGCGGACACCAGGGCCTGGGCGGCCGTGGACTTCCCGGAACCGTCGATTCCGGTCAGGACAATAAGCAAGTGGCCTCCTTCCGCCATGGGGTTTAACGCAGGGTGTGCCGTGGAAGTCCCGGCTGAGTCCCAATTCACAGGTCCAGGCCGGCGACTCATGGCCCGGGCTGCGGAAAAACCAGGGCTGGCGCTTCCTGCTGCCGGCAGCGCCAGCCCGTAGGCTGGAGTGCGGTGCGGGGACAACCCCGGCCGAACGCCGCAGTTCCCGAGCGAAAGGCAGAACCATGACTGCTAGCAATGACGAGCCGCAGAACGCCGCAGACCTTCGGGGGCCCGGTGATCCGGACGAAGCCAAGGAGCCCAAGCAGGCCCCCCAGAGCGGCCAGCATCCGGAACTGCCGGGTGCCAGCAATATCCGCGAGGAGCAGCAGGGCCACGCCGCCGGGACCGTCCCCGCGTCCTACTCCGGCAGCGGCGACCCGTCCCAGAAAGACAAACCGGAGGATGCCCTGCAGGAACCGGGAACCTGGGACGACGAGGTCTGATACACCGATGATTACCCGCGCCGACGTGGAACAGGCAGCACGAAGGACCGCCGGCCTCACCCGGCTGACGCCTGTCCTGGAAGGCGACCCCGGAGACTTTCCCGGCCCGGTGTGGTTCAAATGCGAATTCATGCAGCACACGGGAACCTTCAAGGTCCGGGGCGCACTGAACCGCGTCCTCGCCGCCAAGGAACGCGGTGAGCTGAAACCGGAGATCGGAGTCGTGGTTGCCTCCGGAGGCAACGCCGGCCTGGCCAATGCCTATGCGGCCGCACAGCTTGGCATACCCGCAACAGTGTTTGTCCCTGCCGCCGCCCCTGACGTGAAAGTCCGCAAGCTGAAAGCCATCGGAGCAACCGTTGTGCAGGGCGGCGCCGAGTACGCGGATGCCTACCAGGCGGCCGTCGGGCATGCCCGGGAAACCGGTGCCGTCTATTGCCACGCCTATGACCAGCCCGAAATTGCCGCCGGCGCCGGAACCGTGGGACTGGAACTTCTCGACCAGGTGGGCGGGGTGGACACCGTGCTGGTTGCAGTGGGAGGAGGCGGCCTGATGGCAGGAATCGCCGCGGCCGTGGAGGGCAGGGCCAAGGTGGTGGCCGTGGAGCCGGAATCGGCTCCCACGCTGAACACCGCGCTGGTAACCGGACAACCGGTGGACGTCCCGGTGGCGGGAATTGCGGCGGACTCCCTTGGGGCCCGCCGCGCCGGCGACATCGGCTTCGCCGTGGCGGTCCGCGCCGGCGTCGAAAGCGTCCTGGTCTCCGACGCCGACATCATCGAAGCGCGTACGAAGCTGTGGGACGGCTACCGGATGGTCGTGGAACACGGCGCGGCCGCGGCCTATGCCGCGCTTACTTCCGGCGCCTACACGCAGGGCGTGGGCGAACGGGTGGCGGTCATACTGTGCGGGGCGAACACGGACCCGGCCACCCTCAAGTAGCCGGGTCCGCTGGCACATCACCCGTCTGCAGCAGGAATCAGCTGCAGAACTGGCTGTATGTGCTGCCGGCTTCCTCGTAGTCTGCCGTCAGTTCGGCGAGCTTGTCCTCGTCCGGAGTCTCTTTCGCCTGTTCATCCGTGTATTCGATGATCGACTCAAGCGCACCCTTGAGGTCGTCCGAGGCAACGGCATGGATGGGCCGGATCTGGTTGGCCAGGCGGTTCATGCCGGTCTTGCCGGCGTTGTTGGCCGGGTTCGACACAACGGACTGGATCCGCTCGCAGGTTTCCGCGGTGGTGAGCTGGTTCGAGGCGGTGCAGGCTGTTGCGGAGGCAACGAGGCCGGCGGCGATCAGGGCTGTGGCGAATTTCTTCATGGATCCCTCAGTAGTTGATTGAGGTTTCGATTGTAAGCAGAATCCTGAACTGTACGCCGGTTTCCGGCGCTGCCCCCTCCACTGTGAAGGGGGCACCACGCTCTGGCGGGGCCTTCATGGGGCAGCTTAAAATGGGACCACCATCGTGCGGAGCTGCCGCAGATTGGGCCCCGCGCATCAGCCCAATTCCAGGAACTATTATGCGCAAAACAGTACGACGCCGTGCCGTTGGTGGATTTATCGCACTTCTGGCCTTACTGCTGCCCACGGCAGTGCCGGCAGGCGCATCCACTCCTTCCAAGGACGATGTCATCGTCCTCCGCGGAGCCACTTCCGCCGAAGGCATCGCGGCGGGCGGGGGAACAACCTTCTACGCCGGAGAACTGCTTACCGGCGACATCTTCCGCGGCGACATCCGTGATGGAAAGGCCAAGCGGTTCATCGACGTGCCGGAAGGCCGGATGGCCGTGGGCATGAAGGCGGATACCCGCAACGACCTGCTGTTTGTGGCAGGTGGTACCACGGGCAAGGCGTACGTGTACAACACTGACACCCGCAAGCAGGTCAAGGAATACGACCTGGCCCCCGGCTTCATCAACGACGTCACCCTCAGCAGCGACGGCGCCTGGTTCACCAATTCGGCCGCTCCCGAGCTCTATTTCGTCCCCGTGAGCAGGCAGGGCGAGCTGGGAGGAGCAGCAGATGTAGAGACACTGAAAGTGGGCGGTGAGGCGGGCAAACCGCTGCAACCCGGCCAGTTCGGATTCAACGGCATCGCAGCAGCCGACGATGACGACGTCCTGATTGTGGCCCACACACAGAACCAGGCCCTTTATGCCGTGGATCCGGACACGGGAAAGAGCAGCAGGATCAAGGGGCCGGACCTGCAGTTCGTCGATGGCATCCTGGTCAAGGACCGCACTGTATGGGCGGTCCAGAACATGGCTAACCAGGTCAGCCGCCTCAAACTGTCCGAGAACTTCTCTTCCTTCAGGGTTAAGGACGTCATCACCAGCAAGCACTTCAATATCCCGACGACGGTGGCCAGGTTCGGGGACACGCTCGCCGCGGTCAACGCCAAGTTCGGACAGCAGCCACCGCCAACCCAGTATGAAGCAGTCCTGGTCCCGGCCTGGGACTAGGACTGGGCGCCGGTTGTTGTGTGTCCCTGGTGGAGGTTATGCCCGCCAGGACGCTCCCGCTCCTGCAGGCGGCAACCGGCCGCCCCCGCGGCCACGCTGGCGCGAACTGAACGCAACGGAACAATATCTCCCATATAGTCCCGTCAAGCCCTTGACCAGACTTGTAAAGCGCTGATAGAAGTTAAGGGCAGAAAACGCTTTCCGCCGCATCCTAAACCTCACCCCTGCTTCGTGGTGGGCGGCCTGTCAGGTGTAGTGAAACGTTCCAAACTGGCGTGCGGCAGACTCAGCTGCCGCCGCATCAAAGGAGATGTTCTTTTGGCTTGTTCCTCGAAATGTTCCCCCACGCTCCGTCCAGGTTTGCGGTCCGGCCGCGCCTGGAAAGCCGCCCCCTTGGCGGCGGCTGCTTCCCTTACCGCCGCTGCGCTGGCGTTCACCGGCGTACCGCTCGCGCAGGCCAACCCCAGCACCGCACCCGGGCAGTCCGGCAAGGCAGAGCTGAAGCGCCAGGTGGAGAACCTGGACCGGGCACCTGTCGCCGTGCTTACGGACCAGGGCGTCACGCTGGGCTGGCGCATGCTGGGCCTGGACCAGGACAGCGTGGGCTTCCACGTGATCCGCGACGGCGTCCAGCTCACCGAAGAGCCCATCCGCAACACCACCACGTTCGTTGATCCGGCCGGAACCGCGGCCTCCACGTACGTCATCAAGACCGTGGGCAACGGCAACGGTCAGGACAAGCTCAGCGCGGAATTCACGCCGCTGGCCCAGAACTACCTGTCCATCAAGCTGGACAAGCCCGCCGACGGCGTCAGCAAGGACGGAAAGCCTTACACCTACGCGGCCAACGACTCCAGCGTCGCGGACCTGGACGGGGACGGCAGCTACGAGATCATCCAGCTCTGGAACCCTTCCAACGCGCAGGACAACTCCAAGTCCGGATTTACCGGGAACGTCTACGTGGACGCCTACAAGATGGATGGCACCAAGCTGTGGCGCATCGACCTGGGCCACAACATCCGCGCCGGCGCCCACTACACCCAGCTCCTGGCGTATGATTTCGACGGCGACGGCAAGGCCGAGGTGTCCATGAAGACGGCGGACGGCACCAGGGACGGGGCCGGAACCGTGATCGGCGACCCCGCAGCGGACTACCGGAACAGCGCCGGTTATGTCCTGTCCGGTCCGGAGTTCCTCACAGTGTTCAACGGAGCAACCGGCACGATCATGGACACGGTGGCCTACGATCCGCCGCGCGGCAACGTCTCAGCCTGGGGAGACGGCTACGGCAACCGTGTGGACCGTTTCCTGGCCGGCGTCGCCTACCTCGACGGCGAAAAGCCGTCCATGATGTTCAGCCGCGGCTACTACACCCGCACCGTCCTGGTTACCTATGACCTGGTGGACGGCAAGCTGGTGAAGCGCTGGACCTTCGACTCGGACATCGCCGGCGCCGAATACAAGGGCCAGGGCAACCACAACCTCTCGGTCGCTGACGTGGACCAGGACGGCAAGGACGAGTTTGTCTTCGGCTCCATGACCATCGACGACGACGGCTCTGTCCTCTACAACACCAAGCTGGGCCACGGCGATGCGATGCACACCAGCGATTTTGATCCTTCCCGCCCAGGGCTGGAGGTCTTCGCCGTCCATGAGAGCATGAGCCAGAGCGGCAACCGTGGCGCCACCTTCCGCGACGCCGCCACCGGTGAGGTGCTCTGGAGCATCCCCGCCATCCGGGACACCGGCCGCGGTGCCGCCGGCGACATCGATCCCCGCTACGCCGGCGCTGAGGGCTGGGCAGTAGGCGGCGACGCCTCCTGGAACTCCCCGCGGGGCCAGCTGATGTCCGCCAAGGGCGAGCTGATTGCCGAGAGCATCCCCGCCGCCAACTTCCTGGCCTGGTGGGACGGCGACCTGCTCCGCGAGATCGTCGACCACGACTTCGACGCTGCCGCCGGCGTGGGCGTGCCCACGATCTCGAAGTGGAACTGGGAAACGGAGTCCAGCGACAGGCTCCTGACTGTCACCGGCGCACGCACCAACAACCACACCAAGGGCAACCCGTCCCTGCAGGCGGATCTGCTCGGTGACTGGCGCGAGGAACTTGCCTTCCCGTCGTCGGACAGCACTGAGCTGCGGATCTACACCAGCACCTCACCCACCGAGGTCCGGCTCCGCACCCTGATGCACGACACCGTCTACCGCACCGCGGTGGCCCGCGAGAACGTGGCCTACAACCAGCCGCCGCACCCGAGCTTCTTCATCGGCGAGGGCATGGAAACCCCGGCCGCGCCGTCGGTGGTTTACACGGGCGCCGTTAAGTAACACGGCCTGCACGGACGGTCCTGCCCCGCACGAACGCTGCCCGGCAGGACCGTTCGTGCGGTCCCGGGCCGTCTTTAGGACCTGCACAAAAGCGCCGCCCGCCTCTGCAATGAGGCGGGCGGCGCTTTTGTTGTGCTGCGGCTAGACCCGGTTAGTGCGTTCCGAGGTTTCCGCCGATGGGCGGCAGGCCGCCATCCCGACGGCGGTCGTCGCCTTCGCGCTCGGCGGCGCTCAGGTTCTCGCCTTCGGCCGTCTCGTCCGACTCGCCGCTCGTGTCCACCAGGCCGTTGGTCTGGTCGAACTGGTGCCCAATCCTGTCATCGCCCAGATCGGCGACCGAACCGGTGGAGCCGGCTGCCGCCGTCGTACCCGCTGACGTGCCCGTGGTGGTGGTGGTTGTGTCCGTCGGAATCGGGGTGACGGTGACCGGCTCTCCGGGAGTCGCTGGAGTTACCGTTTCGTCGGCAACAGCAGTTGTCTCCTTGTTGCCGCCTGCTGCCATAGCAGCTGCCGCGCCGGCAACTGCGGCAACGCCCAGGCCCGCGGCAACCTTGCCGGAGACGCCTGCCTTGCCGGAATCGCCCCGGGATCCGGCAGCATCCTCCACGCCCGGCGTGCCAGCCGGTGCACCCGTGCTCACGCGGCCGCGCCAGGCACCGCTGGCGTAACCCTCATCCTCGATGAATTCCTTGAACCGCTGCAGGTCGGCCTCGGCCTGGCGGTCAACCACGTTGAGCTTGTCGCCCACCTTTTCGATAATTCCTTCGGGCTCGTACTCCAGCGTCAGCCGAAGGGAAGTCTGCCCGCCACCCACGTCCTCGAACTCAACCGCACCGGCGTTCGTGGCGCCGTCCGTGGCGGCCCAGGCGACCTTCCGGTCCGGGACCTGCTCAAGGATCTTCGCTTCCCACTGCCGGCGGATGCCGCCGATCTCAGCCACCCACTCCAGCCTGTCGTCGCTGACCTGGGTCACGCTCTTGACGCCGCCCATGAAGTGCGGGAACTCCTCGAACTGCGTCCACTGGTTGTAAGCCGTGCTTACCGGTACGTTCACCAGAATGCGTTTTTCCACCTTCGTGCTCATAACGTCTCCTTCGCTTTGTTACCGGAAGCCGATGTTCAGTAAAAATCATCAGCATGCTTACCAATGTACCTGCTGGGCACCCCGGATTCCAGAGCGCGGGTTCTCGCGTCCCGTCGGGCAGTGGGGAATCAGTGCTGGCCCAGGCTGCCGCCGAAGGGTGGGACATTGCCCTCGTCATGGCGGCGCCGCCTGCGTTCACCGGAACTGTAGTTCTCGCCGTCGGCAGTTTCGTCCGATTCGCCCTCCAGGTCCACCAGGCCGCCGGTCTGGTCGAATGGATGCTCGAACCTGTTGTAGGGCCGTCTTTCCGGAGCGTTGTTCACAGTCCATGCTGCAGCCTCACCGCCGGAAACACCGCCAGCCGTGGTGGTGCGCGGCTGGCGCTCGATGTACTCCTTGAATTTCTTCAGGTCGTGCTCAGCCTGCCGGCCCACCACGTGGAGCAGGCTCCCCACCTTCTCCACCACTCCGGCGGGCTGGTACTCCAGCGTCAGCGCCAGTTCGGTCCTGCTGCCGCCGAGGTCCCTGAACTCGATGCTGCCGGAGTTCGTGGCGCCTTCGGTGGAGGCCCAGGCAACCTTGCGGTCCCGGACCTGCTCAAGGATCCTTGCCTCCCACTGCCGGTGGACTCCGGCGATGTGCGCCACCCACTTCAGGCGATCGCCAGCGAGCCGGGTCACACTCTCCACGCCGCTCATGAAACGGGGGAACTCCTCAAAGCGGGTCCACTGGCTGTATGCCGCGCTGACCGGTACCTCCACCACGATCCGCTTCTCCACTTTGGTGCTCATGATGTCTCCTTCGACTGGACCGAACCTGATGAGAAAAATGAGGTCATCGGTAGTTTCAGTTTGCTCCGCCCGGACCCGCGCCACCACCCCAACTAGGTAGCAGCAGATGTCGGTTTGAGGGCTGATAACAGCATCTGCTGCTACTTAGTTGGGATGGGAGGGGGAGCGGACGACGGCGGCACCTGGCTGGTGCAGGCACCACCGCCACCAGCGCGCAGGACTACGGCAGGTGGTTGCCGATCAGCGCAAGGTTCTGGATCGCGGCGAGCCCGAACTGGGAGGCGTCGTTGGTGGACACGGTGGGGGCCTCATCCACCGGCAGCAGCACGTGCGGCGGCTCGATCGTCCGCAGCGTGAAGGCCGACTCGTGGTTGAGGTGCTCGCCTCCCTCGGAGAAGCTCGTCCAGGCGCGGGCGGCCAGGTCCGGATCATCCAGCCGGGCGGCGGCGTAGGCGGTGAGCCGGCTGTGCGCCTGGGTGAGGTAGATGCCCTCCAGCGGCTGTCCCACGGCCGCCACCTGCTCCTCCTTGGTGGCCAGGAAGAGCCGGCAGTACTGCAGCCAGGCGCGCTCGAAGTCCGGGTCCGGGACCAGGTCCACCAGTTCGCTGCAGATCTCCACCAGCCCGAACACAGCGCTCAGGTGCGAAACCTGGATCAGTTCCCGGCCGGTGTCGAACCGCCCCTTGTCCAGGTCGTAGAGCGCTTCGCCGGTGAGGAAGCCGTACTTGAGGGCGCCGATGTCCGCCATGGTGCCCAGGAGCCGGTCGCGTGAGCGGGGATTTCCGGTGCGTTCCCAGTCGGTGAGCCAGGTGGCGGCGAGCGAGCCCCAGTCCGTTCCCAGGCCCACGCCCAGGGCGCCCCGGTTGGGCCGGTAGGTGGCGGCGTCGGGACGGACCTTGCGCACGGGGTCCAGGCCCAGGAAGTTCTGGTCGCTGTCCACCAGCTCGGTCAGGAGGTCCCCGGTCCGTTCATCCGCCGTGAGGTAGTAGTAGAACCGGCGGTAGGCGGGCGTGCTGATGCGGAGCTGCTTGGCGCTGCAGCCCCAGTGCTGGACGTTGTGCCGCGAACCGAGCCCGCGCCACGGGCCCACATGGTAAACGTCCACCTCGCCGGTGTGCCGGGTCATGGCCTCCGCGAACCGGAAGATGTCCGCCCGGCCGGAGCGCAGGTAGGAGTACCAGAGCCAGAGGTCGGGGGAGAGCTCGGAGTTGTCCCACGCATAACCGCCCACGTCGTAACGCCACACGTGCCGGTCGTGGTCATAGGTGTGCATCACGTCGCCGTAGTTCCAGAACCCGTACCAGCGCCGCTGCTCCACCTGGCCGGCATAGAAATCGAAGAGGAAGTCCAGATGGTCCTCAAGTTCAGCGCGGGCGGGGGTGCTGCGGTCCACGGGATCCCAGTCGCCGAATACGCCCACGGAGTGCAGGTACTCCGGGGCGGCCTGCAGCAGGGCAGGGGCGGAGGCAGCAGCGGCGTCGGCCGCGAGGCTCTCGGTTGCCGGCGTTCCGTCGTAGGCAAACAGCGTCAGCTCATGGGTGCGGGCAATGCCGTGCGCGTTTCCGAAGCCCGGCTCGTAGTCCTCATAGGTGATTTCGAGGCCTTCGAGCTGTTCCTCGAACGTGTCCTGGCCCAGGCCGTCGTGGTAGAACCGCAGGTCCATGGGCTGGGCTTCGGGGGAATACAGCCACGCGGTCAGGGTGGCGTTGTCCGCAGCGGCATTGCGGATGTCCAGCTGGCCGGGGTGGGACTGCCAGAAGTCCTTGACGCCCACGCCGAAACCGCCGCGGGTATCGGTCAGGGAGCAGAAGCCGGCAGACCGGGTTCCGCCGGAGATCCCCACCCAGGCCCGGCCGGGGGAGGTGCGCTTGCGCAGTTCAAAGCCGTCGGCGCTGAGCTGGCTGAGGGTGTAGTCGCTCCAGGCCGGAACCAGGTGCAGCCGTTCTGACACCTCCGGGTTCCAGCCGGCCAGGGGTGGCGTGGCGCGGCCTTCCACCTGGGCACGGCGGACGTCCTCCCCGGGGTCCCGGCGCAGGCCGGTGAGGCCGCGGACCGCCTCGGTGAGGAAGCCGCCGTCGGCCCCTGCCATCCGGATATGCCTGTTGTGCAGCTCTGCCTGCAGCGGAACCGTGAAGCGCACGCCGAGCCCGGCGAGGAAGTCCCGGTCCGCGTCGCCGTCCCAGATGAAGGAGTGCACCATGCGGACGCTGCGGGCATTGGCGTGGAAATAGAACCTCACGACGAAAGGTAGCCAGCGTTCCTTGCCGCTGTCCCTGCTGATTCCACTGTCCTGTGCATCCGGCCGGTGCTGACCTTCCAGCCGCACCACCGCGCGGACAGGTCCGTGGTGTTCAAGCACGACGGCGGTGACCTCGCCGGTGAAGGCGTCCCGGGTGAAGGTTCCCGCGCCGTCGCCGCCCTGGTCATCAGCAAGGCCGTCCTGCAGGAGGCTCACCAGGCGCGCGTCCCGGGCCACCTCGACGCCACCGCGCGTGAGGCTGCTGAAGAGGGTGGAGCCGCCGCGTTCGATCATCATCTGCAGGGCGCCGGTGTCCACCGTGAGGGCTGCGTCGGTTTCGGTGACGGTGACGCTGGTACCGCCCGACGTTGCATGGCTGGCGTCGCGGGGTGACGCGCCGCCGTCGGACACCACGTGGTAAACCTCCGACGGCGAGCTGGTGGCGGGGAGTGCGATGCCCGCCCATTTGAGGGAGCCGTCCGGCCAGGTGGCCAGGGGCCAGGACTGGGAGGCGACGGTGCTGCCGCCGGCATCCGTGACGGAGAGGGCCTCCGCCGCCGGCACGGAACCGCGCGCAAAGGGCATGCCCCACGTTGTCCCGCCGCTGATTTCCGCCGGTGCTCCGCCGTCGATCCACTTGATGGGGGTGCTGTCCGTCATGTGATCCAATCCTGTTGTCTTCACGTCCGCCGGGCGCAGCTGGCCCCGCCAGCAAGCCAAGGCGGCTCACCGGAAAGCGGTTTCTGATTCGTTTCAAAATAGGCGAGTCAGCGCATGACCGCAAGGGCCGGCCGGGATTCGGAAGGTTTCCAGCTGCCCTGCGCCACCCCGAAACCCTCTGGCACTGCAGGGGCTACTGTGCTGGACTGGTGGGTGCAGTGACCACCGGCCGCAGCCTCAACATGACGGGCGGCACCAGCTCCAGATGAACATGGACGGCCAGTGTTGACCGTCCGTTGGAAGGAACACTCATGGCACCGTTTAAGATCGGATACTTCGTAGGCAGCCTGGCCACCGGCTCCATCAACAGGGTCCTCTCCAAAGCATTGATCAAACTTGCTCCGGAAGACCTCGAGTTCACCGAGATCCCCATCAGGGACCTTCCGCTGTACAGCTACGACTACGACTCTGACTTCCCGCCCGCAGCACGCGCCCTCAAGGAGGCCATCGAGGCGTCGGACGGCATCCTGTTCGTGTCCCCGGAGTACAACCGCTCGATTCCCGGGGCCCTCAAGAACGCCATCGACTGGGGCTCCCGGCCGTGGGGAAGCAACTCCTTCGCCCGCAAGCCCACCGGAATCATCGGCGCTTCCGTGGGTAGTATCGGGACCGCGGTCATGCAGTCGTCCATGCGGAGCGTCCTGAGCTTCCTGGATGCGCCGCAGTTGAATGCCCCGGAGGCCTATATCCATTACGACGCCGCAGTGTTCGGCGACGACGGCGAGGTCAAGAATGAGGGCACCGCCAAGTTCCTGCGCCACTACATGGACGAGTACTGCGCCTTCGTCCAGCGTGTCCTGGCTGCCAACGCGCCGGGCCACATCGGTGACCTTGAGCCTGATACGGCCAAGCTGACCCGCTAGTTTTACGGATGCCCGCCGTCCCAGCAACGGCGGGCATCCGAGCCTTAGTCCAGCGGCAGGGTTACCGTCACGCTGGTGCCCTGTCCGGGGGCGGAACGGATATCCACGGTGCCGCCGGCCTCATGGACGGCCACCGACATGAGCCGGAGGCCGTAGCCGTGGTGGCGCCCGCCGGTGGCGAGCTTGCTGTCAAAGCCCGCGCCGTCGTCGGACACTGCCAGGCGGATGCCGTGGTCCACAGCGGCGAGCTGGACGGTCAGGTGCGACGCCCCGGAATGCTTGTAGACGTTGCTGAGGGCCTCGCGTGCCGACTGGTAAAGAAGGGACGCGCAGTCCTTCGGGATCTCGATGCCCCAGTGCGGAGTGTCCCAGCGGACGCTGGTTCCCCGGTGGCGGAGGGGGCCCGTGAGCCGGTCGATGCAGCCGGCCAGTCCCAGGGTGTAGAAGTCGAGCGGATGCTGATCCGTGAGCACGCCGTCCACGGCGGTGACTTCCCCGTCCAAAGCTGTTCTATTTCCCATTGTCTCCTGCTCCCCACAAGCTGGTTGGTCCATGGCTCCAGCGTGGACCCGCAACTTCAGCGGACGGCAAGGTTTGCCGCAAGATCAGATCAATTCCTGGCGCCGCGCGGAGTTCCACTACTCTGGCTGTTTAGCGCTCACCGGCTCCGGGCAATCAGGGGTCGGCAACAGGTCAGTTGGCTTCCGCAGGGGAGCCGGGAAGCGGTGCACATGCCGTTGTGGTTGCAGGCTTTAGGGTGGGGCACCGCGGCAGGAGCTGCCCTGGTCCTCGGCGCGGCATTGTCATGGCGCTGGAACCTGCCGAGCAAGCTTGTCTCCTCGATCATGTCCTTCGGCGCGGGTGTGCTGATCTCCGCCCTGGCTTTCGAGCTGGTGGGCGAGGCCGTGGAGGGCGGCGGCCTGTGGCCTACCGTGGCCGGGTTCCTGGCAGGTGCCGTGGTGTATGTGGGGACAAACATGATGTTGTCCCGGGCGGGCGCCAAGCACCGCAAACGTTCCGGCACCCAGCAGCCTTCCGAAGCCGACAGCCCGGGCAGCGGCAGTGCCATTGCCGTGGGCGCGCTGCTGGACGGCGTGCCGGAGTCCGTGGTCCTTGGTGTGGGAATGCTGGCAGGTGGCGCCGTCAGCCCGGCCATGATGGCCGCCGTCTTCATCTCCAACGTCCCCGAGGGCCTCTCCGGAACCGCCGGCATGAAGAAAGCCGGCAGGAGTGCCCGCTATGTTTTTGGTTTGTGGGGCGGCATCGCGCCGCTCTGCGGGGTGGCCTCGCTGATCGGGTATGTGGCGCTGGAGAACGCTCCAGGCAGTGTGGTGGCCTTTATCACCGCCATAGCAGCGGGAGGAATCCTGGCCATGCTGGCGGACACCATGATTCCTGAGGCCTTCGAGGAACACCACAACCTCACGGGCCTTACGGCCTCCGTCGGTTTTCTGGCGGCCTTCACCATCCATCACCTTGGGGGATAGGGCCGCGGCGGGACACGGCTCCGGCGGATATCCCGCCGGGGCCGTCCGTGCCTCAGACGCCGGTCAGCACCGGGGCGGTGAGCGCCCCGTCCCGCATGGTGGCCACCGCATCGGTCAGCGGAACAAACTCTGTGTCATGCGTGACCAGCACCGTGCCCACGTTGAACTCGGAGGTCACCTGGCACAGCAGCCGGATGATCGAAGCGCTGCGCTCATGGTCCAGTGCCGCCGTCGGCTCGTCCACGAGTAAGACTTTCGGGTTCCCCATCAGTGCCCTGGCGATGTTGACCCGCTGCCTCTGCCCGCCGGAGAGCTGGTGGGGGCGCTTCCCGGCGCTCGCGGACAGGCCGACGACGTCAAGGAGTCCGGCGGCCTTCTTCCGGGCGGCTTTTACGGGCTTTCCGCGGAGGTGGTCGCCGATGATGAGCTGTTCGGCAGCCGTGAGCGACGGGAGCAGGTTGGGCTGCTGGAAGATGATGCCCACCTTGCTGCGCCGCAAGGCCGTGAGGGCCCTGTCCGGAAGGCCTGTTGTGTGAGTGCCGTCGATGATCACCTGCCCGCTGATGGGGCGGACCAGGGTGGCGGCTGCGGCAAGAAGGCTCGATTTCCCAGAGCCGGACGGTCCGACGAGTGACACCACGTGCCCGGCGGGGACTGCCAGGCTGACGCGGTCCAGCGCGGTGGTGGTGCCGCCGCCGTCGGGGTATTGGAGGGTGACGTTGAGCAGTTCCAGCGGAGCAGGGGTGGAGTAGGCACGCATCGGGTTCCCTTTCACAGGATTGGAGTTTGGGGAGGTTGGGGTGTCAGTTCCCGCCGAGGGCCAGCAGGGCGTCGACTTTGGTGACGCGGCGGACAGCCAGCGCTGCCCCGGCCAGGCCCAGGGCAACAATCCCGACGACGGGAAGCAGCGTGGTGGCAGGGCTGAGGAGGAAGGGGGCCGCCTGGGCGGCAAGCAGGCCGGCCGCGACGCCGATAACCCCGCCCAGGCCGGCGCCGGCCACTAGGACGATTGCCGCCTGCGTGATGGCATCGCGCAGGATGTACGCCCCCGGCGCTCCCATGGCTTTCAGGACGGCGATGTCGCGGGTCCGCTGGATGGTCCACACGGTCAGGAACGCCACGATCACCAGGGATGAGATGCCGTAGAGGAAGACCTGCATCAGGGTCAGCGAGCCGTTCTCGCTCTTGAACGAGCCCAGCGCCTGGAAGGACTCCGTCCGGGAGGCACTGACCGTATTCGCCGCGGCATTCGCGGCAGCCTCGTCCAATGCCGTTCCGTCCTGGTAGGTGACGGCAATAACAGTGGCAACCTGGCCGCCGTCGGACACGTGGGCCAGCCCGGACCAGGACGGAAGCGCCGTCCACACGACGCTTGTATGGGCGTACCACTGGTCCTCAACAACCGCGGCCACAGCAAGTTCCACCCCGCTGATGCTCAGTGCGTCGCCCTGCTCCAGGGACAGGGCTTCGGCCACGGAGGCGCCCACCACAGCGGTGCCGGCGGCTACGTCCACGGGCGCCAGCCCGCTGCCGGGCGCCACCCCGAACACGGCCACATTGGTGGTGCCCGAGCCGGCGCCCGCACCCTGGGCCCGGGTCTGGGTGATCCCCACCGGCTCGGCAGCGCGGACACCCGGCCGGTTCCGCCAGCTCTCCGCCTGGGCGGCCGTCACGGAGCTTTCGGTGAAGGAGGCTTTAGGGGTGTTGGAGCCGGGTGCGCCGAACACCACGGTGTCCACGGGCGCGCCGGCGGCAGCCCCCAGCTTTCCGATCGCGGAGGTTGACTGTTCAGCCAGCCCGGCGGTCAGGCCGGACAGCATCACGAGGAGCAGGGTGATCAGGGCCACCACGCCGCCCATCATGGCGAACCTCCCCTTGGCGAAACGGATGTCGCGGATTGCCAGAAACACGTTGTTCTTCTCTCGGTTGGTTCCGGTGGATAAGGTCTCCATCCACTGTCCCGGCAGCCCGCCCGCGGTCCATCGGGCGGGCAGTTGATCTGCCAGGGATGAAAGGTGGAACCCGGGGTCAACCTTTTGATTGACCCCCCGCCGGCCGGGCGCGCATAAGCTGGTGGCATGTCCGCCACCCCTGCCCTGCACTCTTCCGGCGGACCCGGCGCCCACGCACCCAAGGACCCCCTGAGCGCAGTGGAATCGGCGTCCTCGGAAGCGATCCTGCGGGTGCTGAGGGTGACGCTCCACACCGGGTTCGCAGCCCTGCTGGTAGTGGGCGTGGTCCGGCTGCTGGCACCCGGCTCCCGGGACTCCTTCCCTTTCCTGTGGGCGGGCCTGGCGCTTGTCCTGGCGGCGGTGTACCTCACCGGGACCGTCCTGGAACACCGCCATGCCGCGGGCCGGATCCGGTTCAATCCCCGCCGCTACGGCCTCCAGTGGCTGGTGGCCGTGACAGCGCTTTGGGTCCTCCTGCTGGTGGGGAGCGCCGACTTTGCCTGGCTGGCGTTCCCCCTGTTCTTCCTCCACCTGCACCTGCTGCCGCGGCGGGCCGCGCTGCTGACCATCGCACTGATGACCGCCGCGGTCATCGCCTCCCAATGGTCCGCCAGCGGTGACCCCGTTCCGCACGCGGCCGCCGTCGTCGGCCCGCTGTTTGGCGCCGCCTTCGCCGTCATCACCGGCCTTGCGTACGTTGCGCTGTACCGGGAGGCGGAGAACCAGCGGCAGGCCGCGGATGAACTGCGCCGCACCCGCCAGGAACTGGCGGCGTCCCAGCACGAGGCCGGGGTGCTGGCGGAACGGGAGCGGCTGGCCCGGGAAATCCACGACACCCTGGCGCAGGGCCTCTCCAGCATCGTGCTGCTTGCACGGGCTGCGGAGCAGTCGCTGGCCCACGGGGATCCGGTAACCGCAGCGTCGCGGGTGGCGCTGATGCAGCAGACGGCTGCAGGCAACCTGGCCGAAGCCCGGAGCTTTGTCCGCGGCCTCTCCTCCCCGCAGCTGCACGACACAACGCTGGTGGAGGCCCTGCGCCGGCTCTGTGAGGAGACCGAACGGAGCGCAGCGGCCGGGGGAGCCGCGCTCCGCTGCCGGCTGGAGGTGGACGGGGAGCCGGCCGAACTGCCTCAACCGCACCAGGTGGCGCTGCTCCGCGCGGCCCAGGCGAGCCTCGCCAACGTCCGCGACCATGCCAACGCCGGCAACGCCGTGGTCACGCTCACCTTCCTTGGCACGGAAGTCACCATGGACATTTACGACGACGGCGTGGGCTTTGACCCTGACCTCACCGCCGGGGCAGGGGCTGCTGGGGCAGGAACCGCCGGGACAGGAACAGCCAGTAAGGGGCACGACGGCGGCGCTGACGGCGGCGGATTCGGCCTCCGTTCGCTGCGGGAAAGGGTAGAAGCCCTCAGCGGTTCCCTGGAGTTGGAGACCGCCCAGGGCGAAGGAACCGTGGTGGCCATCCGCCTGCCGCTCGATCATGCCGGGGGAGACGTCCGTGACTGACGTGCGTGTCCTGCTGGTGGACGACCATCCGGTGGTCCGCGCCGGGCTGAGGGCCATGCTGACCGAGTTTGACGGCATCACCATCGCCGCGGAGGCTGCGGACGGGAAAGCCGCCCTGAAGGAACTCTCGCGCCTGGCGGTCCTGGGCGAAGCCGTGGATGTGGTGCTGATGGACCTGCAGATGGGTGCGGGCATGGACGGGGTGGCGGCCACCGCCGCGATCCGGAAGCTCGCTGCGCCCCCGCCCGTCCTCATCCTGACCACCTACGACACCGACGCCGATATCCTCTCTGCCGTGGAGGCCGGCGCCAGCGGCTACATGCTCAAGGACGCCCCTCCGGAGCAGATCCGGCAGGCCGTGTTCGCTGCGGCGGCGGGGGAGACTGTCCTGGCACCGCGGGCCGCCGCCCTGCTCATGAACCGCATCACCAACCCGGGCACCTCACTCACCCCGCGGGAGGTCCAGTTGCTGGAACTCCTGGCCACAGGGCTGTCCAACCGCGCCATCGCCAAACAGGTGTTCATCTCGGAGGCCACGGTCAAGACGCACCTGGTCCACATCTACGGGAAGCTTGGCGTGGACAACAGGACGGCTGCCATCGCGGCCGCCACCCGGCGCCGGATCATCCGTCCACCCGGGCAGGCAGGCTGAGTGGCCCTCAGCGCACGGGAAGGAAGACCCTACTCCTGCCGGTTCCCGGAGGCCTAGACTTCGGGCCATGGAGAACTCACCCTCGGGACCCAAAACTGAAATCCTGCCCGAGGAGGAATGCTGGAAATACCTGCGTTCCTCCTACATCGGCAGGCTGGCAGTCATTAACGGAACCACCCCGGAAATCTTCCCCGTGAACTTTGTGCCCGCTGAAGGGGCCCTGTTCTTCAGGACCGCCCCCGGCACCAAGCTGTACTCCCTGCTTGCAGGAACCCTTGTGGCCCTGGAGGCAGACGGGTTGAACGCGTACAGCACGGAAGTGTGGAGCGTGGTGGTCAAAGGGATACCCGAGCCCGTGGCAGACGGCAATGTGCCCCTGGAACTGTCCGATCCGGATCGTGAACCGTGGGAGTCCGGCCTCAAGGAGCACCTCATCCGGATCAATCCCACGGAAGTCACCGGCCGCAGGTTCCACGTCCGGGCGCGGACCCGGTGGTGGCCGCCGCAGGATTTCTCCGCTGACTGGATCTAGGAACCCTGGATCCAGGGGCCCAGATCGGGAGGCCCTTGTCCAGGAACCCAGATCGGGAGGCCCTGCTTCAGGGACTTTGCTCTAGGGACCTTGCTATAGAAACCTTGCTCTAGAGACCCTGGCGGGACAGGTCCTCGGCCACCAGCCGCGCCAGTTCTGAGGCCCCGGCCCGGTTGGGGTGCAGCGTGTCTCCCGTCATGAACAGTGCCAGGGTGGCGTCCGGGCCAATCTCGGTGAAGTAGGCGGACGCCAGGACGTTCAGGTCAACCAGGTGGACGCCTTCCTCCTCCGCCAGGGCAACCGTTGAGTTGCGGTACCAGCGGTTGACCGAGGTGTGCACACCGTCCACGAAGTCCGTGGCGCGGCCCTGCGGGGTGACCAGCACCGGCGTCGCACCGGTGGCAGCCACCTGGCGGACCATGTCACGCATGATCTCCTTGAACTCCGCCTCGGTGGTGGCGTTCTTGGCTGCCGTGTCGTTGATGCCCATTTCCAGCAGGAACAGGTCGCCCGGCTTGATGTACTGGAGGATGGCTTCGAGCTGGCCGTCATTGCGGAATCCGCGGGCAATCTGTCCGCCGGTGGCCATGTTCCGGATGTCGAACGCCGCCGGGTCAACGTACTGGGGCAGCATCTGGCCCCAGCCTCCCTGGATGCTGTTTTCCAGGGGATAGTAGCTGGCCACGGTTGAGTCCCCGCCCACCCAGATGGTGGGGTCCATCTCCGGGTGGCGTGAGACCTTGTCGACCTCCAGCGAGCTCAGGGTAAAGGACGTGCCAACCTTGCCCTCCGTAACCAGGAGGTTCAGCTGGCCGTCAGTAACAGGAATTTCAAAGGAGGCCGTGGCGCCGTTTCCGGTCAGGTTCATCTCCTGGAACACGCCTTCGGCCGCGATGCTGGCCCGGGAGGTGTCGCCTAGGGTGACGGTGACCTTGTAAAGGCCTTCCTTCAGGTCCACGTTGAACGTGTTGGCGCTCTTGGTCCCGAACTGGAGGAAACGTACGGCATCGCTTCCGGCTCCGGCGCCCTTGGCGGAAACGTTGGCCATGTGCTCCGGGGTGTTGAAGCCATAGCGGGTTTCGGGGCTGTAGGCATCGGTGGCGCCAACTCCTGTGTACCCGTGCTCCACAGGCCCGTTCCCGAAGTCGAAGCGGTAACTGCTGGGTTCGGCGTAGGCGGCCGGCGCGGTAACGGCCACGCCGGCCCCACCCAGCAGGGCTGCTGCGGCGAGGCCGGCGGCCAAGGATTTCCTGGCCGACCCGCCATGGGTGGGTGAAGAACCTGGGTTGTTCGATGTTCGGGCAGCAGCGGTCACTGTCATCTCCTTTGATGAGGACTAGGGTTTGTATCGTTTCAGCACGCGTGTTACACAAGTTGTAACAGCGCTCGCTGTGAGCAGTCAAGAGTTTTTGTGCGTTTCTTGTGCGCTTCTGCTTCTTCTTGTGAACCCCTGGGCGGGGCGCTTGCTGACATCGGGGACACTGGTGCCCGCCCTCAACCTCAGTGCTAACGCATCCTGAGCTTGAGGTGCGTGCGGCCATCTTGATTGAAGCTTGCAGTTTTGTTGCCGCTTCTGTGCAAGCGATTTGAGTTGGCGTTGAAACACTCAGAGCCAATAGAACTTCAAATGGCTTCAGCGGGGAAAAATGTGCGCGGCGTCGCAATTGCAGGCATCATTCATGCTTGAGCTTTTGGCAGGGGAAACCCTGTGATCACGGTCATCATCCCGGCCCACAACGAGGCCGCCGGAATCGGCGGGACCCTTTTGTCCCTGCAAAACCAGACAATTACCCCGGACCGGGTAATTGTGGTTGCAGACAATTGCACCGATGAAACGGAAGCTATTTCCCTGGCGGCCGGCGCCGAGGTGGTGTCGACCGTTGGGAACACGGACAAGAAGGCCGGTGCCCTCAACTTCGTGCTCGCTGATCTGCTGCCGGAGGCTGCGCCCGAGGACATGGTTCTGGTGCAGGACGCCGATTCGCAGCTCTCACGGGACTTCATTGAGCGCTCGGTGAGGCATCTCACGGCTGATTCGCGGCTGGGTGCCGTGGGTGGTGTCTTCCGGGGAGGGGACGGCGGTGGATTCGTTGGCCACCTGCAGAGGAATGAATACGCCCGGTACGCCAGGGACGTGCGGCGGCTGCACGGCAAATGCCTTGTAGTCACCGGCACGGCCGCCCTGTTCCGGGTCCGGACGCTCCGCGACGTTTCAACGGCCAGGCTGGACGGCACGCTCCCTCCCGGCAACGGCAGGGGCGGCGTCTACGACACGTCGGTCCTGACGGAGGACAACGAGCTGTCCTTCGCCCTGCTGACGCTGAAGTACCGGATCAAATCCCCCGCCGATTGCACCCTGGTCACAGAGGTCATGCCCACCTGGCGGGAACTCTGGGCGCAGCGCCTGCGGTGGAAGCGCGGGGCGGTGGAGAACTGCGTCCAGTACGGCTGGACGCGGGTCACCAGGCCCTATTGGGGGAGGCAGGTTCTTTCGGTGGCGGGTGTCCTGGTGACGCTTGGCTATCTCAGCACGGTGGCGGTTGCACTGGGCACGGGGGCAGGGCTGCACATCCAGCCGTTCTGGCTTGCCGTGACCGGTGTCTTCGTGATCGAACGGGTGGTGACGGTGCGGCTCCGGGGATGGAAGTACATGCTCGCGGCCGCCACCATGTACGAGCTGGTGATCGACCTTTTCCTGCAGTTGGTTCACGCGAAGGCGTACACAGACGCAGCCTTTAACAGAAAGAAAGCCTGGTAAGAACCATGTATAACAATCCAGCAGTTCCCGCAGCAGCCGGAGCCGGTTCCGGAACCCTCGCAATGACCGGCGCGGGGGACGTGTTCTGGTTCGCCCTTGCAGCCTTTGCGCTCCTTGCGCTGGGCCTGGCCATCAAGAGGATCGTCCCCGTCCGCGGTACCAAGGCCTAGGCATTAGGCGGTCCCGGGGCTCAGCCCAGGGAAAAACGCAGGGCGTCCGCACGGGCGCCCTGCGTTTCCCATGCCGGGCACGGTGGCAGGTTTGCCAGGTAGTCCAAGCGGGTCAGGTCACCACGCTGACCATATTGGAGCAGCCCGCGGCATCGCACACTTTGTAGGACGTGGTTTTTCCACCCTTGATTTTGTTGACGTAGGAGCCTGAATTGGGCACGGACTTTTGTGTCCCGTTGATCCACAGGGTGACGCTGGTGCCGGTGGCCCCTGTCCACGCCAAGGTGGTAGTGCTGATGGACTTTGCCTTGGTGGTGGCGGCACTCAGCTTGATGGCCGAGACAGGTTCCGCGGGCGCTGGACCGGAAGCGGCGACGAAGGAGAAATCCCTGATCACCACGCTTTCCGGTTTTACATGCGCAGGATCCCCGCCGCCGCCCCCGGTGACCCAGAGGTTGAAGTGGACCTGTTCCTGGGCCGGCACCGGGACAGTGGCCCCTTCCAGGACGGTGCGCTTCAGCAGGCTCCCGGCGAATCCCTCGCCGGCGAAGGATTCGAACGTGATCTTCCCCGGCTCCCACACCATCCGGTGGGTGGTGATCGGGTCCGGCGTGACATCGAAGACCGTGGTGTTGTTACCCTCGCCGGGAGGCTTGGTGGCATCAAACCAGTAGCCGTGGCCCTGGGTCACAGGCCAGGATTGCCCGTACGCGGCGCCGCCGCCCCACGCGGAGGCCTCACAGAGATCGATTTCGTTGTATCCCGGTTCGGCCAGGGGATCGTAGGTGAACAGGCAGCCCCACACCACCTCTTTCTGCAGAGTTTCCAGGTTCTTTTCCACGGTGGTGCTGTAGGTCCCGTAGCCGAACCCTTTCCGCGTGGACTGGAACTCGGCTCCCACAGGGGCATCGCCGGTGGGATTAGTCAGGTTCATCGTGATGTGGCCATTGGCGTCCGGGTTGCTGACGTTCGCGGCTGCGAAGGCCTTGTTGTACTGCGGGGCGCCGCCCCAGAACCGTTTCTCCCAGTTGAATCCCTTCCAGGCGAAGTTGCCTGAGGGCCCCGGATTGGGATCCATCGGCGTGGTGTCCGCTGCCTGGGCGGGCGGCACGCAGGCAAGCATTGCGACGGCGGCCGCTGCCAGCATTGCCAGCGGTGTGGTCCGGCGCTTGGGATGTGAGACAAAAAAGCGAAAGTCAGCCATGAAACGCCCCTTTTCGGTTGCTCCCAGCGAGCAATTGCGCCCCTGAGGAGCACAGGTTGATCTTCAGCCAGGAACTCTGCAGAAGGCAATAGCTCAACGGACTTAATTTTTAGTGAGGCAAATCTCAGTAAATACGCAATATTTGCCAAAGCTCAAGAACTGCTCAATTTAGACGAAGCAAATAAGCCCACTTGCAATTCCTTGGGCTAGGCTCATAGCGGTCCCACGGTGCGGAATAATAAAAGCAATCCATATTGCCCGTTTCTCCGAATGTTCCTTGAATGTGCCTGAGGAAAACCTGGGCGCAAAATGAAGTGAAGCTTGGGGGAGTGCATGGTGGAGCGCGGTGTTGCCGTGGTGGTGGAAGACGACGACGACATCAGGACAACGCTGACGGAAGTGCTGCAGCAGTCGGGGTTCGCCGTCCATTCCACAGCCTCGGGCGTTGCAGGCGTGGATGCCGTCCGTGAACACAACCCGGACATCGTCACCATGGATGTTGGCCTTCCGGACTTCGACGGCATTGAGGCGTCCCGGCGGATCCGGACGTTCAGCGACGCCTACCTCATCATCGTCAGTGGCAGGGTGGACGAAGCCGATACCCTGATGGGGTTCGAGGCCGGCGCGGACGACTATCTCACCAAACCCTTCCGCCCCCGCGAACTGCGTGCGCGGATTGCGGCCATGCTCCGGCGGCCGCGGACCCTGCGGGAGGCGCCGGCGGAGCGGCCGCTTCCGCCGCGAAGAGGCGAACGGCTCTCACCGGCGCAGGCCCCGCACGGTGATCTTCACGGGCCGCACGAGGGGCCGGAGGGTGAAGCGGGTTCGCCTCCGGCGCCGGGCTGCTGCGATTTCGCCCACCGGGGACTGACCCTCCATGAGGCGTCCCGCCAGGCGTCGATCAATGGGGAGCCCGTGGACCTGACGCGCACCCAGTTCGACATCCTCTTGGTCCTGATGGAGAACGGGCGGACCGTCCAGACCAAGGCGGACCTGGTGCGGCGGCTCCGCAACGAGCCGTACAACACCGGATCCTTTGTCACCGCCGGGGAAGAACGCGCCGTCGAGGTCCATCTGGGCAACCTGCGCAAGCGCCTGGGTGACAGCTCGCAGAATCCACGCTGGGTAGAGACCGTCCGCGGTGTGGGCTACCGGATGACGCCGTAGCAGCAGACTTCCTTGGCGTACCCTCAGTCAGTAGCCGGCGTCCACCACCGGCCCTGTGGAAGAGGCGGAAATGACCTGGAAAACCGTCGCCGGGGTTGCGGCCGGCCTGCTGCTGGCGTACGCCGTGCTCCTTGTGCTCCTGTGGATCTACGCGCGGCGCCACCCCGAGACCGTCACCATGAAGGACGCGCTGCGCCTGCTCCCGGACCTGCTCCGGATGGTCCGGAGGCTGGCCGCTGACCGGACGCTGGCCGCCGGTGTGCGGGTGCGGCTGGTGCTGCTGCTCGCCTACCTGCTCCTGCCCATCGACCTGGTGCCGGACTTTGTTCCGGTGATCGGCTACGCGGATGACGCCGTGATCGTGGCGCTGGTGCTGCGTTCGGTGCTCAAACGGGCGGGTCCCGGGGCGCTTGAGCGGCACTGGCCCGGAAGCCCCGCGGGACTGGAGATCATCCTCCGCGCGGCGGCGCCGGTCCGCCGTCGGCCTTAAATTCTTTTGCTGTATCCGCGCCTTTCCTGGCGGGGGCTGTTAGCGTGAAGGACCGGCCAATGAAGGAGGAGCGATGACTGTCAACTCACCAGATTCACTGCCTGAGGATGATCCGCAGGAGGGTACGGCCACTGCGCAGGGAAAGGGCGACGGCGGTGTTCCCGGCCAGAAGGATGGCGTGGGGATCGGTGCGGATGCCGAACCCAACACCTTTGAGCCCGAAGAGGATCCGGACGCCACGGAAGCGCCGGAGACTGATTAGGGCTTGACGCCCGCAGCGTTCATTTACCGTTGCCATGGACACGCGGTGCGCCGCTTGATTCGCGGGGGATGAGCGAAGGCATTGACTTCCGGACCTGCGGTTCCGCACCCGGCTCAACGATGAGGTCGATCGCCGTCCTCGCGATCTGGTCCAAAGGCACGTGGACGGACGTCAGTGGAGTGGGGAGCCTGGCCGCCAGGGGCGTGTCGTTGTACCCCACCAGCGCCAGGTCCTCCCCAATCTTCAGTTCGTGCCTGTGGGCCGCGGCCATGATCCCCATGGCAATGTTGTCGTTCGCCGCAAAGACGGCTGTGGGGCGGTTATCCCGACCCAGAAGTGCCTCGCCGGCGCTGAATCCATTTTCGATGCCGTAGCCCCCGGTGATGATCCACTCCTCGCGGGCCGTGAGCCGCGCTTCGCCCAGGGCCCTGCGTGCCCCGGCCAGGCGGGCGATTCCTGTTGACGTGAATGTCGGCCCGGTGACCACGGCAATGTCGCTGTGTCCCAGGTCGACGAGGTGCCGGACCGCGAGGTAGCCTCCCACCTCATCGTCTCCGAGGGCCGAGGGGCTGACTCCGTCGGTGCGGAGCACCAGCGCGTGCGCCACCTTGCGCTCACGCAGCCGGCGTGGAAGTTCGTCGTCGAGCCTTGCCGTTGCCAGGATCAGCCCGTCCACGTTCCGGTCCAGCAGCGTCTCTGCCGCGCGGCGCTCGTCGTTGGGGTCATCCCCGCTGGTGGCCACCATGGCGAAATATCCGCGCGAGGACGCTGCCCGCTCCAGTTCTTCGAACATGAGCGCCATGACAGTGTCGCTCAGGCGGGGAACAAGGACGCCCAGCGTCCTGGTTTCGCCCCGGCGGAGGCCGGAGGCGAAGGAGTTCCGGCGGTAGCCGAGCTCCTCGGCGACCTTCCTGACATGCGCCGCCGCGGCAGACCGCGAAGCTGTCCGCTCGTCCAGTGCGCGGCTGGCCGTGGAAATGCTGACGCCGCTGGCTGCAGCAACATCCCTGAGCGTGACGATCGAGCCGGATGCCACGGGTTCCATGACGGTTCTCCTCTTCTGCAGCAAGCGTGTACAGACACTCTATTCCCACTTTCTGCAAACGTTCTCTTGACAGTGAGCTGCGACACGCGTCACAATGAAAACGTTCCCGCAAACGTTCTCACAAGGAGAAGAAACACTGGCGGGACTGCCGACCATCAATGAAGACAGAGGTAGTGAAATGACCATCGATCTCCGCGGGCTGGTTCCCGCCCCCGTCACCCCGTTCAACCGCGACGGCAGCGTCGACGTCGACGCCATCCACCGGCTGGGAGGCTGGCTGGCAAGCGTCGAAGGCGTCAAGGGCCTGGTGGTCCTGGGCCATGCCGGTGAGGGCACCTTCCTCACCCAGGACGAACAGGCCCTGGTGATCCGCGAATTCAAGAACGCCGTGAACGGCGAGATCCCGATCATCGCCGGCATCACCGGCGAAGGAAACACCGTCGCAGCCCTCGAGGCCAAGCGCGCAGTGGAGGCGGGCGCGTCCGCCGGCCTGGTCTACCCCTCGCACGGCTGGCTCCGGTTCGGGTACCAGAAGGGCGCGCCCCAGACCCGGTACAAGGAAATCTACGAGACGTCCGGCCTGCCGCTGATCCTTTTCCAGTACCCGGACGCCACCAAGGCCACCTACGACCTGGAAACCCAACTGGAGATCGCCGGCCAGGAAGGTGTGTTCGCCACCAAGAACGGCGTCCGCAACATGAAGCGCTGGGACACGGAGATTCCCGTGCTCCGCGCCACCTATCCGGACCTGCAGATCCTTACCTGCCATGACGAGTACCTGCTGCACACCATGTTCGACGTCGACGGCGCCCTGGTGGGCTATGGCGGACTCGCACCCGAACCGCTGGTAGAGCTGATCGCGGCAGGCAAGGCCAAGGACTACCCGGCCGCCCGTGCCATCCATGACCGCCTGCTGCCCGTGACCAAGAACGTGTACCACCGCGGTTCACACATGGAGGGCACGGTGGCGCTCAAGGAGGGCCTCGTTGCCCGCGGCATCCTGGAGCACGCCACGGTCCGGCCCCCGCTGCTTCCGCTCGCTGAAGGCGCCGGCGCAGAGATCGCCCTTGCCCTGAAGTCCGCAAACCTCGGCAGCGTCACGGCCACTGTCTGATCCTTCTTCCGGATCCTTACGGGGTGGCGGGCCCACCGCCCGCCACCCGGTCCCCGCTTTTACTCTCCACCCGGTCAACGACGACCCACAGCACTGCAGCTGTAGAAGGAGGACTCGCAGATGCGCGAGCACAATAGGACCATCATCCATCCCGGACAGATGGAGCAGCAGATGGCCGCCCCGCACGTACACCCCGCGCCCGCCGGAACGGGAAAGCGCCGAACCTTCCTCGGCTACCTGGCCCTGATGGGCCCGGCGTTTGTGGTGGGCGCCTGGCAGTTCGGCCCCGGAAACCTGACCACCGCCGTCCAGGCCGGCAGCCGTTTCGACTACAGCCTCGTCTGGGTCATCGCGGTCTCCACCATCCTCATGATCTTCTTCACGGACATGAGCGTCCGGCTCGGAATCGTCACCCCGACCTCGCTGATCACCTCCATCAAGGAGCATCTCGGCAAGCCTGTGGGCATCCTCGCAGGCTTCGGTGTCTTCGGCATCACGCTGATGTTCTCGGTGGGCAACGCTGTTGGCTCCGGACTCGGCCTGTCCCTGGTGTTCGGCGGCTCCCCGGTGGTCTGGACGGTCGTCTGCACGGCCGCCGTCGGATTTGTCCTGGCGTTCCGCAATGTCTACGGCCTGGTGGAAAAGGCCCTGCTGGTCATCGTGGTCCTTATGGGGATCGCCTTCATCGCCAGTACCGTCGTGGCCCAGCCGGACTGGTACCGGTCCATGGAAGGCATGGTTCCGTCCCTTCCGCCCGGAAGCGAAATCCTCATCGTGGCACTGGTGGGAACCAACTTCTCCATCAACGCTGCGTTCTACACCTCGTACGGCATCAAGGAACATCGCCGCACCCGCGCCGACTACCGGGACATCACCCTCGCCGACACCATTCCGGGGATCATCGCCCCAGGCATCATGACAACGCTGGTCATCCTGGTGGCCGCGTCCGTGCTGGGCAAGACCGGCGCCGAGGCGGGAACCATCAACGCCCTGGCCTCCGTTTTCGCACCCCTGGCCGGTCCGGTCGGATCCATGCTGTTTGCCCTGGGCCTCTCCGGTGCCGCCTTCTCCTCAATGATCGCCAACGCCACGGCCGGGGGCACCATGCTCTCCGATGCCATGGGCCGCGGCACCCATGCCGGATCACCGGCAGCACGCATCGTCACGGGGATGATCCTCGCTTTCGGGCTGATCATCACCCTCTCCTTCCAGTCCTCCCCGGTGGGACTGATCGTCATCGCCCAGTCCCTCACCGTGCTCATCGCCCCGCTGCTGGGCGTGCTGATCCTCGTCATGGCCAACAGGTCATCGCTGATGGGAGAGCTCCGCAACCGCTGGTGGCAGAACGTCTTCGGCGCCATCGGCCTGATCGCGATCGTGGCCTCATCCATCCGCCTCATCACGCTCCTCATCGGCTAGGACGGCCAGGACCACCCAGCAGCAGTGCCCCCGCCGTCCTCCGGCTGGGGCACTGCTGCTTGTGTAGGGCGCGGCGTGTGGAGGTGCTGCGAGTGGCAGCAACTGCATGTGGACACACTGCTCGAACGGGCCCTGCTCAATGTTTAATCAAGATTTGCGGCAACCCTGCGAAATGGACGTTCGGGGCAGAGCAGGCGGCTGTAAGTTCTATCTGTTTCCACGTTATTCCCCAACACGGAAGCACAGGGAGCCCCCGCGCTCGAGCCAGACTCGCGCGGGGGCTCCGCCTCATGTGGCAGGTTCCCCTGCCGGAGCAGCGGGGAGCAGCTTCTGGAGCGCCCCGGCGAGGAGCTGCGCCGTCCCGGCATCCGGGTGCCCCGGATTGCTGCTGCTCTGCTGTTCAAGGGTGAACCGGAGTATCCCCGGAACGAGGTGGGCTATCACGGCGCTCTGGGTCCGGGTTTCCTCCGGAGGTTCAGCTGCGGGCGCGGAGCGGCGCAGCCGGAGATAGAGGACGTCCTTCAACTCCTCGTACACGTCGGAAAGCCGTTCAATCTCCTTCTGCATCAGGGCCGGAGTGCGGCTGATAATGCCCATCCGGTCTGCAGCCAGGGCCCTGTCGTCGGTGCCCACCGGAGCGAGGGTCGCCAGGAGATCGAGGATTCCAGCCAGCAGATCAGGTGAGTCCGAGGCCAGGAACTCCCGTACGCGCCGTTCATCCAGCCTGCCGGGTTCGGCCCCGAGGATCGCCTGGTCCTTTGTCTTGAAGTAGTTGAAGAACGTCCGCTGTGAGACACCGCTGGCAGCGCAGATCATGTCCACTGTGACGGCCTGGAAGCCGTGCTCCTGGACCAGGGCCACGGCGCTCCGCTCAATGGTGAGCGCCGTCGCGGCCTGCTTGCGCTGGCGCAGGCCGGGTTCCCGCTGGTCTGTCATGCGTGGTTCCTGCCTCTTATTCGTAGCGAAGGGAGTCGATGGGGTTCTTCCTGGCAGCCCTGCTCGCCGGCAGGGTCCCGGAGATAAAGGCAATAGCCATGATGAGCAGCATAATGCCCATGATGGCGCCCGGCTCGAAGAGGAGGATGTTCAGCCCGGGCAGGGAGGACAGCGGTCCCGCGGACAGCGCCGCGTTCAGCGCGCTGCCTGCCAGCACCGCCGCCGCGACCCCGATCAGGCTGCCGAGGAAGCCGATGAAGGCAGCTTCGAGGCTGAAGAGTGCGAAGATTTTGCCGGCCCGCATACCCATGGCTTTCATGAGCCCAATTTCACGGGTGCGTTCCTGCACGCTCATCAGCAGGGTGTTGACAATGCCGAAGGCCGCGGCCACCAGGGCGACGATGGCGAAGGCGTTGAGTACGCCGATGATCCCGTCAATGACCGTTTTGATGACGCCCAGCTGGTCCTGGATGGTCTGGGCCGCAAAACCGGCATCCGCCACACTTTCCTGGAGGTCGCTTACCTGGGCGCTTGAAAGGGCCGGATCGAAGTAGGCGACGGCGAGGGGGTACCGGGCGGGGCCGGTGTCGATGCCGGCGCTTTGCGCTTCGGCCAGGGCTGACACCATGGCAGGGTTGGCCCCGCCGCCGGAGGACAGCAGGCTCTCCTGGGAGATTCCGACGACGGTTCCGTCCACCTGGTGCCGCGCACCGAGCACGTCCGTGATGCCCAGTTGGACCACCGCGCCGACGGCGTCCTGGGCGTCGGCGAGCCGCAGCGCGTCTACATAGTCGGCGGGAAGGACCAGTTCGCGCGTCCCGGAGGACTCAGAGAGCTGAGTGCCGGCGAGGAGGTCTGCCCGGGTGATCGAGGATGTTGGATTGACGCTGAGCTCGAATTGCCCGCCGCCGTTGTACTGCACAAAGTCAACAGCCACCGCCTGGACAGGTTCAACCCGGGAAATGCCGCTTATCCCTGCGAGTTTTTCCAGGTCAGCCTCCGTCAACGGGTCGCTTTGCCCGGCCCCGGGGAGGGCGGGGCCACCCGTGGCGGACGATGCGCTGGATGTCCTCGGGTCATAGGCGCGGGGGCCTTCCGTTGTCTCCTCGGCGGTCCTGGTGACAATGAAAACGTCATCGGCTCCCAGTGACGCCACCTGTTTGGTGACGTAGTCCGTGACCCCCGCACCCACCGCCGTCGTCAGCGTCAGGGTGAACGCCCCGATGAACAGGGCCAGCACTGTCAGCGTGGTGCGGAGCTTGCTGCGCAGGGTGTTGCGGGCAGCGGACCCGACCAGATCGGCGGCTTTCATGCGGCACCCACTCCCGCCCCGGAGGGAACAACCACGCCGTCGCGGATGAAGACCTGGCGGTCGCAGCGGGCGGCGAGATCCTCGTCATGGGTGACGATGACCAGGGTAATGCCGCGGTCCCGGTTCAACTGGAAGAGGGCGTCTTCAACAATTGCTCCTGTTGCGCTGTCCAGGTTGCCGGTTGGTTCGTCGGCAAAGATGACCGTTGGCTCGTTGATGAGGGCTCGGCTGATCACCACCCTTTGCTTCTGTCCTCCCGAGAGGTCATTGGCGTTGCTTGCGGCCTTGTCCTCGAGTTCGAACTGCCGCAGCACGGCCAGGGCGCGTTCCCTGCGTGCCCTGGGGGACACCCCTGCGATCTTCAGTGGAAGGGTCACGTTGTCCATGACGCTGGTCCCCGGCGTCAGGAAGAACTGCTGGAAAACGAACCCGAACTCCTTGTTGCGGAGCTCGCTGGCCTTCTTCGGCGGCAGTGCCAGGGCGTCGCGGCCGTTGAAGGAGAGGCTGCCGGAATCCGGCGTGTCCAGCAGCGCGATGATGTGCATCAGGGTGGACTTGCCGGACCCGCTCTTCCCGACGACGGCTACGCATTCCCCTGGCGCCACCTGGAGCGTGACGTCCTTGAGGGCGTGGAACGTGCTGGATCCCTTGCCGTAGCTCTTGCTGATGTTCCTGGCGTCAATGACCAGCGGGGAGGTCATTCCGGGCGCCTTGAAAAGCCTGACATATCGTTCTCCTGTCAATAAAAAGTGCAGTAACTGCAATTTAGCATGCAGTGACTGTAATTTTCTAGAGTAGGAGGTATCAGGGGCTCAGCGGACCACCCGGACGTCAGCCATCTTTCCGGCGGACCATCTCGTTGATCCACGCGGGGGCGAAGGGGGACGTGCAGCCCGGGGATGTGGGATAGTCCTTGAGCACCTCCAGGCGCTCGCCGATCTCCAGTGCCCGCGCCCGATGCCCCGCGTGGTGGATCCCGATCTGGGCGAGGCAGGTGTTCAAGGCCCACTGCAGCCGGTCCGGGGCGTTCTTCATCTCCGCTTCGATGACGTCCAGCAGCCCCGGAAGGTCCAGGCCCTCGGGCGCTTTGGCCACGCGCTCGCTGGTCAGGGCCCAGCCGGCAGCGGCTACCACGGGATCCGGGTCGGCCAGCCAGGCCACGCGCAGGTCTTCGGCGTGCGGGCCCTTCTTCACCACGTAGTTCACCAGCCAGTCCTGCACCTTGGCCGCGCGCGCCTCGCGCAGCATGGCATCCAGCTCATCCCGCCCGAAGGCCTTGGGCCGGCAGACAATGAGCGCCAGCAGCCTGGCCGCCGTATCACCGGTGGCCCACAGCTCGCGGGCAAGGTCCTGCTGGGTCTTCAGCCGCTTGGCGATGGCGCGGAGCTTGCTGAGGTTCACGCCATGGTCATCGCCGTGCCGCTCGTTCACCTCGCGTGCCCTCGGGTCCTCGAGCTCCGCCAGTTCGGCCATCAGCTCCGCCACCGTTGTTCCTGTCAATGCTGTCCCGGCCACCGCTTGTCTCCCTGTTCGTCGCCTGCGGTTTTCAGCCTACGGCAGCCCGAAACCTAGTCCCGCCCCACCTAAAGCGCAACCAGTCGAAAGACCCTACTCGCCCGCCGGAGCCGCACCTACCGTGGCAGCATGGCTGAGGAGCGTTTTGTCCCGGGGGTAGACGGAGCAGCATCGGATGCAATGCTGAAGGTGGGCAGGTTCTTCACGAAGTGGGACCAGACCGACGACGGCAGGGCAGTCTTCCGGGAGGGCGGCCGCAAGGGGGACATCTTCTACCGCGACAGGTGGAGCCACGACAAAGTGGTCCGCTCCACCCACGGCGTGAACTGCACCGGGTCCTGCTCCTGGAAGGTGTACGTCAAGGACGGCATCATCACCTGGGAATCCCAGCAGACCGACTACCCCTCTGTGGGGCCGGACAGTCCCGAATACGAACCACGAGGCTGCCCCCGCGGGGCGGCCTTTTCCTGGTACACCTACTCGCCCACCCGGGTCCGCTTTCCCTACGCCCGCGGGGTCCTCGTGGAGATGTACCGAGAGGCGAAGGCCCGGCTCGGCGACCCCGTGCTCGCCTTCGCCGAGATCGCCGCGGACCCGGACAAGCGGCGCCGCTACCAGCAGGCCCGCGGCAAGGGCGGCCTGGTCCGGGTGTCCTGGCAGGAGGCCATTGAAATTGCCGCCGCCGCGCACGTGAACACCATCAAGACCTACGGCCCGGACCGCTGCGCCGGCTTCTCGCCCATCCCGGCGATGTCCATGGTTTCGCACGCGGTGGGCACCCGCTTCATCCAGCTCATCGGCGGCGTGATGACCTCCTTCTACGACTGGTACGCGGACCTTCCCGTCGCAAGCCCGCAGGTGTTCGGGGACCAGACGGACGTGCCCGAATCCGGCGACTGGTGGGACGCGCGCTACCTCATGATGTGGGGCTCCAACGTTCCCGTCACCCGTACCCCGGATGCCCACTGGATGGCCGAGGTGCGCTACCGCGGCACCAAGGTGGTCACCGTCAGCCCCGACTACGCGGACAACACCAAGTTCGCGGACGAGTGGCTCCCCGCCCAGGCCGGAACCGACGCGGCGCTGGCCATGGCCATGGGCCACGTGACGCTCAAGGAATTCTTCGTGGACCGGCAGGTGCCGTTCTTCACGGACTACGTGAAGCAGTACACGGACCTGCCATTCCTGGTCAGGCTGGAAAAGCGCGACGACGGCACCCTCACGCCGTCGAAATTCCTCACCGCCGGTGACCTCCCGGGAGAGTCCGGGGCTGAGGACGCTGCCTTCCGCACCGTCCTGTTCGACAAAAAGGCGGGCCGTCCCGCCGTCCCGAACGGTTCCATGGGGTTCCGCTACTCCGGCAGCGGCGAGGGCAAGTGGAACCTGGACCTCGAGGGGATGGAACCGGCGCTTTCGCTGCGGGAGGTCTCGGGGGAAAGCGCCGAAATCCTGCTCCCGTGCTTCGAGCAGGCGGACGGCACCGGCAGCGTGCTCCGGCGCGGCGTGCCCGTCATCGAAGTGGAAGGCCAGCTGGTCACCACCGTGTTCGACCTCATGCTCGCGCAGTACGGCGTGGCCCGGGAAGGCCTCCCCGGGGACTGGGCCGCAGGGTACGATGACGCCGCCACCCCCTACACCCCGGCCTGGCAGGAGGAGATCACGTCCGTTCCCGCCCAGGCCTGCATCCGCGTGGCCCGCGAGTTCGCCCTCAACGCCGAGCAGTCCAAGGGCCGCTCCATGATCATCATGGGCGCCGGTATCTGCCAGTGGTTCCACGGCGACACCACGTACCGGGCCATCCTGGCGCTGGTGATGCTGACCGGCTGCATGGGCCGGAACGGGGGCGGCTGGGCGCACTACGTGGGGCAGGAGAAGACGCGCCCCATCACTGGCTGGGTGTCGCTGGCGAACGCCCTGGACTGGTCCCGGCCGCCGCGCACCATGATCGGCACCGGGTACTGGTACATGCACACGGACCAGTGGCGCCAGGATGGATATTCCGCGGATGCGCTGAAGTCCCCGCTGTCCACCGGCGCCCTTGACGGCCTGCACACCGCGGACGCAATCGCCCAGTCTGCCCGGCTTGGATGGATGCCGTTCTACCCGCAGTTCGACCGCAACCCGCTGGACCTCGCAGATGAGGCGGAGGCCGCCGTCGCCGCCGGAACCGCCAAGGACACCCCCACCTACATCGCGGACGCACTCAAGAACCGGACCCTGAACCCGGCCATCGAGGATGTGGATGCCCCGGAGAACTGGCCGCGCACCCTGGTCCTGTGGCGCTCCAACCTCTTTGGGTCCTCGGCCAAGGGCAACGAGTACTTCCTGCGGAACCTGCTGGGCACCCACAACAACGTTATGGGGGAGGACCATGCGGAGGGGCTCAAGCCCACGCACGTGAAATGGCACGAGCAGGCGCCGGAAGGGAAGCTGGACCTGCTGGTCTCCGCCGACTTCCGGATGACCTCCACCACCCTGCTGTCCGACGTCGTGTTCCCCGCCGCCACCTGGTACGAGAAACACGACCTGTCCTCCACGGACATGCACCCGTTCGTGCACGCGTTCACCCCGGCCATCGACCCGCCCTGGGAAACCAAGACCGACTTTGACACCTTCCACCTGCTGGCCCGCGAGTTTTCGAAGATGGCCAAGACCCACCTGGGCGTGAGGCGCGACCTTGTGAGTGTGCCGCTGCAGCATGACACCCCGGGCCAGCTGGCCCAGCCCGGCGGGACGGTCCGGGACTGGCGGGAGACGGACATCCCCGCCGTTCCCGGGCAGAACATGCCCGTCTTTTCCGTGGTGGAGCGGGACTATACAACCATCGCGGACAAACTGGCCGCCGTCGGGCCCCTTGCGGACAAGCTGGGATTCACCGTCAAGAACATCACCTACAAACTCGAGGGGCCGCTGAATCGGCTCAGCCACTCGAACGGCGTGATGCTCGGCGGCGCCGCGGACGGCCGCCCGGCCATGGACACCGACGCCAAGATGGCGGAGGCCATCCTGGCCTTCTCCGGCACCACCAACGGCGCACTGTCCGTACAGGGCTTCAAGGACCTGGAAGTCCGGACCGGGCGGAAGCTGGCAGACCTGTCCGAGGGGTCCGAGGAAAAGTTCATCACGTTCGCCCAGACCCAGGCGGCCCCGGTGCCGGTGATCACGTCGCCGGAATGGTCCGGTTCGGAGACGGGCGGCCGCCGCTACGCCCCGTTCACCATCAACATCGAACGACTCAAGCCCTTCCATACCCTCACCGGCCGCATGCACTTCTTCCTGGACCACGACTGGATCACGGACATCGGGGAGGCGCTGCCCATCTACCGGCCGCCGCTGGACATGCACCGGCTGTTCGGCGAACCCAAACTGGGCCCGAACGGTCAGCTGGAGGTGGTGGTCCGGTACCTGACGCCGCACTCCAAGTGGTCCATCCACTCCGAATACCAGGACAACCTGCTGATGCTCTCACTCTCCCGCGGCGGACCCACCGTCTGGATGAGCCCGGCTGACGCCGACTCCATCCAGGTCCGGGACAACGACTGGGTGGAATGCCTGAACATCAACGGCGTCCTGGTGGCACGGGCCATCGTCAGCCACCGGATGCCCTCCGGTGTGGTGTACGTCCACCATGCCCAGGAGCGCACCATCGATGTCCCGAAGTCTGAGGCCACCGGCCGGCGCGGCGGTATTCACAACTCGGTGACCAGGCTGCTGGTGAAACCCTCGCACCTGATCGGCGGCTACGCCCAGTTGGCATACGCGTTCAACTACCTCGGCCCCACCGGAAACCAGCGCGACATGGTGGCCACGGTCCGCCGCCGCTCACAGGAGGTGCAGTACTGATGCGAGTCATGGCTCAAATGGGCATGGTGATGAACCTGGACAAGTGCATCGGCTGCCACACGTGTTCGGTCACCTGCAAGCAGGCGTGGACCAACCGGGCGGGCACCGAATACGTCTGGTTCAATAACGTGGAAACGCGTCCCGGGCAGGGGTACCCGCGCCGCTATGAGGACCAGGACAAATGGCGCGGCGGCTGGGATCTCAACAAGCGCGGGAAACTGGTGCTGAAGGCCGGCGGCCGGGTGAAGAAGATGTTCGGGCTGTTCGCCAGCCCGGTCCAGCCCGAGCTCAAGGACTACTACGAGCCGTGGACGTACGACTACAAAACCCTGGTGGACGCGCCCCTGGGCGACGACTTTCCGGTGGCCCGGCCGAAATCCCTGATCACCGGGGAGGACACCAAAGTCACCTGGTCCGCGAACTGGGACGACAACCTGGGCGGCTCTGCGGAACACGGCCACCTGGACCCGCTGGTGGAGAAGGTCCGGCGGGAGTCCGAGGACAAGATCAAGTTCGCGTACGAGCAGACGTTTATGTTCTACCTGCCGCGGATCTGCGAGCACTGCCTGAACCCGTCCTGCATGGCCTCCTGCCCTTCCGGCGCCATCTACAAGCGGGTGGAGGACGGGATTGTGCTGGTGGACCAGGACAAGTGCCGCGGCTGGCGGCAGTGCGTCACCGGCTGCCCGTACAAGAAGATCTACTTCAACCACAAGACCGGCAAGGCCGAGAAGTGCACCTTCTGCTACCCCAGGGTGGAGGTGGGGATTCCCACGGTGTGCTCGGAGACCTGCGTGGGCCGGCTGCGGTACCTGGGGCTGTTTTTGTACGACGCCGATGCGGTCACCGCGGCGGCGTCCGTCACCGACCCGAAGGATCTCTACGACGCCCAGATGGACGTCCTGCTGGACCCGAACGATCCCGCCGTCCAGGCCGAGGCCCGGGCGCAGGACATCCCGGAGGACTGGATCGACGCCGCCAAGCGCTCGCCGGTGTACGCCCTGGCCAAGGTGTACAAGGTGGCCCTGCCGCTGCACCCGGAGTACCGGACCATGCCGATGGTCTGGTACGTGCCGCCGCTCTCCCCGGTGGTGGACCTGCTGCGGGACCAGGGGCACGACGGCGAGGACCACGGCAACCTGTTCGGCGCCATTGATGCCCTGCGGATCCCGGTGGAGTACCTCGCCGAGCTCTTCACCGCCGGGGACGCAGACCGGGTCACCGCGGTGCTGAAGAAGCTGGCGGCCATGCGTGCGTTCATGCGCGGCATCAGCCTGGGCAACGATCCGGACGAGTCCATCGCCGAGGCCGTGGGCATGGACGGGCAGACCATGTACGAGATGTACCGGCTGATGGCCATCGCCAAGTACGACGAGCGGTACGTCATTCCCAAGGCGCACGTGGAGCAGGCGCATGACCTGGAGGAGATGGGGTGTTCGCTGGATTTCGACGGCGGCCCGGGCATGCAGGATTCCTCGCCTTTCGGTGAGGCGAGCGGCAGGCCGGTGCCGGTTGCCGTGGACACCTTCAACGCCCTGCGCGACCGGCAGACCAGCGATGAGGTATCAACGGGAACGAACCTGAAGGGCAGGGTGAACCTGCTGAACTGGGACGGGCGCGGGGCGCCGCCGGGGCTCTTCCCGGACAAGGGGCCCGAACCGGGAACCCTGGCCGCGGCGGAGGACCAGCCGTGAGCCGCCGGGACCAGGTGGTGTACATGGCCGCCGCGTGGTGCCTGTCCTACCCGGACCAGGACCTCCTGGGCAAGATGCCGCTAATGCGCGCCGCGCTCGCGGAGTTCGCGGGCGCCGTCGAACCCTTCGGGGAGGTGCTGGACGCGCTGGAAGCCACGCCGCTGATGGAGGCCCAGGCTCACTACGTGCGGGAGTTCGACCTCAGCCGGCGCCACGCCCTGCATCTGAGCTACTGGACGGACGGTGACACCCGGCGCCGCGGCGAAGTGCTGGGCAGCTTCAAGAAGGCCTACCGGCAAAGCGACATCCTGGTGGACACCCAGGGGGAGCTTCCGGACTACCTGCCCATGGTGCTCGAGTACACCGCGCTGGTGGATTTCGCCGCAGGGCGGGAGCTGCTGATCCGGTACCGGCCAAGCCTGGAGATGCTGAAGTTCGGGCTGCTCCGGGACAAGCTTCCGCACGCCCGGATCCTGGAGGCCATCTGCGCCACACTGCCCGGAAAGTCGCCGGCGGATGAACAGGCCGTGATGCGGATGGCAGGCTACGGGCCGCCCACTGAGGCGGTTGGCCTTGACCCCTACGATCCGCGCCTGCTGCCCGTGAAGGGGGCCTGACCATGGTGACCCTTGAAACGCTGCCCTTGGAAACACAGCCCGGTGCCGCCGTCGAACTCACCGCCCTGGACATTGTGCTGTGGGGCGTCCTGCCCTACGTGATGGTGGTGGTCCTGGTGGGCGGACTGGTCTGGCGCTACAGGTACGACCAGTTCGGGTGGACCACCAGGTCCTCCCAGCTCTACGAGTCCAGGCTGCTGCGGATTGCCTCGCCGCTGTTCCACTTCGGCCTGCTCGCCGTGGTTGCCGGGCACTTCTTTGGGCTGGTGATCCCGATGTCCTGGACGGAAGCGGTGGGGATGAGCCAGGACTTCTACCACTTCAACGCCCTGTTCGTGGGCGGTATCGCCGGCATCGGTACGCTGGGCGGGATCATCCTGCTGATCTACCGGCGCCGCACCACCGGGCCGGTGTTCATGGCCACCACCAAGAATGACAAGGCCATGTACGTGGTGCTGACGGCCGCCATCGTGTTCGGTTTGTGGACCACCCTGGCCAGCGTGTTCGAGGGCGAACACGGGCACAACTACCGCGAAACCGTAGCGCCGTGGTTCCGGTCCCTGTTCATCTTCCAGCCGGACATTGCTGCCATGGCTGCCGCGCCGTTCTCCTTCCACCTGCACACGCTGGTGGGGATGGCGCTGTTCATCATCTGGCCCTTCACCCGGCTGGTCCACGCCTTCACCGCGCCGTTCCACTACCTGTTCCGCCCGTACATCGTGTACCGCTCGCGGGACCGCGACGGCGGCAGGACAGGCGGGCGCGCGGGTACACGGCCCGCAGGGAGGGCCGGGAGCAGGTCCCGCGGCAATGCCGCGCAGAACCCCAACGCCCCCGCCGGCAAACGCGGCTGGTCCGCCGTCGGGACCGAGGACCGGGACACCCGGAACCGGTGAGGGGAGCACACCATGACTGAAGCCGCACGCCCCGCGAATCCCGTGCCGTCCGCGGAGACGTCCCATCCCGGCAAGGGCCTGAACCTGGCGCTCGCCACCAGCGCGTCCGTCATGGCCTTCTGGGCGTGGAACATCGTGGCGCCACTGGGCGCCCGGTACACGCAGGAGATGGGGCTGGACTCCACCGCCACCGCGGTCCTTGTGGCCATGCCGATTTTCGTCGGATCGCTGGGCCGGATCGTGGTGGGCGCCATGACGGACCGGTTCGGCGGGCGGGTGATGTTCACGTTTGTCCTGCTGGGCAGCGTGCCTCCCGTCCTGCTGGTGGCGCTCGGCGGCACGCTCGGTTCCTATGCGGTGGTGCTGGGCGCCGGCCTGCTGCTGGGGATCGCAGGCACCGTGTTCGCCGTCGGAATTCCCTTCGTTTCCGCCTGGTACGAGCCGTCGCGGCGAGGTTTCGCCACCGGCGTGTTCGGTGCCGGGATGGGCGGGACCGCGCTGGCGGCCTTCCTGACCCCGCGGCTGGTGACCTGGATCGGGTACCTGCCCACGCACCTGCTGATTGCCGGGCTGCTGGTGGTGATGGGGGCCGTGATCTGGTTCAACCTGAAGGAGTCGCCGGACTGGCACCGGAACACCGCGCCGGTGATCCCCAAGCTCAAGGACGCGGCCGGGCTCGCCGTCACCTGGAAGCTGTGTTTCCTCTACGCGATCGTCTTCGGCGGGTTCGTCTCCTTCGCCACCTACCTGCCCACGTACCTCCGGGACATCTACCAGTTCGATCCGACCGCTGCCGGCACCCGGACCGCCGGGTTTGCCTTGGCGGCGGTGCTGTTCCGGCCCATCGGGGGAGTGCTGGCGGACCGGATCGGGTCCAAGCCGGTGGTGCTCTCGTCCCTGGCGGGCATCGCGGTGCTGGCGTTTGTGGTGAACCTGCGGCCCGACGGCGAAATACCGGCCGGACTTACCTTCGTGGCCATGGCCGCCGCACTTGGCCTGGGCACCGGCGGCGTGTTCGCGTGGGTTGGGAGGCTCTCACCGCAGGGGAAGGTGGGCAGCATCAGCGGCATTGTCAGCGCGGCCGGCGGGATGGGCGGCTACTTCCCGCCGCTGGTCATGGGCGCCACCTACAACGCCGAGGACAACAGCTACTTCATTGGGCTGATGCTGCTGGTGGTCACGGCCACGGTCGCCTTCGTGTTCACGCTGGTTGCCATCCGCTCACCCAAACAGCCCGCACCGCAAGGTGCGTTGAAGGGGATGTAGATGAACGACGGCGGGCGGCCGGCCCGGCCGGGCTTGGTTTCGTTACGCGCTGCAACAGTTCGGCTCCAATCGGTTGACTAATGGATCCCGCGAGCCGCCGCAGCTGCACAATGGGAGGATCACAACGGCTTCCAGGGAGGCGGACATGCGGCGGTCACGGCGGCCCGGCGTGGCAGTACTGCTTTTACTTTCGTTCACTGCCTGTGGTGGGCAGGCCGGCTCACCGCAGTCGTCGCCGTCGAGCGTTACCTCCCCTGTGACGGCGACGGCGACGGCAACAACTACGGAAACAGCCCCGGCGTCACCGCCGCCGTCTGAGACAACAAGCGCCCCGGCGCCGGCCTCTTGGACCACGTACACGACGGCGGCCGGCGACCTGGCGTTCGACCTGCCCTCCACCTGGAGCGTCACGGACCCGGCGGGGGAGCTGGCCGAGGGCGGCGGGGCGTTCGCTGAGGTGACCAGCGAGGACGGGCGGCTGCTGGCGACGCTGCGCACGAACATGGCCACCGGGTCCACATGCACGGAGAAGTACCCGTACTCGGTCCTGGAGTCCGAGGAGATGCCGCAGCTGGCCCAGTACGGCACCGTGCCGCGGTACACGTTCGAGACCCGCGGCAACGACGCCGCTGCCGGCCCGCCGGACACCCCGGCAGCGGCCTACGGCATCACCACTGCGCCCCTTCCCGAAGGTGACTCGGCCTGTTACATGTTCCACTTCTTCAACTGGCCGCCCAACGCCGCCACGTTCGGCGCGTTCTACAACCCTGAACTGAACCTGACACCGGGCGACCCGTCGCTGCCGTACCTGGAGAAGGCCAAGCTGTATGCGGGGACGCCGGAGTATGCGGACATCAAGCGGATGATCACGTCGCTGCGGCCGGCGGGGTAGGGACGGAACCGCCGTCGCACATGCTCTGGAACCGCGACTTATCCAGAGACTTGAATAATTCTTTCGGTTTGGAAGCGCGCCCTAAACGACCCTATGAATGGCGCTTGAGACTGCTCTGACCAGCCACGACAGGTACTTGAGGCCGCGCCGGTGGTTCCCAGTTCCCCGCCGGGATCCTCTCGGAGTTTGCGGAGACCGTAGGCGTACCACCGATTGAAGCGTAGAGTCCGCAGGTATCGCTCCCTCACAATTTGTCAGGCAGTGCTTTGGGGCGTTTGCCCGCTGGGGGAAGGAACTGCCATGCAACACTGCTCTGCGCAACAACGTGGGTCTCAACGACGAACCTCGGGGGTATCCTGACGCCGGCAAACAGCAATGGCAGCGGTCGCAGCCGGAGCCGTTATCTTGGGGGTTGCCTTGGTTTGGCAGCAGTCACCCGCCTTCGCTGCCACTTCGGTGGGTTTGGGCACTGCCACCTCCTACTCCGTACTCGCCGGCTCGGCCGTGACCAACACCGGCCCCTCTACTCTTCAGGGGGACCTGGGCGTTAACCCCGGGACTGCGATCACAGGCTTTCCGCCGGGCATTACGGCAGGGGCCACGCACGCGGCAGATGCGGTTGCGCTGCAGGCGCAGTCGGACCTGACCACTGCCTACAACGCCGCAGCAGGACAGCCGTTGACCACCAGCGTTGCAGGAGACCTTGTTGGCATGACTCTGACGGAGGGTGTTTACAGGTCCACTAGTTCGCTGGCCCTCAGCGGACAGCTCACCCTGGACGGGCAAGGCAACCCCAACTCCGTATTCGTGTTCCAGGTGGCGTCGACCCTGATCACCGCTTCGGCCAGCAGCATCATCCTCACCAACGGCGCCCAGGCCTGCAATGTGTTCTGGCAGGTTGGCAGTTCAGCCACTCTGGGTACCGCGTCGAGTTTCAAAGGTTCCATTCTTGCCCTCACCTCAATAACGGCGGAGACCAACGCCGTTGTGGAGGGCAGGGTGCTCGCCCGTAATGGTCAGGTCTCCCTGGACACTAACGTGATCACCAGCCCGGCCTGCACGCCAGCAGCAACCACGCCGCCCATTTCGGGCACCCCGACTGCAACGCCCACGGAGACCGCCTCCCCGACGCAGACAGCATCAGCCACGGCGTCGGCGACTGCGACCAGCACACCAACTGCTACGGAAACCGCATCGGGGTCCGCCACAGCGACGCCAACTGCAACAACCACCGGGAGCCCGACGGCGACGGCCACAACAGCGCCTGGCACCGTTACCGAAGCGCCGGGTTCCAACGGCAGTGAATCTGCTGCTCCTGCAACGGCAGTGCCGCTGGCCGGGACTGGTGGAGGGGGCAGGAACCAAGGGACGAACATCGATACGGCCGCGAGCCTCCCAGTGGGAGGTCCGGCGGCCCTCGGAATACTCATGGCAGGCCTTGCCGTGACCGCGGCCATCGTCTTTACAGCCAGGCTGGTGCTCGGAAAGCGTCGGAGCAGTTAGGACCAAGGGCTTGCGGCGGGGAGCCGCCCTTTCCCTCCTCGGAGCGGCAGGTTTAGCGGCGGCTCTCCTGGGCGGAGGGTCCGCGCAGAGCCCGAGTCCAGAGGCCCTGCCGCAATCGTCTCTGTCGGCTGGACCGCACACTCCCGGTCCAGCAATTCCTCCGCGGCCGGCGGCGGCCAGTTCGTCGACGCCCCCGCCGGTCGCCGCAAAACCGCCGTCCCCCGTGCCGGAACATGAATCAGTTCAGGAAGCTGCCGCCTCACAGCCTGTGCACATCGCTTATCCCGCGGTGGGGATGGACCAAGCCGTCCTGCCGCTCTCTCCTACGGAGCAGGAAGCGAGCCTTGGCTCCCTTATTCCTCCCCCTACTCCGGACGCTTACTGGCTGACCCCGTACGGCACACCTGGTCAAGGTTCCACCAACACCACGTACATCGTCGGGCACAGCTGGGAGGGGCGTCCTTCCCCCTTCAATGAGATCAGTTCACGTGCGCAGCCTGGCGATCGGTTGACCATATCTACCGCGCAAGGGCCGCTGGTCTTCACCGTCGATGAAATCACCACGGAGTACAAGGACACCCTGAGGGACAGTGCGATCTGGGACAGGGTCCCGGGCAGGCTAATCCTGATTACCTGCTTTACCGAGGATCTGTGGGGGACCAACATCATCATCCGGGCCAGCCCCTTGCCCGCGGGTTAGCGCAGTCCAGCGGCTGGAGCATCGAGGCGACGTGCGGCATCTGCCGACAGGCCTGTCGGCGGTCGGATTACACCGTGTGGATCCAGTAGCGGCGCTTGCCGTTGCGGCTGTCCTCGTAGACGCCGCCGTTCCTTTCGATGGTCGCCCGGGAGCCAAAGTTGTCCTCATCGCAGGTCAGGAGCACCCTGCGGATTCCCAGTTCCCTGGCAATGGGCAGGGCGTCAGCCAGGGCTTTGGCGGCGTGGCCGCGGCGCCGGGCGGAGGGCCTGACGCTGTAGCCGATGTGGCCACCCTCGTTGAGGAGGAACTCGGTCAGTTCATGCCTGATGGCCAAAGACCCAAGGAAGGTGTCATCTTCCACCATCCACAGGTAGGTGCAGGGCACGTGCTCCGGTTTCCGCGGGGTCTCCGGCAGTGCGTCCTTGAGGAGCCAGTCAACAAAGCGGCTGAACGTCTGGGGGTCTCTCAAATCTTCCAGGGGCCAGTCCTCGGCGCCGGCGCCGTCCCGACGGGTGCCGTTGAAATCCGCCGCCCCTTCCAGCCAGGAGGAGTGGTAACTAACGTCCGGAGCGATAAGGCGGGCCATCACACGAGCGTACTTGAATCATTCGCCGCACCTGTTCCTGCGCCAAGAAGCGGGATAAGTTCTGAGAGGCTTTGGATCGTGCCTTCCGGTCCGCCAGCGTCCCGGTTGAGCAGGATCGCATGCAGCCCCGCGTTCCTGGCCCCTTCGACGTCAACGCGGAAGTTGTCACCGACGTAGAGGGCTTGGGCCGGGGAGATTCCGAGGATTTCGCAGGGTTGCATGAATGCCTCGGGAGAGGGTTTGGCATGGCCCATGGACTCCGAGCTGAAGATACGGCCTATCACCGGGCCGAGGCCTATCTCGCTGACTTTGAGTGCCTGCTGGCGGTGGTTCCCGTTGGTTATGACGCCGACCCGAATGCCGCCGTCGTGAAGGCTTTGCAGGGCGGGCCCCGCGTCCGGGAACGCGGCCCACGCATCCTGGTAACTCTGAAGGTAGACGTCGAAGAGTCCGTCCAGCAGCCTGTCCGTTGTGGGTACGGCGAGCCCGGTGAGCGGGAGAAACTGTCGGAGCCGTTCCCGGCGCTGTTCGTGGAAGGAAAGTTCGCGGGCAAGAAAGCGGTCGTAGGTGGTTCCCTCCAGCTGGAACCACGCACGTGCCAGATCGTCCGTGGACGTCGTTCCGAGGTGTTGAAGGAAAGCAGCCAGGCCTGCCCGGGCAGAAGCTGCATGGTCGAACAGGGTGTTGTCCAGGTCGAAGAGGACAGCTCGAATTTCCACTCCCCAAGGCTAGCGGCGGTTCTCCTCCAACGCTGCCCCTGGACGCTCCGCCGGTCACGGCCGGGCGAGGGCCTGCTCCCACGCCGATTGATGCTGCCGGACATATTGGGCCGCGCCACGCCAGTGCTCCCCGTGGCCGTTGACGAACATGTCCGCCCACGGCTGGAACCCGGTCTCGTGTGAGGACTCCAGAAGTTTGAACATTGCCGCAGTTCGCTGCGCCATAGCGGCCGGCAACGCGCTGCGGAGCGATTCATCAGCCTGGTACCCGTCAACAAGGGCGGACAGTCTCGCTGCCGCGTCCTTCACGGGCTGTCCTTCGAACAGCATGCCGAACGACTGGGCGGCGTAGGCCAAATCCCACAGCCGCGTGCTGGGGCCGGCGCCGTCCCAGTCGATGAAAACCCACCGGTCGCCCCTGACGAGGTTCCAGGGAGCGAGGTCGTTGTGGCACATCAGGTCCGGGTTCTCGGCGGGCAGCAGCATGTTCCACGCTCCTGGATTAGGGATCACCACAGCTTCGCTTGCGTCGTGGATCCGGCGGATCATGCGGCCAACCCGCAGAAGATCGTCCTGGGTGAGCGGCAGCTCCTCCAGCGCGAGGACGCCTGCCACGAACTCCTCAACGCTCCGGCCGTCGTCGTCCTTTCCCAGAGGTTGGGGAACATCCACCCCGGACGAGCGAAGCACGGCGAGATAGTCCTGCACGGCTGCTGAGTGTTCCAGCCAGGGTTTCCTTACGGTGTTGCCGACGCGCACAACCCTGCCGGACGCGTTTCCGCCTGCAAGTTCCTGCTCGTCCGGGACCATCACAGCAGGCTATCGGTGGAGTCCCGTGTCTAAATAATCCAACTCGAAACCATCACCGACAACGTCATCGATCCAGCCGCCCAGATTGCCGGTAGGTGTCACCCAATGAGGAGCCCGTTGGGCTGCGGCATGTCCTAGCCTGACAAACTGCCAGTTCCCGAACAACGGTGTGAAGGCCATAGTTAGAGTACAGAGCCCTGCGATTAGAATCGGAGGCTGCCATGCTCCAGGCCCTGCTGTGCAAGCTGAACATTCGACACGACTGGCATCTCGAACATGCCGAAGACGGCGGTGTGTATAAACGCTGCCGCCGATGTGGCAAGGATGACGATCAGCGCGGCGAAGGAACAGGAGGCAACTACAGCGCCTGGATAGGGCCGACGGCAGGAGGATGAGGCCGGCCGTCCGCACGTCCATACCCCGGCAGCTCTGAGGTGTTCCAGCTAGCACATGCTCCTGGCTGTCTGTTGGATAGCGTCCTCCATCTCGGGGACGAGCGGAGGCGCATCTGTGACGTTCAGTTCCCGGGGCGGAAGCACCGTAGCCACCGTCACCTGCTGGTGCCCTTCTAAGGAGGAAACAGATTGGACACTGTACGGGCCGCCGCCCCCGGAGACGAAGACGTGTCGTGTGCCCGGGCAGATGTCGTCGCTCAGACGGATGCCTCCTAAAGGAGATGGCTCGGCCTCGATCATGCTCTTCCACGTTTCCTCGCGAATGAATCGGCCCGTGGTGAGCGCCGCCACGAACCTGCTGAGGTCTTCAACCGTTGAAATGACCCCTGAATCGGCTGATCCGGCGATCGCGTCAATACGCGTGAAGTCGCGACTGTCCCCGTCCTCCAGCACGTACCCATGGAGCATGGGCTCGGGCGGCTGCCCTCTGGCCGCCACGTGCGTGCTGCCCATTCCTGCCGGCTCGAACACATCCTCGGCGAGAATCTCGTCGAGTCCGCGGTGGTGTTTGCTTTCCAGCAGCCAGCCCAGCACTTCCCAGTCCGTTGCAGACCACGCAAAGTAGGACACGGGCCCTGGCGGAAGGTCCACCCCCGCTGCAATCCTGAGCCGTTCCTCGAAGGTCAATACGCGCGTTTGGAGCTCGTCCAGGCTCGCGGATTCAATCAGGGGTGGAAAGTAGTCAGGGAGGCCGGAGGTACTGCCCAGCAGGTCCCGCACCGTGACCCGGTCCCACGCCGGGAAGATTGCTGTGAACTCGGGCAGATGAGCGGAGACGGGATCGTCAAGGTGCACGGCGCCGGCCTCCACCAGCTTCATCACGGACACGGCGACCATGGGTGTACCCGTCCCGATGATCCACGTTTTGTCCGTGGGGATCGCCATGCTGTTGGACTTCAGGTCTCTCACCCCGGTGGCCATTAGCTCTTCTTGGTCTCCGTTCCGAACATGGAAGACCACAGCAGGCGCTCCATGCGCGGACGCGTCGGCCGCAAAAGCTTCCAGCGTCGCGGCGAGGTTTTCAGCCGGGGTGGTTGCTGCTTCGTCGGGGGTGCTAGACGAGCAGCTCGAAAGCACAAGAGCCACGGCCAGCACCGCAGCGTGCTTGTTCATCAGGGAACCGGCCCCATCGGATTTCGTGGCCGGTCTCCAGCCTCCAGGTGCCCCGACCATCTCTGGCCGCGGCGCCCGTACTTCCCACACTTAGTGCAACGCCGACGGAAGCCCCCGTCGGGCGTCCTTTCCACCAGCCAGTGGTGCCCGACATTGAGCCTGCACATTAGGGCCCGGATCATGACCACTCCTCTCCGAGAATGTGTCGCCCAGCCCACTTCCAATTATGTTCCCGAAACTTGTCATTGGGTCCTTCGGGAACCGAGCTCTTTGGCTGCTTCCTCGATCGGGATTTACTCGCTTTCGTCGGTCGAACCGGTGGGGATTGGGCTCGGAATAGCGGCACGCACAAAGTGCCAGCGCCGTCGCGGCCAGCGCGCTGAGGATGGACCTGAGTGCCGTTCGCATGACGCCCCCGGGGGAGAAGCCGCAGTTGTGGGACGGGCCACAAGCGCGCAGCCCCCGGGTCAAGGGTTGCCCGGCGCAGCAGTCCCAGCTCCTTGAGTTTAGGAGTGGTGTGACGCGGGGTCGAGGAATATCTCCCCGTGCCAGCGGCTTGCAGCTAGAGGCCATTGCGCGCACGCGTAATTCAGCAGCACATACCAGAAGGAGCTCCATGACTATTGGCGCAGGAACAACCGCAGGGACCGAAAAGACTGCTCTTGTTGTGGGAGCGACCGGCATAGCGGGGTCTGCCCTGGTCGATACCTTGTCACGCCAGGGGTGGAGCGTGCTCGCCCTCTCCCGGAAGCCCGGTACTGAGCGTCCCGGAGTTCGGTGGCTCTCCGCGGACCTGACCTCGGCTGCGTCGCTGGCCGCTGCGCTCGGTCCGGAGAACCCCTCCCATGTCTTCTTCACAGCATGGTCGCGGCAGGACACCGAAGAGGAGAACATCTCCGTCAACGCCGGCATGGTGCGGGACCTGCTGGCGGCACTTCGCGGCAAGGATTTAGCCCACGTCGCACTCATGACCGGCCTCAAGCACTACCTCGGTCCCTTCGAGGCGTACGCGGCGGGGGAAATGCCGGACACTCCTTTCCATGAGGAGGAGCCGCGCCTGCCGGTCCCGAACTTCTACTACGCCCAGGAGGACGAGCTCTGGGCGGCTGCGGGGGAGCAGGGCTTCACGTGGTCCGTGCACCGCGCACACACGGTGATCGGGCACGCCGTCGGCAACGCCATGAACATGGGCCTGACGCTCGCCGCCCAGGCCACCCTGTGCCGGGAGAGCGGTGAGCCGTTTGTCTTCCCGGGTTCCGAAGCACAGTGGAACGGCCTGACGGACATGACGGATGCGGGCCTGCTCGCCGAGCACATGTTGTGGGCATCCACCACGCCGGCGGCCGCGAACGAGGCCTTCAACATCGTCAACGGCGATGTGTTCCGCTGGCGCTGGATGTGGCCGAAGCTTGCCGCCTACTTCGGCGTGGAGTGGGAGGGATACGAGGGATCACCCCGCCCCTTGGAGCAGTCGATGGCGGGCCGGGAGGACCAGTGGCGGGACATCGCCGCGCGCCATAAACTCAGCGAGCCGGACCTGAACCGCCTGGCGTCCTGGTGGCACACGGACGGCGACCTGGGGCGCGGCATTGAGGTAGTCACTGACATGGGGAAGAGCCGGGACGCCGGGTTCACCGGATACCGGCGGACGCTGGATGCCTTTACCACGCTTTTCGACCGCTACCGGGCGGAGAACCTGATTCCCTGAGTTGCTGCTAACCGGTGGCAAACGTCCGGGCCGGCCGCAAACGCAGCCGGCCCGGACGCAGTGGTCAAAGGAGCAGGATCACCTCAGGTCGAAGCGGTCCAGCTCCATGACCTTCACCCAGGCCGCCACGAAGTCGTTGACGAACTTCTCCCCGGCGTCGTCGCTCGCGTACACCTCGGACATCGCCCGGAGCTGGGAGTTGGAGCCGAATACCAGGTCCACCGGGGTGGCGGTCCACTTCAGTTCACCGGTGGCGACGTCAGTGATCTCATAGACGTTCTCCTCATTCTCCGAGGCCTTCCACTTGGTGCCGGGGGAGAGCAGGTTGACGAAGAAGTCGTTCGTCAGGACCTGCGGCCGGTCCGTGAGGACTCCATGCTTGGAGCCGCCGATGTTGGTGCCGAGCGCACGCATGCCGCCAACGAGCGCCGTCATCTCCGGTGCGGACAGGTCCAGCAGGTACGCCTTGTCCAGCAGGAGGGTTTCCGGCTGGAGCTTCTCGCCGGGGCGCACGTAGTTGCGGAACCCGTCAGCCCGCGGCTTCAGGTACTGGAACTGCTCGACGTCGGTCTGGTCCTGGGCGGCATCGGTGCGTCCCGGACGGAACGGCACGGTGACGGGGAAGCCGGCGTCGCCCGCTGCCTTCTCCACCGCGGCGCAGCCACCGAGGACGATCAGGTCCGCCAGCGAGACCTTCCTGCCTCCCGCCTCGGACGAGTTGAACTCCTGCTGCACGCGCTCAATGGCCTGCAACGCCGTCGCAAGCTGCTCAGGTTCGTTGACCTCCCAGCCGCGCTGGGGCTCCAGCCGGATCCGGGCACCGTTGGCGCCGCCGCGCCGGTCGGTCTTGCGGAAGGTGGAGGCGGCGGCCCATGCCGTGGTGGCCAGCTGGGAGACGGACAGTCCCGAGTCCAGGAGCCGGGCCTTCAGGGATGCGATGTCCTGCTCGCCGATCAGTTCATGGTCGACGGCGGGAACGGGGTCCTGCCAGAGCTGGGCTTCCGGAACCCACGGCCCCAGCATGTGCGGGCCGACGGGGCCCATGTCGCGGTGCAGCAGCTTGTACCAGGCCTTGGCGAAGGCGAGCTGGAACTCGTCCGGGTTCTTCAGGAAGCGCTGCCCAATTTCCTCATAGACAGGATCGAAGCGAAGCGACAGGTCGGTGGTCAGCATGGTGGGCCGGTGCTTTTTGTTGGGGTCGTGCGCATCCGGGATGATCTCCGGGGCGTCCTTGGCAACCCACTGATGGGCGCCGGCGGGGCTCTTGACCAGCTCCCACTCGTACTCGAACAGGATCTCCAGGAAGCGGTTGCTCCACTGGGTGGGCTTGTCGGTCCAGGTAACTTCCAGGCCCGAGGTGATCGTGTCGCCACCCTTGCCGCTGCCGTACGTGCTGAGCCAGCCCAGGCCCTGGGCCTCAAGGTCGGCGCCTTCGGGCTCTGGACCTACGTGCGCATCGGCGTCGCCTGCGCCGTGGGTCTTGCCGAACGTGTGGCCGCCAGCAATCAGCGCGAACGTCTCTTCGTCGTTCATGGCCATCCGCTTGAACGTCTCGCGGATAAACGCTGCCGCGAGCTTGGGATCCGGGTTGCCCATGGGCCCCTCGGGGTTGACGTAGATCAGGCCCATTTCCGTGGAGCCGACTTCCTCCGACATCTGGCCTTCGCCGATGTAGCGCTCGTCGCCCAGCCAGGTGTCCTCCGGACCCCAGAAGATCTCCTCGGGCTCCCACACGTCCTCGCGGCCGAAGGCGAAACCGAAGGTCTTGAAGCCCATGGACTCCAGGGCGACGTTGCCGGCGAGGACCAGCAGGTCGGCCCAGGAGAGCTTCTGGCCGTACTTCTGCTTGACCGGCCACAGCAGCCGCCGGGCCTTGTCCAGGTTGGCGTTGTCCGGCCAGCTGTTGAGGGGCGCAAACCGCTGGCTGCCGTCCCCGGCGCCGCCGCGGCCATCGTGGACGCGGTATGTGCCGGCGGCGTGCCAGCTCAAGCGGATCATCAGGCCGCCGTAGTGGCCGAAGTCAGCGGGCCACCAGTCCTGGGAGGTGGTGAGGACCTCGGTGATGTCCTGCTTCAGTGCCTCGACGTCGAGCTTCTGGAACTCCTCGCGGTAGCTGAAGCCCGGGCCGAGGGGGTTGCCCTTGGGGTGGTTGGCGTGAAGCACGGAGAGGTCCAGCTGGTTGGGCCACCAGTCTGCGACGGTGCGGGGCCGGTGCCCCTTGGGCTGGGGTGAGTCGATGGCCGGGTTTTCACTCTCGCTGCCGTGCGAGGTCACGCTGCCATGGTCCACCGGGCATCCGCTCTCGACCTTGCTGTCCAGGCCTTGGGCGCTTCCGGGAGTGGGTATCGGAGGGTGTTCCGGACGATCGGTCATGTGCTTCCTTCCATCTGGCCGAGGCCGTGGAGCGGACTCGGGCGGCCGGTTCAACCTTCCCATTTGAACACAGTCGGCTGGACTGGGGGAGGGGGCAGTCACATGGCGGGTGGGTGGCCCTGCTGAGGGACCGAACTGACCAGGTTGTAGTGCTCGACGACGGGAAACGGCTCATAGAACCGGTGCAGGAGGGCGCGCCACTGCTGGTACTCAGGGGATCCCCGGAAGCCAACGGTGTGGTCCTCCAGCGTGTCCCACTCCACGAGCAGCAGGTACGTGCCGGGGGACTCGACGGACCGCGAGAGGGACAAGGAGAGGAACCCTGGCATGGAGGCAATGATGGGCTGGGCTTGGGCGAACGCTGTCTCGAATGCCTCTTCCCGGCCGGGGACAACAGGCAGCAGGGCGTGTTCAGTAATCACCCAGCAAGTCTTGCAAACTTCCGGCGCGGGAATTGAGTCCATGGCCAGGACCGGCCGTACGGCCCGGACACGTGGGACCGGTTTTCTGGCTAGTGCGCCGCGCCCAGCTCGATCAGCAGGACCCCGCCGATGATGAGGCCGAGTCCCAGCATCATGACGGGGGTGATTGTCTCCTTGAAGAAGACACGGCTGGCCAGGGCGGTCAGTGCGACGCCGGCCGCGGCCCAGATGCCGTAGGCGACTCCGAGGTTCATGCCCTGTTCGAGGGTCAGCGTCAGGAGGGTGAAGGCCAGGAAGTATCCGACGGCGACAGGAACGTACCAGCGCCGCTTACCGGTGGACGCGACCCGCAGCAAAAGGGTGGCGGTCACCTCGGTGAAGATTGCAGCCGTCAGCAACAGCCACATCATGAGCGGACCATTTCTTTTGCGGGTTCTTCTGCCGGTTCCTTGTGTGACCCGAGTTCAACACACAGCACGCCGCCGATCACCATGGCGACGCCGACCATCATCACGGGCGTCAGCGCTTCACCAAAGAGAAGGGCAGCCAGCAGCACGGTGAGGGTCACTCCCAGCGCGGCCCAGATGCCGTAGGCGACGCCAAGGCCGAGGCCTTTACGGAGGACTCCGGCGAGGAAAGCGAAGGACGCGGAGTAGCCGAGGACCACCACGATGAAGAAGGCAGGATTATCAAGGGCCGCTTTCAGGGAGAGGGACGCTGTCACCTCACTCAGGATCGCGCCGGCGAGAAGAATCCACTTCATAAACAGAGTCCTTGAATGTCGTTGGGGCTTGGTCCCCGTGGGTGCAACCGCAGGAGTGCTGCTGGTGTTCCCGGGCTTCCCACCGCCGAGAACGCTGGGGAGGCCCGGGACGGCTGGTTACGCCTGCGGGACCAGCTCCAAACCGGCAACTGCGGAGCTTCCGAGATCACTCCCTGGAAGGGCCTGATTCGCAGCCAGGGCACTGGTCCAGGTGTCAGTATCCGCTACTGCTGCCCAGTTCGAGTTCAGTAGCGCGAGCAGCGTGGTGTGCACGGTCTTCGCGTCGGCGGAGCCTGCGTGGTTGGCGAGGTTGATGGCGCCGGTGGCGTCTGAGAGGACTTCGGTGGTGAAGCCAAGGAACTCTGCCTCCACGGCGGAGGCGAGCACGCAGTTGTTGGTCATGTAGCCGGCCAAGGTGACCGTGTCGACGTCGTGCTTCCGCAGCCATTCGGCGAGATCCGTGCCGGCATAGACGGAACCGTACTGTTTGACCAGCTGCTTCCAGTCGCCGGTTTTACGGCCCTCAACCTCGGGGTGCAGCTCGAACCCGGGTGTGCCCGGGGCAAACACGGGTGCACCAACGCCCGCGGAGTGCTGGATCACGGCAACCGGAATGCCTGCGGCAGTGGCGGCGTCAATTGCCCTGGCAATCGTGGGCAAGGACTCCTGATGCGGCGGGTACTGGATCTCGAGGGGTCCGCTGAAGTACTGCTGCTGCACGTCAATGAGGATGAGGGCGCGGCGGGGGGTGCTCATAATCTTGTTCTCCCTGGTGTTTCTCTCGGCTGCCTGCTGGCAGCTTTTCCAGTCTTCCCGTCGCGGGCGCAGGCTAACAGTGGCACGAAGGCATATATACGATGGATTCGGGCCAAGCTGTTGGGAGGGGCAGGATGAAGATCGCGGTCTATGGGTTCGATGGGGCAACGATGTTCCACCTCGCCGTTCCACAGATGGTTTTTGACGAGGTTGCCCGCCAGGGCCTTGCGGAGTGGAAGACGGTTCTTTTCTCTGACCAGGAAGGCGAGGTCACAACTGCTGAGGGCTACCGGCTGGGCAAGGTGGAAGGCCCGGAGGCTGCGGAGGCAGCGGACGTGGTGGTGGTGCCTTCATGGTTCGACGACGGGCGCCTCCCCAGCGATTCGCTGCGGCGGGTGCTCCAAGACGCACACGGGCGTGGGGTGCCGATCTTGGGCTTGTGCCTTGGGGCAATCCCCGTGGCCGACGCCGGCTTGCTCGCGGGGCGTCGGGCCGTCACGCACTGGCAGGCGTTCGATTCCCTTGCCGGACGGCACCCTGATATCGCCCTTGACCAGTCGGTGCTGTACATCGACCACGGCGACGTGCTGACCTCGGCCGGAACCGCCTCCGCGCTGGACGCGTGCCTGCACCTGGTGCGCGCCCGGCTCGGGGCGGAGGCGGCAAACCACGTGGCACGCAGCCTGGTCATCGCACCGCACCGGGAGGGCGGGCAGGCGCAGTACATCGAGCGCCCTGTTCCTTCCCGCTCCACCGACGATCCGATCTCGCGCCTGCTGGAATGGGCCCTGGGCCGCCTGGGTGAACCCCTGACCATTGACCTGCTGGCGGCGCAGGCGCACCTGAGCCGGCGGACTTTCGTCCGTTCCTTCCGGGCAGCAACAGGAACGACGCCCGCCGCCTGGATCCGGGCCCGCCGCCTTGACGCAGCCCGGCGGCTGCTCGAAACCACGGACCTGTCCATCGAACAGGTCGCAGCCGACTGCGGCTTCGGCAACGCCGTCACCCTCCGGCAGAACTTCGCGGCCGCCTTTTCGACGACGCCCACGGAGTACCGGCGGCAGTTTGATACCCGGGCTGGTTAGCACCTCGCTTTTCACACGGCGTTTAGCCGCGGTCCCGGGCCATGGCCGCTTCCGTATTCCGGGTTCCGGTTGCTGCTCCGTGGGGTGACGCTTCGTCGATTTCGGCGAGGTCCTCCGGTGTGAGCTCGACCTCCGATGCGGCCGCGTTCTCTTCCACCCGATGGATCTTGGTGGTCCCTGGGATGGGGGTGGTGCCATTGTGGATCACCCAGGCAAGCGCGAGCTGCGCCGGTGTGATGCCCTTGCGCCCGGCGAGCGTCCGCAGCACATCGACGATCCGGAGGTTGGCCTCGATGGCTGAGTCCGAGAATCGGGGCAAGTTCCTGCGGGCATCGCCTTCCGGCAGGTCGTCCTTCCTGGTGATTGTCCCGCCGAGGAAGCCCCGGCCCAGCGGTGAGAAGGGAACAAACCCGATGCCGAGTTCACGTGCGGTATCAAGGACGCCGTTGTGCTCCGCGTCCCGCTCGAACAGGCTGTATTCCGACTGGATCGCAGTGATCGGGAACGTCGCGTGGGCCTTTCTCAGGGTTTCGGCGGAAGTTTCAGATACGCCGATGTAACGGACCTTTCCGGACTCTACCGCCTGCCCCATCGCTCCGATCGTTTCTTCGATGGGTGTTGCCGGGTCGACGCGGTGCAGATACCAGAGATCGATATGGTCGGTTCCCAAATGGCGAAGGGACCGGTCGAGTGCCCTGCGTGCGTACTCAGGGGAACCGTTCGGCCCATGAGGCGTCCCGTCGTCGTCGAACTCAATGGCGAACTTCGTGGCGATGCCCACGCGATCGCGGTCTCCGCCAAGCGCTTTCCCCAGCAGTTGCTCATTGACGAAGGGGCCGTACGCCTCTGCAGTGTCGAACATGGTCACTCCGAGGTCCAGCGCGCGGCGGATGGTCTTGATCGATTCGTCCCTGCTGGCGCCGCCGTAGAAGGCGCTCATGCCCATACATCCAAGTCCCATGACTGAGCTGGTCAGGCCCTGCGCGCCCAGTGCAACCTGTTTCATATGCTGTCCTCCAAACACAAGCTCCGGAACATCCGGATGCGTCCAGCGTCGATGCTGGTGTGCACACCATGTCAAATGCGAAACTTGGAAGCATGCCTTCCCTGACACCGGCCGGACCCGATGCTGGCCTCACGATCAGTGAGGCTGCAGATGCCCTCGGCATCACCGTTGACACCATTCGCTATTACGAGAAGGAAGGGATCGCCCCCGCGCCGGAGAGAGGCCCGAGCGGATGGCGCCGGTACGATCCTTCCACCATGAGCTGGCTCGCGGGCGTGCTCATGCTTCGCGGTACCGGCATGAATATTCAACAGATGCGCGACTACGCCGCCGCATACCAGGCCGGGGCATCCACCGAAGACCGGCTGACGCTGCTTGAACAGCACCACGCAGCCGTTCTTGAACGTCTAGCCGGCGTGCACCGGCACCTCAGTGCCCTGGAACGGAAAATCGATGCCTACAGGGAAGCCATCCACTCCGGCAGGCAGGTGCCAAGCCCTTAAGCTCCGTCAGTCACGCCGAGGTCCTTGCCGCAGTTCCACCGACAGCAAGTCCTCGGTGGTGTAGCCAGGCTCCGCGTGCACCGAGAACACGAGGGAGTGCGGGTCCTTGATCCTTGCTTCCGCCGGGATGGCGTACTCAGTTACTTCGTGTCCGTGGTCGACATCGGTGTGCAGTACCTTCGCCAGCGGTGCGCCGTTCAGGGTGAGCCGCTGGCGGCGTCCCGGATTCCGCCGGATCTTGACCCTGAGGCACACTGCGTCGGTACCGGGGTCCTTGAGGATGTAGGAGAACCAGCCCGTTGCGGTCCGCCAGTGCAGTCCGTCTTGTCCACCGGCCTTTGTGCCTTCGCCGGCGAAGGAATGGTCAGCTTCGGGCTGCTGCTCGCCTGCCGTGACGGCGTCGACGACGGCTTCCATGTCCGCTGCGTCTGCGTCCATGGCGGCGAGTTCGGCAGCCCGCACGGCGGGCGCGGGGCCGGTTGGCCAGTAAACCGTATAGCGCTCGTCGTGGATCCCCGCGAACGGTTCGAGCCGGACCCGGACGGGAGAACCACCCTGGGTGGCGGCGAGTTCCGCGGAAAGCGCTTCGCGGCTGACCATAACGACGGCGTCTGCCGGCTCTTGCGCGGAGGCCACCGGGGTATGTGCCAGCGCTACCTGGCGGCCGCCGGCAACATGGCCCATCCGTTCGTCGGGTGCTTCGAAGCTTTCCAGGCCTGCGTTCCCTTCCCTGGCGGCGAGGACCACAGGTCCGTACAGGAAGGACACCCACGGCGAGCCGTCCGGAAGGGTTTCGGCCCGGACTTCGGCGCGGAGCCGGATGGAAACTGTGGTGGTGCCCTCCCAGACGCGCTGGATGAGGACGGGGTGGCCGTCGTCGGCGGTTCCAGCCTGTTGTGAGACGCCCGCGCCGCTCTGCGGCAGGCGGACTTCCATGTCCGTTGCCCACGCGGGGCGCCGAAGCCGCAGGGTGAACTCTGCGGGGGTGTCCGCGGTGACGGTCAGCGTGGCGACGTCCGAGTGCGGGAAATCCGTGTCCAGTTGAACGTGTATCCCGCGTTCGGACCAGTCCAATGTGGATGCAATGTAGAGGTTGACGGAGAGGCTGTCGCCGCTGTGGCTGTAGATGAGTTCTCCGTAGCTGGCATGGTTCTCCATTCCGGAGCCCACGCAGCACCACATTGATTCGTGGACTGTGGAGTACACGCGGTAGTGGGACGGCCTCATCGGAGTGAAGTACACGAAGCCGCCCCGCTCGGGGTGCTGGGAGGAGAGGATGTGGTTGAAGGTGGCGCGCTCGTAGAACTCCACCGCGGCCGGATCGCCGGTTCGTTCGAAGCGCAGCTTGGCGAGCTTCAGCATGTTGTACGTGTTGCAGGTTTCCGGCCCCTGGACGTCCAGGACCATGGGCGTGAAGTCCCGTGACGGATGGAAATGTTCGCGGACGCTGTTGCCGCCGATCGACACGGTCCGCTGCCGGGTGACAACGTCCCAGAAGTGATCGGATGCCTTGAAGTAGTGCGCGTCCCCGGTAGCCTGGGCAAACCGTTCGTAACCCACAACTTTGGGTATCTGTGTGTTGGCGTGAAGTCCATCCAGCCGGTCGTCGCCCGCAGCCAGCGGATCAAGGAGTGCGCGGTGCGAGAAACGGCGGGCCTCGCGGAGGTGGTCTTTCCGTCCGGTCAGCCGGGCAAGGGATGTCCAGGTGTCGTTCATGCCGCCGAACTCCGTGCTGAGTACCTCCTCGAAGAAGTCGTCGTCAATGCGGCGTGAGACGGCACACCACCAGTCTGCGAGGCGCAGGAGTACGGCGAAGGCGTTTTTGGAGCCCGCATAGGTGTAGGCGTCCAGAAGGCCGGCAAAGGTCTTGTGCAGGTTGTAGAGCGGGACCCAGCGGCCGTTCAGCGTGAAGAGATCAGCGTCGATCACCCCTCCAGCCAGTTCTTCGCCAAGCCGGCGTCCGCCGGGAACGCCGCCCACGTATCCGGTTCCGGCCGCCGCCTGGCACTGGTCCAGGATTCCCACAACGTAGTGCACCCGTTCGAGCAGCCGGACGTCACCTGTGGCGGCAAACAGCCGCGCACAGGCAGACAGGTAATGCCCGCCGATGTGCCCGCCCATGCCGTCGGATTCCCACCCGCCGTAGGGTTCCGCTGCCGCCTCGAGTCCCGCTTCCTGCAGGTACGGTGCGCAGAGACGGTCGGCGTCGAGCTCGAGGACGTAGCGGACGTCAACGTCCTGCGCTGTCTTGAATTGGCCGGGCAGCAGCCGGATCCGGTCCAGGGGAAAGGACGACGGCGGCAGTTGCGTGATTGCCGGGGGACTGGTGAGGTGCATGGTTGCTTTCTTGGGTTGCTTCGGCGGCACAGGAGGACGTGTGCGCTCAGCCCTTGACGGCGCCGGCTACGAGGCCGCGCACGTAGTACCGCTGGACTGCCGCGTACAGGATGATGCAGGGAAGCATGAGCAGGACGGCCCCCGCGATGACATAGCCGTGGTTCACCACGCCGAACGCGCCGGAGGCGAGGTTCTGGACGGCGACGGGAAGAGTGAACAGTTCCTGTTTGGTGAGGAAGGTCAACGCGCCGAGGAAGTCCCCCCATCCGCCGAGGAAGGCGAAAAGGAACACCGTGACGGCGCCCGGAACGATCATGGGCCTCAGCACCGAAAGCAGGATCCTCAGTGGACCGGCACCATCAATCCGTGCTGCTTCCACCACTTCCCTGGGGATCTGGGCGAAGGAGTTCCGCATCAGGAAGACACCAAAGGGCAGGTTGAAGGTGATGTGGAAGACGATGATGCCGGCAAGTGAGTCCGTGAGGCCGAGGGCGTTCATCTCCAGGAAGAGCGGCGTCAGGATGGCCTGGAACGGGACCATCATGGTCAGCAGGATGAGCGCGAAGGCAATGTTGGACCCCTTGAACGGGAAGTTCACCAGGGCGTAGGCGGCCAGGGTGGTGATGATGACGCTGAACACGGCGGCGCCCAGGGCAATGGCCAGGCTGTTCCAGATGTAGGACCCTGCCCCGATGTTGGCAATGAGCCCCGTGTAGTTTTCGAAGGTCAGGTTGTCGAATGACTGTTCCGATGAAGGGGCCGCGATCTGGGATCCTGGCTGAAGGGACCGGAGGAAGGACCACGCCACCGGGACAACAAAGGCTATGGACACTGCGGTGCCGATGACAGCATAGATGGCGGTCCTCAACCGGGCAGCTGTCCGTGCCCGGGAGGCAGTTGGAGGTGTGGTGGGGCGGGGCTTGTGCTGCGTCACCTGCGGCGGCGCTTCGACGGACGTTGTCATGGCATCTCCTGTTCGGGGCTGGGCCAAAGAAGTGGGTGGGTCAGTCCTCGCGCATGACGCGGAACTGGATGAGCGTGAGGATCGCCGCGATGATGACCACCACGAAGGACAGGGCGGTTGCGTAACCCACCTGCAGGTCGCCGAAGGCTTTGTTGTAGACGTAGAGCATCACGGTCAGGGTGCCGGTTCCCGGGCCGCCGCCGGTGATGATGAAGAACTGGGTGAAGGCCAGGATGGCCCCGATGAATCCCATGACCGTCAGGAGCCCCAGGTAGCGCTTGACCAGCGGGACCGTCACCTGGAATTCCTGCTGCCACCGTCCGGCGCCGTCGATCTGCGCCGATTCGTACAGTTCGTCCGGGATGCCCTGCATGCCGGACATGAGGATGATCATGGCGAAACCGGACCCCACGTAGGCACCCAGCAGGACTATGAGGACCGTGGCGCTGGTTGCGTCCAGAAGCCAGGGAGTAGGCGCAGAAGTGATGCCGAGCGCCAGCAGGATCTGGTCCAGGACGCCGCTGTCCGGCCGGAACTCCAGCAGGGCAACGAAGCTGAATGAGGTGATGCCGATGACGTACGGAAGGAAAACGGCGGTGCGGATGAGCCCGGCACCCCGCCGGTTCGAACGAACCAGCACGGCCAGGAGGTAGCCGACCACCACCCCCAGCACGGTGGAGACCACCGCAAAAAGGAGCGTGTAGAGAATGGATCCCCAGAAGGTGGTGTCGGTGAAGGCAGTGAGGTAGTTTTCGACGCCGGTGAACTCAACGTCGCCGACGAGCGGCCAGTTGGTGAGTGAGATGACCACTGCGAACAGCAGCGGAAAGATGACAAAGGCGGCGACGAGGAGCATGGCCGGCGCGAGCATGAGCATTCCGGTATAGGAATCGCGGCGCGAGGCAGGCCTTGGGGCGCGTGTGCGCTTGTCCCGGCTGAGGGAGGGGGTTGCTGTGGTCATGCCTGGTTCACCTTCAAAACTCGGGCGGTTTCCTGATGCCCGCGTTGGAGGATGTCCTCCATCGCCTCCTGGCCGAAAACTGCTTCGCGGAACATCGCAAGCCACGGTGACTGTACGGTGTTGGTGAGTTGTGTGTAGAGCGTTGTGGGAGCGGCGAACCCGTCGTTCATCCGTTCCATGCCCGGGACCATCAGCGGGAATTTCTCGCTGAAATCCGTCTGCAGGATGTCGCTGCGGACCGGGTACCAGCCCAGCGCCGCCAGTTCCGACTGCTGTTCAAGTTCACCCACAAAGCGGATGAAGTCCCACGCCGCCCCAGGGTTGGGGGCACCCCGAGGGATGGACAGCACCGCACCACCGGAAAACTGGGAAAAGTTTCCGTCCGGCCCTGGAAACGCACTCACGCCGAGCTTGTCCAGGAACTCCGGCTTGGCGCTGCCCACCACCAGGTCGTAGGAACCCGGAAACAGTCCCACGGTTCCGGCGAGGAAGTCCTGGCCCCAGGCAGCTCCGGAGTCTGCTGCTGCCCCTGGTTGCGAGAGACCCTTCCTGTGGAATTCCCGGTAAAGTTCCAGGGTCCGGCGGAGCGGATCATTGCCCAGCACTGCTGCTTGTTGCCGGCCCAGTGGCCCGTCGTAGAAAGGGCTGTGGTCTGCCCAGAAGTGCGGCTGGATGACATAGCCCAGGATGCCGGCGGAGTTGCCGGTGAAGGTCACTCCGGAGACGCCGTCGATCCCCTGCAGGGCCGTGGCGTGCTCCAGGTACTCTGCGAAGTTTCCGGGTCCTTTCTCAGGGTCCAGTCCGGCCTTCGCGTAGAGCTCTTTGTTCCAGAACAGCTGTGAGACGTTGGAAAGTGCCGGTAGCCCGTAGATCTTTCCCTCGTAGGAGGCAACGTCCAGGAGCGGCTTGTTGAGGTGGGCGGCGTAGGGGAGTCCCGTCACCAGGGAGGTGAGGTCCGTGAATGCTTCCCGGATGGTGAAAACCGGACTTGTGACGGAATCGGGGGCCACAACGTCCGGAACGGCGCCGCTCCGGATGGAGGTGGCGAGCTTCGTTGTCATCTGCCCCTCCGGCAGCACGGTGAGCTGGATCCGCACCGCCTGCTGGGCCTGGTGGTATTTGTCCACAATGAGCTGCGCCGGTTTGAACGCCGTGCTTCGGCACCAGAACCGGATGGTGCCTGATGGGTTCTTCCCGAAGCCGGCGGCGGTGACGCTGGCTTCCGGCAGCACGGCGGAACATCCCGTCAGGCCAAGGGCCGCGGCTGCGGCTCCCAGGGTAAGGACGGAACGCCGGCTGGGGCCGCTGATGCCATCCGCGCGGCGTTTTTGGGCGCGCTGAAGGGAGGGTGGTGGGTACATCATTGTTCCCTCGTGTTCTGTAGGGGTGAATGGAAGGGGCTAGGTGGAATCGCGCACGATCAGCTGGCAGGGCAGCGCATCTATCCCGGGCCTGGAATTTCCGGTGATGGCTTCGAGGACGCGTGCTCCTGCCGCGCGGCCCAGTTCTTCGAGGTTCATGTCGATGGTGGTCAGGGCGGGGCGGCTGTTCAGGGCTGCCGCTGCCCAGTTGTCAAAGCCGATGATTGAGACGTCATGGGGTACAACGATGTTTGCCTCGCGCAGACCATCAGCTACGCCGCGGGCGATTTCGTCGCTGCCGCAGAGCACCATGTCCACGGGTTCCACCCGCTGGCGGAGCATCTGGGCAGCCTGCCGGCCCCACGCCTCGGACCAGTTTCCGTAGAGTGCTCGTTCGCCCACGAGGGTGAGCCCGAAGGTCGGGGCGTGTTCCTGGACGGCCTGGGCGCGGATCCGGGCAGAGTAGTCCTGGCGGGGGCCCGCCACGTAGGCGATGTTCTGGTGCCCCAGGTTGGCTGCATGTTCCAGGGCCAGGAGCATGCCCTGGACCTGGTCCACCACCACTGACATGTCTTCGGGGTCTGAAGACTGTCCCATGACATAGACGATCGGCACTGATGTCTTGGGTAGTGGGGCGCGGGGGCCGGTGTGGTTGGTCATGACGACGATTCCGTCGACATTCCGCGAGGCGAGCGTTTCAACGCAGTGGCGCTCGCGGACCAGGTCACCCCGGGAGTTGCTGATGAGCACCGACGCCTGGTCAGGGCCGAATGAATCCTCGAGGCCGTACATCACCGGAATGCTGAAGCGCCCGATGTCATCCGAGGTGACCAGGCCTATGGTGATCACCTCGCCGCTGCTGGTTTCGGCAGGCAGGGTTTCGAAGCCAAGCTTGTGTGCTGCAGCCAGGACCCTGTCCCGGGTATCTTCCCGGAGCTGGCCCCGATTGTTGAGTGCCTTGGAGACCGTGCCAATTGATACCCCGGAGGCATTGGCGACGTCGGCCAGGGTGACCCGGCGGGAGGGAAAGCTCACGGTTCTCCTGAGATGGGGGATGTGCTCGCGAAGCAAGCCTATGTTGCCGTCATTTTCCTGTCAACGGAAATGTTTCTGGATTTTTCCGTATTGGACTGATACGTTTCACAACGTGTAATCCAGGTCACCTCACAGAGGAATGTCCGGACCATCAGGCAACACACTGAGCAAGGAGGCTCCCATGATCAACAGAAGGCATTTCCTCACCACCGTGGCCGTCGGCACCGCATCTGCCGCAGCTTTAGCAGCATGTGGAACAGGCACCGGCACCAGTGCCGGAGAGACGGGCTCCGCGGAGAGCCCGGTCACCATCAACTACACGTGGTGGGGCAACGATGACCGGGCCGAGCGTACCCGCAAGGCGATCGCGCTGTTCGAGGAGAAGAACCCGGACATCAAGGTCAACGGCAACTTCACCGACTTTGCCGGCTACTGGCAGAAGCGCGCCACCGAGGCTGCCGGCGGCGGGCTGCCCGACGTGATGCAGTGGGACCTGTCCTACCTGCGCGATTACGGCCAGCGCAACCAACTCCTGGACCTGGGCACCGTGAACATCAACACGGACGCGTTCGAGAAGTCCCTCCTGCCCTCCGGGCAGATCAAGGGCAAGACCTACGGCATCCCCACCAGCACCAACGCGTTCGCTGTCTACTACGACCCCGCCAAGCTGGCGTCCCTGGGCATCGCAGAGCCCACCGGCACATGGACGTACAAGGAGTTCAACGACTTCATGACGGAGGTGGGCGCCAAGAGCAACGGCGCTATTTACGGCGGCGGCGACTACACGTCCGTCTGGTGGATGTTCAACATCTGGCTGCGGCAGAACAATATCGAGGCCTTCACCGAGGACGGCAAGCTCGGCTTCACCAGGGATGACCTGAAGAAGTGGTGGAATACGACCGCTGCCCTGCGCGGCACCCCGGCCATGATTTCCGAAGAGCGCGTCACCCAGTTGGCACCGAAATCACCCTTCAGCTCGAACTCTGCAGCTACGGAATTTACCTGGGACAACTTCATGGCCGGCTACCTCTCGGACACCGGGGCGAAGGAGCTCAAGCTGGTGCCGCCGCCGTCGGACGATCCGGACAACCTGGGCCTGTTCCTGAAGCCCTCCATGCTGATGGTTGCCAGCGCCAAGACCAAGTACAAAGACGCTGCCGGCCGGTTCATCGACTTCATGGTCAACGACCCCGAGGTGGGCCAGATCTTCAAGACCTCCCGCGGTGTCCCGGCGTCGAAGACCCAGCGGGACGGGACCACCTTCGAAGGTACGGACAAGCTCGTGGTGGATTACGAGAAGTCCATCGAGCAGTACCTCAAGGACGCACCCGAGCCGCCGATCGTCGGTTTCGGCACGCTCGAGGCGTCCTTCAAGCGTGTTGCCTCCGACTTGAACTTTGGCAAGCTGACTGTCGACGGCGCCGCCGACGCATGGTTCAAGGAAGCCGAAGACCTCATTAAGCAGAACGCCTGACCAGGCGCTGTCGCTGGACCGTGGCGGCGCCACCTGGCGGACGGCGCCGTTACGCGGGCATTCTCAAATGATTCTTCGAATAACGCCACGCGGGCATCTTTGATGAGTCAACGCAGGGGGTTGTGGGCCCGTTGACCGGCTGCTACTTTGTTGGCACTCACTCACACAATGGCGTGCGGAGGCCGGAAAATGAGCGAACCGTCCAGGAGGGTAATTCCCGAGCAAGGTGAGTTTGACGAGGAGCCCGGCGAAGGCCGGCCTCCCCGACGGGCAAGCCGTACATGGCTGGTCCGCGGCCTCGGAGTGGCCCTCGGCGTCATCGTCTACTTCCTCCTCAGCGGCTCCGGACTGTCCAACGACGCCCGCGTGGTAGCCGGCGTCGGCACCCTCATGGCGGTCTGGTGGATGACTGAGGCTGTGCCGTTGTCCGTCACGTCGCTGCTGCCCATCGCGTTGATGCCCGTGTTGACGGAACGGACCATTGCCGAGACCACCGCTCCTTACGCCAACCCGATCGTCTTCCTGTTCCTTGGCGGCTTCCTGATCGCGATTGCCATGCAAAAGTGGAACCTCCACCGCAGGATCGCGCTGCTGACCCTGCGCCGGGTGGGAACCCACCCGCGCCAGATCATCCTGGGCCTGATGATCTCCACCGCCTTCCTGTCGATGTGGGTGTCCAACACCGCCACCACGCTGATGATGCTGCCGATTGCCCTGAGCGTGCTGACCCTCGTGGTGGAGAACAGCAAACATGGCGCGGAAGCCGCCGTCGGCACTGGTGGAAGAGACATTGGCGAGGAACTCCGGGCCGGCGGGGCCGTCAGTGACCTCATCGAGAACCGCGAAGTGCGCGTCTTCGGCGTCGCCCTGGTCCTCGCGGTGGCATGGTCCGCCACCATCGGCGGGCTGGGAACCCTCCTCGGCAGCCCTCCCAACGCCATTGTGGCCGGCTACATCAGTGACGAACTTGGAAAGACCGTCGGTTTCGCCCAGTGGATGATGCTCGGGGTCCCCATCGTTGTGGTGTTCATCGGACTGGCGTGGCTGCTCCTCACACGGTTCATCTTCCGTTTCCACCTGGACGAGGTGCCCGGCGGCAAACAGCTCATTAATGACGAAATTGCTGCCCTGGGACCCATGAGCCAGGGCGAGAAGATTGTGCGTGCGGTGTTCGTTGGCGCCGCATTTTTCTGGATCGTGCCAGGCCTGCTGTCCAACATCGGCGACCTGGGTGACCAACTGCCCTTCCTGGACATCTTCGACGACACCGTGGTAGCCATCGCGGCCGGTGCGCTGCTGTTCATTATTCCCGGCGACAAGCAGGGGAACATGACCCTCAACTGGAAGGACGCAGAAGAGGGTCTGCCCTGGGGTGTCCTCCTGCTGTTCGGCGGCGGCCTGTCGCTGGCTGCCGCGGTGGCGGGCACCGGCCTGGACGCCTGGTTCGGTGAACGGGTCAGCGGCCTCGGGGCCCTGCCGATCATTCTGTTGCTGGCCACGGTTGTCCTGATTGTCTTGTTCCTCACCGAGATCACCAGCAACACCGCCACAGCGGCCACCTTCATCCCCATCCTGGGCGGGGTGGCCATCGGCATCGGAATCGACCCCATGGCGCTCCTGATCCCGGCGGCACTGGCGGCAACCTGCGCGTTCATGCTGCCGGTGGGAACACCTCCCAACGCCATCGTCTTCGCAACCGGCAACGTCAAGATCAGCGAGATGGTCCGCGGGGGTATCGTGCTCAACGTGGTGGGCGTCCTCCTGATCACCATCTTCACGGTGCTCATTGGCCCCTTCGCATTGGGCTTGGTGCTCTAGAGAACTTCCCAGCCTCCGGACGTAAACTGACCTTCGCACCACCACTTGTGGACACTGTGTCAGGAGCCGCCCATGCTCTGGAAGCTGCTTGTTGAATACCTGCGGCCGCACCGCACGCTGCTGCTCGCCGTCGTCATTTTCCAGCTGGCGCAGTCCATCGCGTCCCTGTATCTGCCCACCCTCAACGCGGACATCATCGACGAGGGCGTGGCCAAGGCGAACATCGGCTACATCCTGAGCCTGGGCGGCGTGATGCTGGGAATTACCCTGCTGCAGATCGTGTGCGCGGTGATCGCGGTGTACTTCGCGGCGAAGGCGGCCATGGGCGTGGGCCGTGACCTGCGCGGCGCGATCTTCAAACGCGTGGGGGAGTTCTCCGAACAGGAAGTCACCAAATTCGGCGCACCCAGCCTCATCACCAGGTCCACCAACGACGTCCAACAGGTCCAGCAGCTGGTCCTCATGTCCGCCACCATGCTGGTCACCGCGCCCATGCTCAGCATCGGCGGGGTGATCATGGCCATCAGGCAGGACGTGCAGCTGTCCTGGCTGATCGCCGTCGCCGTCCCGGTGCTGCTCATCGCCGTCGGCCTGATCACCGCCCGGATGGTGCCGCTGTTCCGCAAGATGCAGAAGCGGATCGACACCGTGAACCGGGTCCTCCGCGAGCAGCTCACCGGCATCCGCGTGGTCCGCGCCTTCGTCCGCGAGGACATCGAGACGGAACGCTTCGCCCGCGCCAACGAGGATGTCACGGACACCGCACTCCGCGCCGGCCGGCTGATGGCGCTCGCGTTCCCCATGGTGATGCTGGTCCTGAACGTCTCCAGCGTGGCGGTGATCTGGTTCGGCTCGTTCCGCATCCAGGACGGCTCCATGCAGGTGGGCACGCTCATCGCCTTCCTGAGTTACCTGCTGCAGATCCTGATGTCCGTCATGATGGCCACGTTCATGGCAGTGATGATCCCGCGCGCCGCCGTCTCGGCCGACCGGATCGGCGAGGTGCTGCGCACCGAGTCGAGCGTCCGGCCCCCGAAGAACCCCCTGAGCAGCGAGGTCCGTCGCGGCGAGCTGGAGATGCGCGACGTCGGATTCGCCTACCCGGGTGCCGACCAGCCCGTCCTCTCCGGCATCAGTTTCACCGCAAAAGCGGGGCAGACGACGGCGATCATCGGCAGCACAGGGTCCGGCAAGACCACCCTGGTGAACCTCATGCCCCGGCTGTTCGACGCCACCAGCGGCTCTGTACGGATGGACGGCGTGGACGTGCGCGAGCTGCACCCGGACCTGCTCTGGGGGCACATCGGCCTGGTCCCGCAGCGGCCCTACCTGTTCAGCGGCACCGTGCGCAGCAACCTGCTCTACGGCAAGCCGGACGCCACCGAGGACGAGCTCTGGACCGCCCTGGAAATCGCCCAGGCCAAGGACTTCGTGGAGCGCATGGACGAGGGACTGGACGCGCCCATCAGCCAGGGCGGCACCAACGTCTCCGGCGGGCAGCGGCAGCGGCTGGCTATTGCCCGGGCCCTGGTGAAGCGGCCCGAGCTGTACATCTTCGACGATTCGTTCTCCTCGCTGGACACCGGCACCGACGCCCGCCTCCGCCAGGCCCTCAAGCGCAGCACCGCCGGCGCCACGCTGGTGATCATCGCCCAGCGCGTCTCCAGCATTGTGGAAGCGGACCAGATCCTAGTGCTCGACGACGGCAGGATCGTGGGGCGTGGAACGCACAGTGAGCTGCTGGGGACGTCTGAGACGTACCGCGAGATCGTCTCCTCCCAGCTCGCGGCGGAGGAGACGGTATGAGCCGCCAGCCCTCTCCCGGAACCGGCGCCAAAGCCGCACCCGCCTCCACACCTGGAGGCGCCGGCGTCGTACGCATTCCCCGTCCGGCAGGCGGACCCGGAAGGGGCGGGCCGTTCGCGGGGATGAACGTCCCGGCGGAGAAGGCGATGAACTTCTGGCCGTCGGCCAAGCGGCTGCTGGGGAAGCTGCGGCCGGAGCGGGCGTGGCTGCTGCTGGTGTTCGTGACGGCGGTGGCCGGCGTGGCGCTCTCGGTGATCGGGCCGCGGCTGCTGGGGGAGGGCACCAACCTGATCTTCGCCGGGGTGGTGTCCCGGGAAATGCCTGCGGGGGTGACCAAGGAGCAGGTGATCGCGCAGCTGCGCGCCGCCGGGGAGGGGCAGCGCGCGGACATGCTCAGCGCCATGGACCTGGTGCCGGGGCAGGGGATCGACTTCGCCGCGCTGGGGAACGTGCTGACGTGGGCGCTGGTGCTGTATGTGCTGTCGTCGGCGTTTATGTGGGTGCAGGCGTATGTGCTGAACGGGGTGGTGCAGCGGACGGTGTTCGGGCTGCGCGGGGAGATCGAGGCGAAGATCCACCGGCTGCCGCTGCGGTATTTCGACTCGATCCAGCGCGGTGAGCTGCTCAGCCGGGTGACCAACGACGTGGACAACGTTTCCCAGAGCCTGCAGCAGACCATCAGCCAGGCGGTCACGTCGGTGCTGACGGTGCTGGGTGTGCTGGTGATGATGTTTGTCCTTTCGCCGACGCTGGCGCTGATCGCGCTGGTGACCATTCCGCTGACGCTGGGCATCACAGCGCTGATCGCCAAGCGCTCGCAGAAGCTGTTTGTGGCGCAGTGGAAGAACACAGGTGAGTTAAATGGGCAGATCGAGGAGACGTACACCGGGCATGCGCTGGTGAAGGTGTTCGGCCGGCAGCGCGAGGTGGAGGAGCGGTTCCGGCAGAAGAACGCGGAGCTGTACGACGCCAGTTTCGGGGCGCAGTTCATTTCCGGGCTGATCATGCCGGCCATGACGTTCATCGGGAACCTGGTGTACGTGGGGATCGCCGTGGTGGGCGGGCTGCAGGTGGCGTCCGGGGCGATGCAGCTGGGCGATGTGCAGGCGTTCATCCAGTACTCGCGGCAGTTCACCATGCCGCTGGCGCAGCTGGGGTCCATGGCCAACGTGCTGCAGTCCGGGGTGGCGTCGGCGGAGCGGGTGTTCTCGTTGCTGGATGAGGACGAGGAATCTGTAGAGCCTGCGCCTTCTACTGATCCTGTGTTTGGGCGGGGGCGGCTGGTGTTTGAGGACGTTTCGTTCTCGTATTCGCCGGACAAGCCGCTGATTTCCGGGCTTTCCCTGGTGGCGGAGCCGGGGCAGACGGTGGCGATCGTGGGGCCCACCGGAGCTGGGAAGACCACGCTGGTGAACCTGATGATGCGGTTCTACGAGCTGGACGCAGGGCGGATAACGCTCGACGGCGTGGACGTCACCTCGGTGCCACGGCGCGAGCTGCGCTCGCGGCTGGGCATGGTGCTGCAGGATACGTGGCTGTTCGGCGGGACCATTCGGGACAACATCGCGTACGGGCGGCCTTCGGCTACTGAAGCTGAGATTCTTGAGGCTGCTCGGGCGACGTACGTGGACCGCTTCGTGCGGTCGCTGCCTGACGGGTATGACACGGTACTGGACGACGAGGGCGCCAACGTGTCCGCGGGGGAGAAGCAGCTGCTGACGATTGCGCGGGCATTCCTGGCTCGGCCTTCGGTGCTGATCCTGGACGAGGCAACTTCTTCAGTGGACACTCGGACCGAGGTGCTGGTGCAGAAGGCGATGAGTGCTTTGCGGTCCGACCGGACTTCCTTCGTGATCGCGCACCGCCTGTCCACCATCCGCGACGCCGGCCTCATCCTGGTGATGGAGGCCGGGCAGATCGTGGAGCAGGGGACGCACGCTTCACTGCTGGCCGCCGGCGGGGCTTACGCGCGGCTATATGAGGCCCAGTTCGCAGCTCCTGTGGCGGAGGTTTGAAACACCAAGTCAGTACCTCTGGTCAAGTTGAGTTCTTTGGAGGGCGGCCCTGCACATGATTGTCGTGCAAGCGAATGGAACGGCGAGAGCGGGCACTTCCATCTTTTGCTCGATGCAACCGCAGAAGATGGAAGTGCCGTTCTTGAAAACGCCGATAGCTCAAAAGCACTGTGGGGTCAAAAGTATCCGATGTACCCGGAGAATAGTCCTCATACTGCCGGAGCTAAGAGCTGGATCTACGGGCCTGACAGATAAGAAGCCAACTCCTTGTCGTGCTTCATGCACTCTAGCAATACGGGATATATCATCTTTTGCCAGTCAGGGCTTTGGTGTAGGTCGTAACTTACGCCGAGTTCGGTGAGGCGCTCCTGGTTCAGGATAACCATGCCTCCATGGCCATCACGAATGAAGTCGGCACGGCGCAGAGAGTCCGCAATCAAGCGAATTTGCGAGCTTCTGCCCACTACATGGCGACTGAACTTATCCGGGTGGACTGCTGGAACACCTTGGACGGAACCTCGAAAGCTCAAAAGGATACGACGTATGTTTATTACCGACTGTAGGGCCAACTCCGGATTCAAGTCCCCTATGGGACCAAGATCAGGGCGCATCGCTTTCCAACGGTTATCCATACCCCGTGCCATAACCAGGGCATGGCTTCCCGGGGGATTATGGACTATTCGATAGTCGCCCGTGATGCGCAGGCTTTCAGCGACCACGATCGCAGCGAGGCGGTCGGTGCTGTTATTTACTGCCTGACCCCGAAACATCACTTCCTCGACCTTATCCGTCTCAATGTGACGAACAACGATGCTAGCCCTAGGCCCAAAGGTTACGGAGCCTGCGGAAGCTGCAATATGCAGACCGTAATCGCTGATTACGGCAAAGTCGTATATGGGGGAGTTGAGGGTAAGGACGCCAGTAGGCTCGGAAACTGTGAAGTCAAGGCCATCAATGTGATGCCCAGATTGGTCCTCAAGTGTTAGGAGCAACGTCGGCGCATCGTCGTTCTCGTGGTGGTAGGAGGCACTTCCGCGAGTATTTGGGGCAGCGGAGGCAACCCACGATCTGACGATTTCATTAACATAATCTTCATTGAGAAGCGAAGCGGAAGTCGCGTGATCATTCGCTTGCAGCGCGATTGCATGCATGAAGTAAGCGTAGAAGGGGCCAACATTCCAAAGGCCGCGGCCGTTTAGTCTATTTTCGGAGACTACGTTCACGTAAGAAACCTTGGAATCAACTAGTGCACGAAGATAGTCCGAAAAGACTATGTTCCTTGCCTTCGAACTGGACCCACCATCCAAAAAGGGATGATCCGAGACGAAAGCGCCAATTCTATCTTCGTAAGCCGGCCGAAGTTCTTCAGGAAGACTTGCCGGAAGTGGAATGGAGGTCGGTACGCCTAGATGACTAAGTATCCGTGATATTTGTTCATCATGGGTATATAGGGCATGAATTGTGCGCTCATCCAGTTGGTCGAGCTCTTGGCGCAAGGCGGACTGTACTTTATTAGATTCGCGCGCCAAAAGGTTGTCAACGATTCGGAGGAGGATACCTGAACGTTCGCCGGAGCCCTGGTGTTCAGTGTGATGGTTTTGCAAAGCCGAAATATAGTTTGCTTGTTCGAGTATAGGAGCTAGAGCGGCCAGAACAGGAGGATATCCAAGGAAGTCGGAAACTAGGTCCCAATCTTTTGCAGAAAAATCTGGATCGCTGGAGAGTTGTTCCCCAAGTCCTACGAGGTAAGCCTCCCAGTACTCACGCGCCGGAACGGGATGCGTTCGATGACTCGCATTGCTGGGTGATGTCGCGAGGAGGATTTGGTCAATCAGTTCAAGTGCCGATGGAAGAGCAAGAGAATCGATACGGGCAACGGTGGTAGGGACACCTAGGTCCTCACAGAGATCACTGAAAAGTTCGATATTTTGCGGACGACCGAGAACGACTATTTGGTGCGCCTTGACAGCCAAAGAATTTGCCTCCACAGCAAGCGATTCCATGAAAGCGAAAAATGCACGATCACCACTTCGTAGGGGCGCTTCGTCCAGGGCATCGATGACTAATGACGCTTCTCCGTTATTCAGTAGTTCGGTATATCGCGCAAAAGAGCTAATCTTCAGTGCGCTCGCCAAAATTCCTGAGTGAGAGTTTTGGCCCACGATAGTCTGAGACAGGTCCAGTCGCGGGCTCTTCAGTTGGCTTGCGATGGCCATGCTAGCCATCGACTTTCCCATTGCTCCTGCAGCTGAAATTAGCAATAGCGGGGCCGCGTTTGGCGTGCCGTTCTGTTCAACGGAGATTGTCGGGGTAACATAGGCGCTCGGCATGGGAGTTGAAATTGTCACGCCCAGGACTGGTTGTTTCTCCTCCAACTTATCCTGCAGCGGAGGCAATAAAGCTTCTATGAACTCGTTCAGTGGCATTTTGGTAATATTCATGCTTCCCCATTTTGTCGTCATTAGTAATAGTATGGACACAGCGGGATTTTCCGCCATTGTCCCTTTGTCGCTTGGAACTCTGGAGGCGGGCTTAGGCCAGCTCAGGTCAGTGGCTGCAGGTAGGCCCTGACGCTCGCCCGCAGCGCTTCGGTGTGCTCGTAGATCTCCTCGAGCGAGCTAATGGGAACTCGAGTCTCTTCCTTGTTGTCGTCAAAGATCCCGATGTACTTCTGCGTCCGGTTGAAGTGCAGGCGTGCGATGGGCTTGCGGTTGTTATCGTCCAGCAGCACTGCGAAGTAAGACTTGGCATCCCTCTGAACTACTCGGGTTGGCTTCACCTCGCTGCAAACAATGGCCCGCACAATCTGGTAACCCTCAATCTCTTCCAGCGTCGTCTCCAGCCCATCAGCTTCGACCAGGTCCGCTTCGGCTACTGGAGCGCTGGTGAGACTAACCGCCACTGTAGCTTCCTCGCTCTGGGGGAAGCCCGGGTTGCCGAGGGCCTTCTTCAGACGCTCATTCACCTGGTCATTCAAGAACTGCTTCGATGCCTTGGCTACCAAAGCAGTGAACTGTTCCCGCACCTTCTGGGTGTACGGGCCCGAATACACGCGCCCGGTCAGGAACTTGACCCATTCATCTTCAGGCTCCTTGAACTGCGCGGCCAGGGTTCGCTTCAGCTCGCCGATGTACTTCAACTCGCCAGCCGCACTGATGATCGAGTCGAGATCGAAAACATCCTTGGACAGCTTCTGAAGTTCGGGGATTAGCATTTGGTCGATGTCATTCAAGTCGAGCACGAGGAACGGCTTTGCATCCATGCGGTTAGGAGCGTCGAGGTCGGTGAAGAACTGGTAAACCTCACCGTTAGTTAGGATCGCAATCCGTGCATTGGTTACGGCGAAGTACCGGAAAAGCTGCGACGCATGCTCGATCTTGACGGGTTCACTGGACTTCTTACACTCGATCAGGATCTGGACTTCGCCGTCCTTGACGATCGCGTAGTCGATTTTCTCGCCCTTTTTGAGTCCCACGTCTGCGATGAATTCCGGAACGACTTCCATGGGATTGAAGACGTCGTAGCCAAGAATCGTCGAAATGAACGGCATCACGAATGCGTTCTTCGTCGCCTCTTCCGTCTGGATAACACCGCGCTGCTGGCGCACCTTTGCTGCCAAAGCTGAGAGCTTCTCTGCGAACTCCATATTGTCCCCCTACAAGACCGTCAATGCTGCACAACGAAGCGCAGCAAAGATCCAAGCTGATGAAGCAACAAACTACATGTGATTGTCCTGAATGACACTCATCTGCTTGCAGCTATGAGTCCATGTCGAAAAGAGGGCAGAACAACCCCTCCGGCTTGTGCAACAGCTACAACTGCAAACCGAGGCTCCCATGTTGGCCCGTCGTCGTCGACCAGCCGCTGACCCAAGCGCCTGGGAACGCGACTAGGAAGCCCACCCACCCGCCGTCGTAGTACACGGACACACAGCGCAACGTTCCGGCCCCCACACGTAACCTGTTTAGATGCCTCGTTTTACGCTTGATATTGAGTCCGTGCCCCGTCCTGCCCGTGCGCAGGAACTCCTGGACGCCGTGAACCACCGCGTCGTCATTGCCGACGGCGCGATGGGCACCATGCTGCAGGGCCGGGACCTATCCCTGGAAACAGACTTCCTGGGGCTCGAAGGCTGCAACGAGATCCTCAACGACACGCGCCCCGATGTCCTCGCGGACATCCACGACGCCTACTTCGCCACAGGTATCGACGCCGTCGAAACGAACACCTTCGGCGCCAACTGGTCCAACCTCTCCGACTACGGCATCGACGACCGCATCGCAGAGCTCGCCCTCAAGGGCGCGAAAATTGCCCGGGAACGCGCAGAAGCGGCAGAAAAAACGGACGGACGGATGCGCTGGGTCCTCGGCTCGATGGGGCCGGGCACCAAACTCCCCAGCCTCGGCCACACCAGCTACGACTACCTCAAGCAGACCTTCGCGCTCCAGGCCGAGGGCCTCATCGACGGCGGCGCGGACGCCTTCCTCATCGAAACCAGCCAGGACCTCCTGCAGACCAAAGCCGCCGTCAACGGCTGCAAGCAGGCCATCGTCACCCGCGGCATCCGGCTCCCCATCTTCGTTGAGGTGACGGTCGAAACCACCGGAACCATGCTCATGGGCTCCGAAATCGGCGCCGCTCTCACCGCCCTGGAACCGCTCGGCGTCGACGCCATCGGCCTGAACTGCGCCACCGGCCCGGACGAGATGAGCGAGCACCTCCGCCACCTCTCCAAGCAGTCCTCGGTCGCCATCGCCTGCATGCCCAACGCCGGCCTGCCGGTCCTTGGCCCCAACGGCGCGCACTACCCGCTCTCACCCACTGAACTCGCCACCGCCCACGAACAGTTCGTGCGCGAGTTCGGCCTGGGACTGGTGGGCGGCTGCTGCGGTACGACGCCGGAGCACATGGCCGCCGTCGTCGAACGTCTTGCGCCCTTCCGCAACGCCGCCAGAGGCACCAACACGGCCGCCGCCGGGGACGGCAAGACACAGCCCGCCCGCGTCCCCACCGAGCGGGAAGCCGGCGTCGCCTCCCTCTACCAGCACGTGAATTTCGACCAGGACGCCTCCTACCTCGCCATCGGCGAACGCACCAACGCGAACGGCTCGAAGGCGTTCCGCCAGGCCATGCTCGAGGAGCGCTGGGACGACTGCGTGGACATCGCCCGCGAGCAGATCCGCGTCGGCGCGCACCTGCTGGACGTCTGCATCGACTACGTGGGGCGCAACGGCGTGGCCGACATGAAGGAGATCGTCTCGCGTTTCGCGTCGGCGTCGACGCTCCCTCTGGTCATGGACTCCACCGAGCCGGCTGTACTTCAGGCCGGGCTCGAGCACATCGGCGGGCGCCCGGTGGTCAACTCCGTCAACTACGAGGACGGCGACGGCCCGGACAGCCGCTTCGCGCGCATCATGCCGCTCGTGAAGGAACACGGCACCGCCGTGATCGCCCTGACCATCAACGAAGAGGGCCAGGCACGCACCACTGAGGGCAAGGTGGCCATCGCCTCCCGCCTCGTTGACGCCCTGGTGGGCGAATGGGGGATGCGCGTCGAGGACATCATCGTCGACTGCCTGACCTTCCCCGTCGCCACCGGCCAGGAAGAAACCCGCCGGGACGGCATCGAAACCATCGAGGCCATCCGCCAGATCACCGCGAAGTACCCCGGCATCAACACCACGCTCGGCGTCTCCAACGTGTCCTTCGGCCTGAACCCCGCAGCGCGCGTCGTCCTGAACTCCGTGTTCCTGCACGAGGCCGTGCAGGCTGGCCTGACCAGCGGCATCATCGACGCCGCCAAGATCGTGCCGCTCGCCTCCCTGCCGGAAGAACAGCGCAAGGTGGCCCTGGACCTTGTCTGGGACCGCCGCGAATACGATGCCGACGGCAACACCACCTACGATCCGCTGGCCATCATGCTGGACATGTTCGCCGGCGTCGACACCGCAGCGCTCAAGGACCAGCGCGCCGCCGAACTCGCGGCGCTGCCCACGGGCGCCCGCCTGGAACGGCGCATCATCGACGGCGAGGGCAAGGGCCTTGAAGAGGACCTGGACCTGGCGCGCAGCGAGGGCATGACCCCGCTCGGCATCATCAACGACCACCTGCTCGAGGGCATGAAGGTGGTGGGCGAGCGCTTCGGCGCCGGCGAGATGCAGCTGCCGTTCGTGCTGCAGTCCGCCGAGGTGATGAAGAACGCCGTCGCCCTGCTCGAGCCGCACATGGAGAAGTCGGATTCCTCCGGCAAGGGCACCATGGTGATCGCCACCGTGCGCGGCGACGTGCACGACATCGGCAAGAACCTGGTGGACATCATCCTCACCAACAACGGCTACAAAGTGGTCAACATCGGCATCAAGCAGGGCATAGCGGAGATCATGGCCGCAGCTGAGGAACACAACGCGGACGTGATCGGCATGTCCGGCCTGCTGGTGAAATCCACCGTGGTGATGAAGGAAAACCTCGCCGAGCTGCAGTCCCGCGGCCTGGCCAAGAAGTGGCCCATCATCCTCGGCGGCGCAGCCCTCACCCGGGCCTACGTGGAGCAGGACCTGGCCGAGCAGTTTGACGGCGTGGTCCGGTACGCCAAGGACGCCTTCGAGGGCCTTTCCCTCATGGAGCCGCTGGTCCGCGTGGCCCGCGGCGAATCGCCGGACGACGTCGGCCTGCCGCCTTTGAAGAAGCGCATCCACAAAGGCGGCGCGAAGTTCACGGTGACCGAGCCGGAAGCGATGCCCGGCCGGTCCGACGTCGCCACCGACAATCCCGTGCCCGCCCCGCCGTTCTGGGGCACACGCATTGTGCGCGGCGTCTCGCTCCACGACTACTCAGCATTCCTCGACGAGCGCGCCACGTTCATGGGGCAGTGGGGGCTCAAGCCCGGGCGCGGCGAGGACGGCGCCTCCTACGAGGAACTGGTGGAACGCGAGGGCCGGCCGCGCCTGCGCTACTGGCTGGACCGCATCCTCGGTGAGGGCATGCTGGACGCGTCCGTCGCCTACGGCTACTTCCCCGTCGTCTCCGAGGGGGAGCAGGTGGTGGTGCTGCACCACGGGGAGGATCGCGACGGCGTCCTGGGCACTGCGGGGCTCCTCGCCCCGGACGGTGGTTCAGGCGGTCCGATCGGCACCGACCGGCTGAGCTTCGATTTCCCGCGCCAGCGCCGAGACCGGCACCTGTGCCTTGCCGACTTTGTGAAGTCCCGCGAATCCGGGCAGATCGACGTGCTGCCGGTCCAGCTGGTCACCGCCGGCTCGAAGATCGAGGAGTTCACCTCCAAAATGTTCGCCGCCAACCAGTACCGCGACTACTACGAGCTCAACGGCCTGGTCATGCAGCTCACCGAGGCGCTGGCCGAGTTCTGGCACGCCCGCATCCGCAAGGAGCTGGGCTTCGCGGCCGAGGAGCCGAAGGACACGGCAGGGTATTTCAAGCTCGACTACCGCGGTGCCCGGTTCTCGCTCGGCTACCCCGCCTGCCCGGACATGGAGGACCGCCGCAAGGTAACGGAGCTTCTGAAGCCGGAGCGGATGGGCGTGATCCTCAGCGACGAGCTGATGCTGCACCCTGAGCAGTCCACGGACGCGTTCGTGTTCCACCACCCGGAGGCGAAGTACTTCAAGGTGTGAGTGCAGTTGCCGCTGTGAAAGGCTGCAGTTATGGACACCTCATCTCGGGAATATGACCTCGTTCTCTACGGAGCGACGGGTTTCGTTGGCAGACTGATCGCCGCCTACATCGCCGAGCATGCACCGGCCGGTCTCCGGGTCGGGCTCGCGGGCCGGTCCACGTCCAGGCTCAAGGCGGTTCGGTCGCAGTTGCCGGCCGCGGCGCACGGATGGGCCCTCATCGAAGCCGACTCGGGGGATGCGGACTCAATCGCCGCCCTGGCTGCGAGCACAGGCGTGCTCTTCACCACCGTCGGTCCCTACGCGAAACACGGATTGCCCGTCGTCGAGGCCTGTGCCCGGGCCGGTACCCATTACGCCGACCTCGCCGGTGAGGTGTCCTTCATCCGGGAGGCGATCGATCGCTACGACGCCCTGGCCAGGACGAGCGGGGCACGGATCGTGCACTCCTGCGGCTACGACTCCGTGCCGTCCGACCTCGCCGTACTGCTGCTTCATCAGGCGGCAGTAGCCGATGGCGCTGGCGGTTTGGTCGAGGTCCAGCTCGTTGCTAAGGCCAAGGCTGGCATCAGCGGCGGCACGCTCGAATCGATGCGCGGGCAGCTCGACGCGATGCGATCGAGCACCGCCCTGCGATCGAGCACCGCCCTGCGGTCATTAGTAGCTGACCCCTACGCCCTGAGCCCCGACCGCACACGGGAGCCGACAACACCACAGCCTCCTGACGCCGGTCCTGTGCGCCGTTCCGCTGACGGCACCTGGACCGCGCCTTTCGTCATGGCCCCGTTCAACACCCGGATAGTGCGCCGCAGCAACGCATTGCAGGGCTGGGCCTACGGCCGCTCCCTTCAGTACGGCGAGGTGATAGGGGTGGCCCCCGGGCCGGCAGGGGCGGTCATCGCCAGGGCGATGGCACTCGGGCTCCGGGCATTCACGGGCGCGATGGCCTTCCCGCCGACCCGCAGGGTGCTCGACCGCTTTCTTCCGGCCCCGGGGACGGGTCCGAGCACCAGCACGCAGCGCGCGGGCTGGTTCCGCTCCCAGGTGAGCGCCCGCACCGAGCACGGCCGGCGTTACCAGGCGATTGCTGCTGGCCCAGGTGATCCCGGTTATGCCGCCACCGCCGTGATGGCAGGAGAGAGACTGCACTCGCTCTTGCCCTCGACGGTGACCGGCTGCCGCCCGCGAAAGGGTCGCTGACACCGGCCACCGCACTCGGCAACGTGCTCATAGAGCGACTCCGCGCGGCCGGCCACACGTACCAGGTAACCAAACTCGCCTGAACCCGGATCCTGCAGGTCACCTGTCAGGAGTGGGTGTCGAGGTAGTGCAGAATCGCCCGGGCCGTTTCCTCCGGGGCGCTGACGTGGGGGCAGTGCCCGGTGGCCTGGAGCTGCATCAGGGTGCTGTGTTCCAGATTCTTGTGCAGGTAGGCGCCCACTTCCGGCGGGGCAAGCCGATCGTTGGAGCACTGCAGGATCAGGCAGTTGGTGTGTAACTTTTTCAGTTCAGGGCGGGTGTCGGAGAAAAAGGTTACCCCGGCGAAGTGCCGGGCAATAGACGGATTTGTCTGGCAGAAGCTGACGCGCAGGTCCTCCGCTAATTCCGGCTCCTGCGGGTTGCCCATCACCAGGGGCGCCAAGGCCGCGGCCCAGGCGAAATAGTCGCTGTCCAGGGATGCCAGCATGCCCTCGATGTCTTCCCGCGAAAAGCCGCCCACGTAGCCGTCGTACGGGTCATCCGTGTGACGGGGTGAAGGAGCAAGCAGCACCAGGTGGGAGAAACGGTTGGGGTCCTGCACTGCGGCGATCACGGCGATCATCGTGCTGACACTATGGCCCACCAGGATGACGTCCTCAAGTTCAAGGGCGGCGCAAATCTCCAGCAGGTCCGCCGCGTACCCATTCAGGGACCCGTACTTCTCCCAGTCATAGGCGCTGATGTCGGAGTGTCCTGCACCTACATGGTCAAAAAGCACCAGCCGGTAATCATTAACGAAATAGGGCAGCAGCTTCCGCCACATAGCCTGATCGCAGCCGAAACCGTGGGCAAACATCATGACAGGCCCATCATCCCGGCCGGATATGGTGACGTTGTTCCGGCCGATTACGGCAGCAACTGCTTCCATCACGTTCTCACTGACCCTCCGTCGGGTGGCGTCCTGTCCCAGACTATCCACGGGAAATAGCGAATCCTAGGGATCCTCCCACTATGACCTTCAAGGCGACGTCCGTTCAGCCCCATTGCATGCGACGCGGATTGCGCGACTCCCTGACAGGGACCAGGGTGTCGGGTGTCCTCAAACTCCAATGCGTAGCCGGTCCCTGTCCTGGTCGGATGAAGCCCGCGCGGCGTGCCCGCCGGCACCTCCGCCCGCGCTGGAGACCGGCTTCACCCGCCTTAGCGCCGCGAGGGTCGCGCGCCCCACTACGGCGATGCCAATGATGGTGGTGACGGCGCGCAGCGTGTCCCAGCCCGCCGTCGACGTCACCAGCGAATACAGCAGGAAGCTGCTCAGGTTGGTACCCAGCGGCGCGCCGGGCACGTAGGAGATGCCGGTGCCGGCGCCCACCGCGAAAGGCCAGAACCACAGGTTGGTCAGCAGGCCGAACAGGTAGGACGCCACAATGCCGTAGCCGCACAGCATCCACAATTCCGCCTTGCCCCGCACACGGCGGGGGAGCAGTCCGGCACCGGCGCCCACCCACGCACAGGCGAAGATCTGGAAAGGTGTCCACGGCCCGATCCCGCCCCACAACGCACTTGAAAGGGCAATGGTGGCGGCGCCGAGCAGCATGCCGAAACGCGCACCGAACGCCCGGCCGGCCAGGATCAGCAGGATAAACACAGCTTCCACGCCCCCGACGCCGGTGCTCGCCAGCCGCACCGCCGAACCGACCGCTGCCAGGACGCCGAGCAGCGCCACCGTGTGAGCGGAGCGGACCGAGCCGTCCAAAGACACAATGATGGCGACGACGGCGAGCGGCGCGATTGCCAACGCAGCGTAGGGGAGGGCGGCAGCTGCGTCCTGGGGAAGCGCCGCAGCGAGCAGCGGCCAGCAGAAGGCGGCGAGGGCCAGGAGGTTTGCGGCGGCGAGGACGGCGATTTCGACACCGCGCGGCATCCGGAGGCGGCGCTTTCGTTCTGCGCTGTGGGTTTCTGGTTCGCTGCCCCTCGGTTCCGGTCCGGTGGCTGCGTGCCGGGGGAGCGGGAGGAGCGGCTCGGGTTCTTCGGCGGGTGCCGCTTCGGACGAAGGTGCGACGCCGTCACGCATCGGCAGGGTCCGGGCGCCGAGGCTGTGGGCAAAGTCGTGGTCATGGGTGGCGATCAGGACCGCCGCGCCGGAGTCCGCTGCCGCCTGGAGCGCCTCCGCGACGGCCGTCCGTGCCGCAGGATCGAGTCCGCGGGTGGGCTCATCGATCAGGAGGACCTGGGGATCGTCCATGGTCTGCAGCGCGATGGCCAGGATCCTGCGCTCTCCGGCAGAGAGGTCCCGCGGATGCTCGTGTCCGATGGGGATCGTGACGTGGCCCCGCAGCCGGGCAAGGCGCGACGCCGCAAAGCCGGGCGCGGGCTGCCGGCCGTTCTTTCGGCGCGCAAGCCGCCGCTCGGCCGCACGCAGCTCGCCAGCAACCGTATCCCGGGTGAAGAGGTCGTCCGAGGCGTCCGGCACCAGGGCGACCTGGCCGCCGTCGAGCCTTGTTACAACGCCTCCGTCTTCGCCCCCAGTGCCTTTACTGCCGCTGCCCTCACGCAGTGCCAGCGCCACCAGGAGGGACGACTTCCCGGCACCATTCGGCCCCACCAGCGCCACCACCTCACCGCGGTGCAGGGTCAGGGATGCGTCGCGCACCAGCGGGGTGCCCTTGCGGTGCACGGCGAGGTTGGTCGCCGTCAGCACCGGTGCGGGGTCGGCGGGCGGAGAAAGGATCTGGCGGGCCTCGACAGGCTGCGAAGTTGACGTTGCGGCAGCCGGAGCCCCGGCCGTTGGGATCAAGGTGCCGCCGTCGATGGTCCACCAGGAGTCGGCCACCGGGACGAGCGCTGACGCCCGGTGCTCCGCCACGATGACGCAGACGCCGGCGTCGCGGGCCAGGGTGTTGAGCACGGCGATGACGTGCCTGCGGGCTGTGGTGTCGAGGTCGGCCAGGGGCTCGTCCACCAGGAGCAGGGCCGGATTTTCCACCACCGCGGCGGCGATGGCCACGAGTGTTGCCTCGCCCGCGGAGAGGGTGCTGACGTTCCGGTCCAGCAGCTCCGAAACTCCGATGCGCTCCGCCACCTCCAGCACCCGGGCCTTGGCGGCCCCGGAATGTACACCGCGCAGCTCAAGTGCCAGCGAGATTTCGTCGCGGACCTTGGTGGTGGCGAAGGCGGCGCGGGGATTCTGCAGGACGACTCCCACAGCTTGGGCGGTATCGCGCGGCGGCGTGGCGGCGCGGTCCAATCCGGAAACGCGCACGGTGCCGGAGATGTCTCCGCCGTCCACGTGGGAGAGGAGCCCGGCGATGCCCCGCAGGATGGTGGATTTACCGGAACCCGTGGGCCCGGTGATCACCGTGATGGACCCGCTCCGCGGTGTGAAGTCAGGGACATTGACCTGCGCGTCACCAATGCGGAACTGGGCGTCGAGCACCTGAAGCGGGCCGCCGTCGTCGTTCCCGGGACGGTGCCCTGCCCGGCTCCCGAAGCCGCGCAGCTCCAGGGCCGCGGCAACCCTGCCCGCGTGCTCAAGGGTGCGCTCAAGGACGGGCACCAGGGCGCGGGGGCTGAAGCGTTCGCCCCGCAGCCGGAACGCCAGGCGCACGGAGGTGACGGCGTCGGACAGTGCGGGGAGCGCCGCCCAGGCCACCACGAGCATCCGCCCGATGCCCTGCATGGGGCCGCGGCGGGCCAGGTGGACGAAGCCGCGGGCCACGTCCACAAACGCGTTGAGCAGGCCGAATCCGAGGAACATCGCGGCAATCGGCAGGGCGGACAGGGCCGCTGCCCAGAGCCCAGGTCCGCTGACCGGGCCGAGGAAAACCACGTGGGCGTACGGGGCAGGCAGTCGCATGGCCGGCAGGTCGAGCAGGACCGGCTCGCCGATGCCCGCCCCGTTGAACAGGATGCGGTAGACGACCCGCGCCACGATGAAGACGACGGCGAGGGCCGCCGCGGCGCGTAATGGCGCGGGCCGGAAGGTCATGCCGCGGGGGCGGCCGGTTCGCCGTCGACCGTGAAGAGCAGTTCCAGGCTCTCGCCCGGGCTCACCTTCAGGGTGGCGAGGCCCTCCTGGGCGTAGGCCCAGTCACCGGAGGCCGGCTTGACCCAGAGTGCCCAGTAGGCGAAGGCGGCGGGCATGCCCTGGCATTCTTCGCGGTACGAGCCCTCCTTGTGCGTGATGTCGAAGTCCGCTGCGGGCACGCCATTCACCCGGCACACCAGCTCGTTGGGGTACTGCGTGGTGCCCTCGGTCTCCACGTCTGCCTCTTCGAGGATCTCGGCAGCAACCGTGGGCCCGTCCACGGGCACGCACACGGTGGTGTCTGCGGCTTCCTGCTTCAGGGCCCCCGAGTCGACGATGACCTTCACGCCGTCGCAGGGAGCGTCGGCGGCGGTGGATGACGCCGCGGCCGAGGGCGACGGTGCGGACGTGGTTGGCTGGGTGGTGGCCGGCGCGGAACAGGCGGCGAGGGAGAACAGGAGACCGGCGGCGGCGAGGGAGCTCGCGGCGGCGGTGCGCATCTTAGTCAAAGTCACCTGTTAAGGGTAGGGCGTTGCCTGGCCGGATCCGGAGGCGGTCGCGTTTTGTGACGTTGGGCTTCAGGCAGGCTGGCAGGTGCACCTCTTGACGCCAGCGGACGACGGCGGGAGGTGCCGCCGTCGTCCTTTTGCCTCCTTGGGGACGCGTTCCCGCCGGTGTGGGCCACAATGTCACACCCTCCTGCCATGCTGTGGTTATGGAAACCGGTGTGGTGGTTGAGGCAGGGGGCAGGGCCGAATTGGCGGCTGCCGTCGGCTCGATGGCCGGGCTGGTTGATGAGCTTGCCGCTGTTGTTGCCTTCCCTCCGGCCGCCCCGGATGGGCCCAGCCGCCTTCCCGGCTCTGATGCTGATCCGCTGCAGGAATTTTCTTCGGCGTGCCTGGACGGGTTGGGAGTGGTGGCGCGTCTTGAAGCCGCGACGGCGGCTTTTAAGGTCCGGCTGGTGGCCGCCTACGCGGAGGCCACAGACGCGATGGAAGGCCCGGCAGCCAGCGCTTATGAGTCAACGGCGCGGGAGGTGAGCAAGGTGGCAGAGGTCGCCTGCGCGCTCACCATTGGCGAACGCGCCGCAGCCGCCCTTGTGGGAGAATCCCACGCGCTGACCACCTCGCTGCCGGCGGCACTCGATGCGCTGCAGGCCGGTACCATCAGCTGGCTGCATGCACGCACCGTGGTGGATGAGACAGCCGGACTCACTCCCGCAGCAGTCTCCGCCCTGGAGGCCCACTTCTTCGGCCCGGACGCGGGCCGCGGCGCCGCGCCCGGAGAGCTGGTGCCCGCCCGGTTCCGGCGGAAGCTCCGGGCCTGGCGTGAACGCCACCACCCTGAGTCCCTCGAGGAACGCCATGCGAAGAGCGTGGCGGACCGCCGAGTGGAGTTCAGTCCGGACCGGGACGGCATGGCCTGGTTGTCGCTCTATCTTCCCGGCGACACGGCCTTAGCCGTCTGGAACACGTCGACGGCACTGGCCCGCGGCCTGCAGGGCCCGCGGGAACCCCGCAATCTCAGCCAGTTGCGCGCCGACATCGCGGCAGGGCTGCTGCTGGGCAGCGCGAACCAGGACGTTGGAGACGTGCCTCCTCTCAAAGCTGATGTGCTGGTCACGGTGCCGGTCTTCTCCCTTCTCGGCCTGACCGACGAACCCGCCGAGGTCGATGGGCTGGGGCCAGTCCCGCCGTCGATGGCACGCAGGCTGGTTGCCGACAGTGCCAGCTCGCTGTACCGCGTCCTGGTGGACCCCAGGGATGGCGCGCCGCTGGAAATCGGGCGCACCAGTTACCGGCTCCCGGAAGCGCTGAAGCGCTGGCTCAGGATGCGGGATGGCCGATGCACCTTCCCGGGCTGCAGCAACCACAGCCTGGACAATGAGGCGGACCATCTCACCGCCTGGCAACACGGCGGAGTTACCGGGATCAGCAACCTTGGGCAGGCATGCCCCAAACATCACCGGCTCAAACATTGGCGGGAATGGACACCAACGCCGGCAACGAAGGATCAGCCTCCCGGCTGGATTTCACCGGCCGGCCGGCACTATCCGGCCGAGCACCCGGACCGGGAACCTCCGCTCATCCCACCCGACTGCCTGCCTGTTGTTAGCCCCCTCGAGCAGGTGTTGCTGACGCGGCTCGCTGCCTGACCGCTCTTTCGTGCCCCGACGCCCGACGAGCTTTTCCGCCCGCCGCGCCTCGCTGCCCGACGCGCCGCTCTGTCCGACGCCCGACGAGCTTTTCCGCCCGGCGCGCAGAGCTGCCCGACGCGCTTTGCTGCGTGACGCAGCGCCGCCTGGCACCCCGCGCTGTTCTGCGGTGTCCGCCGTGTCCGCTGGAGCAGGTCCTACAGGCGGAGCTCCATGAAAACGCTGTTGGGATCAAGGGTGTAGCCGACGAACGGCGGGCACTCCGTGAAGCCGTTGCGGGCGTACAGCCGGCGCGCGGGGGCGAAATAATCCTCAGTACCGGTCTCAAGGTAGACGCGCTCAAGCTTCCGGGCGCGGGCGTCGTCGAGGATATGGCGGAGCATCAGGGTGGCTACGCCGCGTCCCCGTGCGCTTGCCGCAGTGCGCATCGACTTGATCTCGCCCTGCAACGGCGAGCAGGGAGGGGAACCAAGGAGCTTGAGTGCGCCGCATCCCAGCAGCCCGCCGTCTTCGCGGGCGGTCCAAAACGTGATCGACGGCGCGGACAGCGCGGAATGGTCCAGGGCGTGGACGCTTTCGGCCGGCGAGGTGGCGAACATGTCCGCCAGGTGTTCGCTGAGGAGCTGATGGACGTCGCCGCGTGAGGGGTCGTCCCGGTCAATGGAAATCACCGAGCCAAATTTACCGGCTGATGCCGCGGACTCCATACGCCACTAACCGAGGCCGGTTCGCCGCAGGGACCCTTTCGCGTCGTATCCCATGGGGGCTCTGGCAGAACCAGCCTCAGCAGGGACTCCCGCCGTCCATCCCGGTCGTGGTCTGCTCGAAAGGACGATGACGTCCAACCGCATACGTAACCGACGAATCACGAGGATGAAGACGATGAGCACGGACTGCAACGCAAATAACACCACTTCTCAAGGAATCCAGGCCGGCGTGTCACGCCGCAACATCATCAAACTGACAGGTGCAGGCGCGGCTGCAATCGGGCTCTCCAGCGCGGCAGGGCTGGCAGGAGCCGGGCCGGCTTTCGCCGCCCCCGCCTCCCGGAAGGACCTGGAACCAGGCGACACTTCCAACGGTGCCGACAACTTCTACACCAGCGACCAGGTCACGGTGAAGAAGATCTCGTTCAAGAACAAGTACGAAATGAAGGTCGTCGGCAACCTCTTCGTCCCCAACAACCTGGACCGGGGGACCACCCACCCGGCGCTGGTGGTGGGCCACCCCATGGGCGCGGTGAAGGAACAGAGCGCCAACCTCTACGCCACCAAGATGGCGGAACAGGGCTACGTCACGCTCTCCTTCGACCTCTCGTTCTGGGGTGAGAGCGCAGGCAAACCCGGCAACTCCGTTTCACCGGACATCTACGCCGAGGACTTCAGCGCCGCCGTAGACTACCTGCGGGCGCAGGCTTTCGTTGCCAAGGAACGCGTGGGGGCCATCGGGATCTGCGGCAGCGGCAGCTTCGTGATCAGCGCGGCAAAGATCGATCCCCGGATCAAGGCGATCGCCACGGTGAGCATGTACGACATGGGCGCCGCCAACCGCGACGGGCTGAACAAATCGGTATCCCTGGAACAGCGCAAGGCGTTCATCGCCACGGCCGCTGCCCAGCGTGACGTCGAGTACGCCGGCGGAGCGATTGAGTACACCGGCGGCACACCGGAAGAGCTCACGGCAGACTCCACTGCGGTGGACCGGGAGTTCTACGACTTCTACCGGACTGCGCGCGGCTACCACCCCAACACCACCACGCACCCGGCCCTGGCCACCAACACCAAGTTCATGAACTTCCACCCGTTCAACGATCTGGACCTGATCGCCCCGCGGCCGCTGCTGTTCATCACCGGTGACCAGGCACACTCACGGGAGTTCAGCGAAGAGGCCTACCGGCTGGCCACCGGGCCCAAGGAACTCTTCTGGGTTCCCGGTGCCGGCCACGTGGACCTCTACGACCGCACCGGCCTCATCCCCTTTGACAAGCTCACGGACTTCTTCCGTTCACAGCTCTAGGAAGGAAGGGGGCATCGGGGAGGGGGTCCTGAAAGGGACTCCCTCCGCCGCAAGACTTGGCCTAGCGTGAATGGCATGGACAACCGAGCTGAAGTACGCGACTTCCTTGTCTCGCGGCGGGCCCAGGTTTCCCCGGAGCAGGTTGGCTTGCCTGCGGGGGCGAACCGGCGTGTCAAGGGTCTACGGCGAAGCGAAGTAGCAATCCTTGCCGGTTTGAGCGTTGAGTACTACACCCGCCTGGAGCGCGGCGCGATCAGCGGCGCCTCTGGCCAGGTGCTCGAGAGCATCGCCAGGGCTTTGTGCCTGGACGACGCCGAGCGGGCGCACCTGCTCAACCTCGCTAACGCGTCCAGCCCGGCTGCCCGGCGGCCGCGGCGCCGAACGTCGAAGTCCTATGTGCCGCACCAGAGCCTGCAATGGGCGCTTGATGCGATCACGGCCGGTCCCGCGTTCGTCCGCAACGGCCGGATGGATCTGCTCGCGGTCAATCCGTTGGCACGCGCGTTCTACAAGGACTGCTACGAGATGCCCGGCCAGTCACCGAACATCGCCCGGTTCACGTTCCTGGACGAACGTGCCCACCAGTTCTACCCGGACTGGGACGCCTTCGCGGAGGTGACCGTTTCCATCCTGCGGACTGAGGCTGGCCGGGATCCGCGCAACAAAGACCTCCATGACCTTATTGGTGAGCTGGGAACCCGCAGCGAGGAGTTCCGCCGACGCTGGGGTGCGCACAACGTCCGCCACCACGGCACTGGATTCAAGACGTTCAACCACCCCATCGTGGGCGAAATGACTCTCGCTTTCGAGGGGTTGGAGATGGCCGCCGAGCCGGGACTGACGCTCACCATCTACACAGCAGAGCCCGGATCGCCGTCGGCTGAGCGCATGCAGCTGCTCGCCTCGTGGGCGGCCAGCGAGTATGGGAATGCCTTCCAGGCTGCACCCGCTAAGACCCGGACGGACGGCTGACGGTGCCGGCCACCAGCTACGAAAAAACGGCCGACGCCGGGCATCACCGCCGGGGGCACCGAGGGGTCCCTGCCAGTACCCCTCACAACAGGGGCTCCTACACTTCTTCTCCAACTGCTTTGCTGGAATGGACCGAACTTTTCTGACTGGAACGGATCAGCTCCCATGCACCTGAAGACATTGGCCCTGGCTGCGATCATCGCGCTCGCGTTGCCCCTGGCCGGGTGCAACACTTCGCCAAACGGACCGGCCCCCATCACTGAGCCGCCGTCCTCACCGCCGGAAACATCTTCGACGGCGGCCGACGGGTCCTCGTCGCAGCCTTCACCTGTCCCGTCCGCCGCGACAGCGGCAGACGGCACACCGATCACCATCGACATTGATGGCGGGACCGTGACAGGTACCCTTTCCAGCAACGCAACTGCACGCTCCCTGATCCAGCAGCTTCCCTTGACGCTCTCCTTCAGGGACTACGGCGGCCAGGAAAAGATCGCCGACCTGCCGGAGGCGCTTTCGCTCGACGGCGTGCCCGCCGGCGACAGCGCAGAACCACTGACCATCGGCTACTACGCGCCCGATCAGGCCCTCGTCCTTTATTACGAGAGCGTCGGGTACTCCCGCGGAATTGTGCGGATCGGATCGTTCGATGACCTCGCGGCCATCCGGGACCAAACAAGCGGTTTTACCGCCAGGCTGGCTCCCGCTAACTGAGCGGGATGACACGGCTCCTCCAAACATTCTCCACAAAAGAACGGAACCGTTTTGACTCGAGCAACCCTTGAGGATGGCGCCCGCGAAGCGCCCATCGATGCCCTGCACCACGAGAACATCAGCACTATTGAAGAAACCAAGAGTTCCGCCCCGGCAAGCGATCCTTCCGTGCCGGCCGGGCGCTTTCCTTGGGCGGCCCTGCTGGTCATGGCCTTGATGGGATTCCTCCTGATTTCCACCGAGACCATGCCCGCCGGACTGCTGCCGCAGATTGCCTCGGGACTGGACGTCACCGAGGGGACCGCGGGACAGTTTGTCAGCGCCTACGCCCTTGGAACAGTCCTTGCGGCCATGCCCGCCATCGCGTTGACGCGGGGCCTGCGCCGGAAGCCTGTTTTCCTCGTCGGGATCCTCGGCTTCCTGGCCGCGAACCTCATCACGGCATTCTCCACGGACATCGTCCTCTCCCTGGGGGCGCGGCTCCTGGCCGGTGCATTCTCCGGCCTGCTGTGGGGGATGACTGCCGGCTACGCCCGGCGTATCACGGCGCCGCACCATGCCGGCCGCGCCTTGTCCGTTGCGTCGGTTGGAACCCCCGTGGGCCTGGCAGTGGGAACGCCCTTGGGCTCCTGGCTGGGCACGGCTCTCGACTGGCGCTGGTCCTTCGGCGTACTTTCGCTTCTCACGGTTGCCACCTTGCTGCTGGCGTTCTCCCTGGTCCCGGACGCGCCCGGCCAACGGGCCGGAACACGGGTACCCCTCGCACGGGTCTTCGCCATCCCAGGCGTGGCGGTTGTCCTCGGCGTCATCGTCAGCTGGATGCTTGGACACAACATCATGTACACCTACATTGGCTCCTACCTCCGCGGGGCAAGCCTCGATCTCTCGGTGGAAATCGCGCTCGTAACGTTCGGTGCGGCCGCCATAGTGGGGATCGCCATCACCGGCGCCGTGATCGACAAGGGCCTTCGACGCCTGGTCCTGCTCAGCCTCGGGAGCTTCATGGTGGCCGGTGCGATCTTCATCGTTGGCCACGCGTCCGTGGTGGCAGTCCTTGCAGCCATTGTCCTGTGGGGGATCGCCTTCGGCGGCGCGGCGGCACAGCTGCAGACGGCCATCAGCGCTGCAAGCGGGGAAAATGCCGACGTCGCCAACTCGATGCTCGGCGTTGCGTTCAACCTGGCGATCTTCGCCGCGGGTGTGGCCGGTGCGGTGGTGATCAGCGCCTTCGACGGGATGGTCCTGCCGGCCGCCCTGGTGGGACTTGCCGCCGTCGCGCTCGCCATATCCGTTGCCGGGCGCCGCACGGCATTTCCCCGGTAGCCAGCAACGCAGCGCCCACAAACAGCACACTGCAACGAACGAGGAGAGACCAATGAACGCCATTCCCATCCGCCGCCCCACCCTGTTGGCAGTCACCATTGGAGCCAGCCTGCTGCTCTCGTCCTGCACCACCACACCGCCGGCAGCATCCCCAACGCCGGTTTCTCCGCCGGTGACGTCGGCGGTTCCGTCCCCGTCCCCCTCCCCAGCAGGGACATCGGCGACGGCGGGAAATGCCACCCCAACGGGCACGCCGCAGGCCGTGGCCACCGGGCTGGAGGCTCCCTGGTCCGTGGTGTTCCGCAACGGCACCCCGCTGGTCAGCGAGCGGGACAGCGGGCGCATCCTCGAGCTCAGCCCTGACGGCACCACGCGCACCGTTGGAGACATTCCCGGCGTGGCGGCTGTGGGGGAAGGCGGGCTGCTGGGCCTGGCCGTGGACAGCCAGGGCCGCCTGTACGTGTACTCCACCGGGACGGACGGAAACAGGCTGCAGCGCTTCGGCGTCACCGGAGAACCGGGGTCCCTGGCGCTGGGGCAGCCCGAAACGCTCCTCGACGGGATTGCCTCCGCGAGTTATCACGACGGCGGCCGGATCGCCTTTGGGCCCGATGGCATGCTCTACGTGGCGATTGGCGATGCGGGCCGGCGCGACAGTTCACAGGACCTCGAATCCCTGAATGGGAAGATCCTGAGAATGACCCCCGACGGCGGCGTCCCGGCCGACAATCCCTTCCCGGACTCGCTCGTCTACAGTTACGGACACCGCAATCCACAGGGCCTTGCCTGGGCGGAGGATGGCACCATGTTCGCCACCGAGTTCGGGCAGAACACGTGGGACGAGTTGAACATCATCACCGCGGGAGCGAACTACGGCTGGCCGGCCGTTGAAGGAATAGCCACCACAGGGGACTTCACCGACCCCGTTCAGCAGTGGGAACCCACCGAGGCCAGCCCCAGCGGCCTGGCCCACATTGACGGGACCCTGTTCATCGCCAACCTGCGCGGACAGGTGCTCCGGGCGGTTTCCGTGGCCAACCCGTCCACGTCAACCACGTACTACGACGGCGAATTCGGCCGCATCCGCGATGTCACAGAGGCTCCGGACGGGAAGCTCTGGTTCGTCACCAACAACACCGACGGCCGGGGCAGGCCCGGTCCTGATGACGACCGCATCCTCAGCGTGGACCTGACCCTGCAGTAGTCCAGGTGCGGATGTGCCACCGCGAACCGCAACCCCTGTCGATGTTCTTCGCAGTTCACCCCGCAGCAACCCGCCGGTCCCGAAGCGTTCTCCCGCAACCAGCAGTCTTTTCACGCCCCCTTTTGCCCGGCACTGATACAGCCGGGCGGACATTCCAGCTGTACGTAGGAGTACTCCGTGTTCGTGAAAAGCACCCTCGCCGCTGTCGTTGTCCTCGCCTCCCTGGCGGGAACAGCGGCAGCTCCGGCCCAAGCCGAGGCAGCCAAGCCGGCTCCCGTCGTCGTCGGCCAGCCCCTCGCCCAGGCCCATGCGCACAACGACTACGAGCATGAACGTCCCCTGTTCGACGCGCTCGAGCACGGCTTCACCAGCGTCGAAGCGGACGTGTGGCTGGTGGACGGCGAGCTGCTGGTGGCCCATGACCTGGAGGACGTCCAGCCCGGTGCCACGCTCGAAAGCCTCTACCTTGATCCGCTCCAGGACCTGGTCCGCAGCCAGCCCGGCCACGGCGTTTACCCGCACTGGGACGGCAGCCTGCAGCTGCTGATCGATATCAAGAGCGAAGGCGAAGCCACCTACGCCGCCATCGAGCAGGAACTGGCCGAGCACCGCGACATCATGAGCCGCTACACCAACGGCACCGCCAAGACCGGCCCCGTCACCGCCGTGATCAGCGGCAACCGTCCGCTCGCTACCATGCAGGCACAGGAGAAGCGGTTCAGCTTCTACGACGGCCGCTCAGCCGACCTCACCACCGGCAAAGCCGCTGCCCTCATGCCGCTGGTCAGCGACAACTGGACCAAACTCTTCACCTGGCAGGGCGTCGGCCCCATGCCGGAAGCCGAGCGCACCAAGCTGACGGCCTACGTGGCCGAGGCCCACGCCAACGGCTACCGCGTCCGCTTCTGGGCCACCCCGGACCAGCCCGGCGCCGCACGCGACGCCGTCTGGACCGAACTCGCCGAGGCCGGCGTGGACCACATCAACACCGACCACCTCGCCGCGCTGCAGCAGTTCCTCACCGCCCGCGCCGCCTAGGCCCTTTCCAACAGAATCAGGAACACACCCATGCCTCCAAAGACATTGAAAACGACGACGGCGGCAGCCGTCCTGGCGTTCGGCCTCCTTGCGTCCCAGCCCGCCCACGCGGTCAGCAACTCCTCCAACGGCGAGGCGTTCACCTTCGGCGTCATCGGCGACATCCCCTACGGCGACGCTGAAATCGCCAAGTTCCCTGCCCGCATCCAGGACATCAACGCTGACGAGAACCTGAAGTTCGTCACGCACGTTGGCGACATCAAGAACGGCTCCTCGGTCTGCTCGGACGAGTACTTCGCCAACATCCGCACCCAGTTCGACACGTTCGAGCACCCGCTGGTCTTCACCCCGGGCGACAACGAATGGGTGGACTGCCACCGCACCAACAACGGCGCCTACAACCCGCTGGAACGGCTGGACAAGCTCCGGGAGGTCTTCTTCAACGAACCCGGCAAGACCCTTGGCGCCACCATGCCGGTCAAGACCCAGGAGGAGCGTGGGTTGCCCGAAAACGTCCGCTTCACCCAGAACCGGGTGGCCTTCTCCGTGTTGAACATCCAGGGCAGCAATAACTCCCTGCAGCCATGGACGGGCCTCGGCGAAACCACGGCCACGCCGGAGCAACTCGCCGAAGTGGAGGCCCGGACGGACGCCGCACTGGACCAGATACGCAGCACGTTCGCGGATGCCGGGCGCCGCAACGACCGCGCCGTGGTGCTCATGACGCAGGCCGACATGTTCGACCCCTCGCTGCTCGCCGCGGCCACCGTGAACTCGGAGATCATGTCCGGGTTCCGCGAGATCGTGGCGGCCATCATCGAGGAGACCAACAGCTTCGATGCGCCGGTGTACCTGATCAACGGCGACAGCCACGTCTTCGCCGAGAACCAGCCGCTCGCCGCCGGCTCACCCTGGCTGGAAATCTACGGGCAGCCCGCTGCGGACAACCTGCAGCGCATCACCGTGGACGGCTCCGCCAACGCCACGAACTACGTCCGGTTCACGGTCGCCGGCAACAGCGCCGCCGACGCGGACGTCCTGGGCTGGGAGAAGGTCCCCTTCAGCTCGTAGGCACCAAACGTAAGCAGACGACGGCGGGCGCCTCCCGCCGTCGTCCGCCGGGGAATTGCGAGGGTCTGGACACCGGTGGCCGCCGGACTTATCGTGCAGGAGTGGCGGCTGCCTGGCTGGCAGGAGGGCAAGTTCTGCCGGTCCGCTGTTGCGGCCGTCCGTCATGAGGAGGCAGCAGATGGAACACGTAGAAGCGACCGTTGAAGTAGCAGTACCGGTGCGGACCGCATACAACCAGTGGACCCAGTTCGAATCCTTTCCGCAGTTCATGTCCGGGGTGGAATCCGTGACCCAGCTGACTGACGCCACCAACCACTGGGTCACCAAGGTTAGTGGCATACAGCGGGAGTTTGATACCGAAATAGTTGACCAGGAGCCTGACGACCGGATCGCCTGGCGCAGCACCGACGGCAAGTCCCATGCCGGCATCATCAGGTTCACGCCGCTGGATGCCAACCATACGAAGGTCAAAGTCCACTTCGAATGGGCGCCGGAAACCGCCACTGAAAAAGCCGGCGCCGCATTGCAGATCGACGAGATGCAGGTTAAGGCCGACCTGCGGAAGTTCAAGGAATTCATCGAATCGCGCGGCACCGAAACCGGCGCCTGGCGAGGTGAAGTCAAGGACAGCGGCCCCACCGGGCAGCTCTAAGAAACAGAAAGCGGACGACGGCGGGTGCCTCCCGCCGTCGCAGCCAGCCATGCGACAGCACACAGTGGAAACAGCCGACGGCGGCCACCTTGGCGTTTTCAGCTTTGGGGACGGGCCGGGTGTGGTGCTGGTGTGCGGGACAAATACCGTTGCGCCAACCTACTTCAGAACCGCGAGGCGGCTCAGCAAGAACCTGCCCGTCCACGTCTACGACCGGCGGGGCCGGCCCGGCTCCAGCCCCCAGCCGCACGGCTACTCCATGCATACCGAGGTCGCCGATCTTGCGCGCGTCCTGGATGCCACGGACAGCAGCATGGTTTTTGGCCACAGCTTTGGAGGGGCGGTTGCCCTCGAAGCCGGCCTCCAGCTGCCTGTCCGGCGGATCGCTGTCTACGACGCCGTTCCCAATATTGGCGGCGCAGTGCCAACCCACTTTCTGCCCGAGTTTGAATCGGCGGTGCAGCGAGGTGACGTGCACAGTGCGGTGTCGATCCTGGGCAAGGGCATCTCCGCCAAACTCAGCAAGAGCCCGCTTCCGGACCCTGCCTTCCAAGCGGTGGTCCGTGCCTTGGCGATTGCCACACGCAAGGGCCGCGCGTGGAAAGGCACAGTGCACAGTGCCGTCCATGAACTGGCATTCCTTGACGGCCACCGGCCTCCCGCAGAGCGCTACGCCGGAATTTCCGTTCCCGTCCTTGTGCTCTACGGCTCCGGCAGCGACGAGTTTTATTCGGTGATAGCCAAGGCCCTCTCCGCCCAGCTGCTTCACGGCCGGTGCACAGCTGTTGCTGGAGCAGATCACGGCGCCCTGGATCGGGCCCCTGGTGGGCTGATATCCCAGCTTTCGGACTTCCTCGCCGATGAGAGCTAGTTCTGGCTCTTTGGTCAGCCGCCGAGTAAAGCGCGCATCGCGTCCGCGATCTGTTCCGATTCCGCCGCGCGGATTCCGGGCCGTCCGGCGACGTGCCCAAGGTTGGATTGGAGCGGGCGGAAGTCGGCGCCGGGGATCAAATCGGCTTCGACCCTGCTGTCCGCCGCAGGAAAGTAGAGGTCGGAGGTGCCCGGCATAACGATGCAGCGCGCCCGGATCCTCCCCAGTGCCGTCTCGAACCCGCCGCGTGCCGGCGACCCGACGTCGGCCCGCTGCCACGTGCCCAGTACCGTCAGCAGGTTATTGGCATCCATGTGTTCGTGGTCGTCCGCCCAGTCGTCCAGCACATGGTCAACGTCGCGGTAGCCGAGTTCCCGGTAAATTCCGTCCCGGAAGAACTCCTGGGAGTACGCCCAGCCGGCATACACCGTCCCAAATGCCCGCAGGCCGCGGACAGGCGGGGAACTGTACCGGCCGCCGTCGTACGCCTGGTCAGCGGCCAGTGCCGCTTTCACACCCTCCAGGAACACGAAGTTGTGCGGTGAGCACCGGGCTGCCCCGGCAATAGGAAGGATGCCGTAGACCATCCCTGGGTACCGGACAGCCCATTCGTACGCCTGCAGGGCACCCATGGACCAGCCCGCGACCATGCGGATGTGGCGGACCCCAAGAGCAGTGAGCAGGCGATGTTGTGCGATGACGTTGTCCGCGATGTCGACATCCGGAAAATCCGCACCCCTGATCCCGGGGGAGGCGTTGGAAGGGGAAGTGGAGAGTCCGTTGCCGAACATGTTGACGGCGACAACGAACCAGCGCTCCGGGTCCAGCATCCTGCCCGGGCCGATCCAGGGTTCGTAGCTTGCGTGCGTGCCGGTGTAGTAGGACGGCAGGAGCACGCAGTTGTCCCCTGCCTCGTTGAGTTTGCCGTAGGTCCGGTAGGCGAGCGTGGCGTCCGGCAGGTCCAGGCCGGAAACCAGCCCGAACCTGCCGAGTGCGAATTCCTGGTGCACGGGACTGCCTAGAAGAACTTCAGGTACCGCTTGGTCTCCCATTCGGAGACGTGGGCCTGGTATTCATCCCATTCCTGCCCCTTGTAATCGATGTAGGCGTTGTACATCGCCTCGCCGAACACATCGCGGGACAGGCTGTCCGCGGCGAACTCCTCGACGGCCTCGCCCAGGCTGCGTGGGAGCAGGCCCAGGCCGTTTTTCAGGATCTCGGCTTCCGTGTAGTTGTACATGTTCTCGGTGTGCGGCGCTCCGGGATCGAGGTTCTCGCGGATGCCTTCCAGCCCTGCCGCCAGGATGATGGCCGCCCCCAGGTAGGGGTTGCAGCTGATGTCCGCTGCGCGGCACTCCACCCGGCCGCCCGCCAGCGGCACACGGATCATGTTGGTGCGGTTGTTGTTGCCATAGCTGACGAACACGGGCGCCCACGTGGAGCCTGACATGCTGCCCTTACGGACCAGTCGCTTGTAGCTGTTGACGGTGGGGGCGATGACGGCGCAGATGGCGGGTGCGTGCTTCAGGACGCCTGCGATGAACTTGTAGCCCAGTTCCGAGATGCCGCAGCCGCGGGGGTCGTCGTCAGTCTCGAAAAGGTTGACGCCGGTTTCGGCGTCGGCGAGGGACATGTTGAAGTGGGCGCCCGAGCCGCTCCGGTCGGCGAAGGGCTTCGGCATGAACGTGGCGAAGTAGCCGTGCTTGCGGACCATCTCGTTGGCCATGAGCCGGAAGAATACTGCGCGGTCCGCCATGGTGAGGGCGTCCGAGTACTTGAAGTCGATCTCGAACTGGCCCTGGGCGTCCTCATGGTCGAAGGAGTAGACGCCCCAGCCCATGTCGTTCATGGCCTCGACCATTTCCGTGAGCCAGTCGAAGTTGTCCAGGGCTGCCGGTGCGGTGTAGCAGGGCTTGCTGAGGTTGTCCCGGTCGCTGACCTCCGCAGGACCGTCAGGGGTGTCCTTGAGGACGAAGAATTCCGTCTCGATGCCCAGGTTGAAGGTGAACCCCAGCTCCTTGGCGGCTTCAAGCTGCCGCTTCAGGATATTCCGCGAGGCCGCCTCGAAGGGTTTGCCGGCGGTGTAGAGGTCGCTGGCGAAGTAGGCCACCTCCTTGCGCCAGGGCAGCTGCACGGCGCTGTCCAGGTCGGGGCGGGCTGAGAGCTCCTCGTCGCTGATGTCCTGGGGGAGGCCATCCAGCGCGGCGCCGGTGAACAGTTCGGAGCCGGCGGCCATCTGCGGCAGGTGGGACAGCGGAACGAATTTCGTCTTGATGTTGCCGTGCAGGTCGACGAAGCTCGACATTGCGTATTTGACCCCAGCTTCGCGGAGCTTCTGCTGCACTGTCTCAACCGCGGCCTGTGCTGTTTCAACACTCATGGTGTCTCCTTGTTCGGGTTCGTTCCGGCATCGGGACGACGCCTTTTCGATAAGTTATTGAAAGTCTGTCCAGCGGCAATTTCGATAGGGTGTCGAAATTGTTTCAGGCCCGTAAATCATTCGCGGATAGGCTCTGGGGTAGGTTCAGGAAAAGCGGAAGCAGGGGTATGAGATGACAAAGGATTCTGCACCATCGGCTGCGGGCCGGCCGCGGCTGAGCGGTGCCCCCACGGGTTCCCCGCGGCAGGACATTATCCGCGAGGCCACCGCGCTGTTCGTCGCAAAGGGGTACGCGGAAACCACCATGAGTGAAATCGCCCGCAGTGCCGGGCTGCGGCAGTCCTCGCTCTACTACTGGTTTGCCCGCAAGGAGCACATCCTCCAGGCCCTGCTCGAGGAAAACCGCAGCTCCCTGGCCCTGGCCGCGGCGCTGGAGGTCCAGTCCGGTCCGGCTTCGCCCAGGCTGTACGCCGTCCTGCACGCCGATGCCATGCAGTTATGCTCGGCGCCCCTGGACTTTTACGAGTTCGAGCGGGTGGCGCGGTCCCAGCCCCAGAATTTCGGGGCCTTCTTTGACGACTATGCCGCGCTGCACAGGCTGACGGCATCAACTGTCCGGCAGGGTATCGAGACGGGCGAGTTCCAGGCTGTTGACTCCGAAGATGCCGCCACGGCTGCGCTGGGTCTGAACGAGGGCCTCCAGCGGCATTATCGCCAGCCGTTGCCTGGACTGCGGCCGTATTCCGCAGAACAGGTCTCCCAGCTCAGCGCAGACACCACCCTCGCCCGGCTGCTGGCGGCCCCTGGCAATTTGGCCGCTGTCCGGGCGGAGGCTGCGGATATTACTGCCGGGTGGAACGCGGCCGCCGAAAGTTAACTCACCCGAAACGAATTCGATATGGCATCGAAAACGTCGTCTCCAAGAATTTAGATAGCGTATCGAAACGCTGGCTCCCCGCTCCTCGGGCGGCGTGCCCTCACCTAGCCCTTGGAGATTCGTATGGACACTGCCACTATCGCGGGCAATACGGCGTGGGTGCTCACCGCCGTCATTGCAGTCGCGTTGATGTTGCCCGGCCTAGCGCTCTTCTACGGCGGAATGGTCAGCCGCAAAACTGCCATGAACATGATGCTCATGGTGTTCGGCTCCTTCTGCGTCGTGGGCGTTCTCTGGATCGTTTTCGGCTACTCCGCCGTCTTCGGCAATACCCTCGGCGGGCTGGGCCTGCTGGGCAACCCGCTGGAGTTTGCCGGGCTGGGCCAGCTTTTGACCGCCCCTGGCGACGCCGCCCTGCCGCCTCTCGCGCTGGCGGCACTGCACCTGATGTTCGCGGGGCTGACGGCCGGCATCGTGGCAGGTGCTGCGGCAGACCGGATGAAGTTTGGCGCCTGGCTGGCCTTCGCCGGGATCTGGGCGAGCCTGGTCTATTTCCCGGTTGCGCACTGGGTGTTCGCGTTCGACTCGGCGGACGGCTCGGTCCGGGGCGGCTGGATCGCCAACACTTTGGGCGCCATTGACTACGCCGGCAGCACAGCCATCCACGTCAACTCAGGTGTGGCCGCGCTGGCCCTGGCTCTTGTGCTCGGCAAGCGCCGCACGTGGCCCGTGCAGCCCAAGGCCCACAGCCTGCCGCTGACCCTCCTGGGCGTCGGGCTCCTCTTCGCTGGATGGATCGGATTCGACGGCAGCGGGCTGGGCGCTGCGGACAACAATGCCGCCGTCGCAGTCTTCAACACCGTCGCCGCCACCTGTGCAGGCGTCGTCGTCTGGCTCCTTGTAGAGAAGATTCGGGACGGCCACCCCACCACCCTTGGTGCCTCCTCAGGCGCCATCGCCGCCCTCGTGGCCATCACGCCGTCGTGCGGTGCCGTCACTCCGCTCGCGGCCCTGGCCATTGGCGGAGCTGCCGGCGCGGTCTGCTACTTCGCCGTCGCACTCAAGTACAAGCTCGGCTTCGACGATGCCCTCGACGTCACAGCGCTGCACTTCATTGGCGGTGTGGTGGGCGGCCTCCTGATCGGCATCCTCTCCACTCCGGAGGCGCCCAGCGGCGCAACAGGGCTGCTCTACGGAGGTGGCTTCGAGCTCCTCGGCCGCCAGGCTCTGGCCATCCTGGCAGTCTTCGCCTACACCTTCACGGTCACGTGGGTGATTGCAAAGGTCCTTGACCTGACCATGGGCATCCGGGTTGCGGGGCCGGTGGAGGCGAAGGGACTCGACATCAGTCTCCACGCCGAGAACGCCTATGAAAATGGTGAAGACAAGGCGCATGCCCCGCGCGGCCACGCCGAACAGCTGCACCATCTGGTGGGCCAAGCAGCGGTTAGCGAGAAGCCGGAACCAACCACCCGCTGAAGGTTGTTGGGGGACCGGCGCATCAGCCCGCTGTCAGATCCGCGGGACGCACTCGCCGGTCCCCAACATTGCCAGGCCAGCGCGGTCGCCGGCCGCGAAGTCCAACTGCCCGCTGTTCTCCTCGTACATCAGCTGGGTGGGATCGTTGACGTGGTCCAGCCCGACGACATGCGCCAGCTCATGCATGATGACGGCTCGAACCAACGCCGGCCCGTCGGGATAGGCCAGCGTTTCAGTGAGGCCCGGTGCGTCGAGGAGGACCTGGCCGCTGACATAGACATAGGGCTCGCCTGGCACCTGGATCGACGAACTGCCGCCGGTCCCTGCAACCCTCCCTTCCAGTTCCGGCGCTTCCCCCGGCGTGGACCACGCAATCAGGATCGGCGCCCACTTCTTGCCGTACCGGTCGGGCTGGTAAGCCTCGCGGTCTATTGACGGCGCCTCGGAGGTGGGCCCGTCATAGACGAACTGAAGTCCGGTAGCAGTGGAAACCGCGGCTATGGACTCCCGGATGAGCTGCTCCGTGCCCGGTGGCGCCAAATCCGGGCGGACCACGTAATGGACCGGGCGGCACGGGTCGTAGGCCACAAATGGCTGGCCAGGGTCGGGGGACTCCTGCAGAACGAACGCGGTGGACCCGGTGGTGGCAGGAGGGACGCCGAGCGGAGACGAAGCGGCTTCAAAACCAGGGGGCGGCACCTCGGATCCGGGCAGGTGCGGCAGCGCGGCGGACAGGACGAACCTCTCGAAGAGTGTGGGAGTGAAGTAAAGTCCGAGGACAAGCGCGAGGCCCAGGACTGTGGCTGACCGCGCCCTCCATTTACGGGGCCTTGCTTGTTTGATCCTGCGGTAGCCGCGTCTCTTCCCCGCCTTTGGTCCATGGACTGTACGCCAGGGCTCGGGATCCTGCAGCTTGCCGAGGGCTTCATCGATCGCCCACTGCGGGATACGCCCGCTCGGCGAACGCCGGACGCCCGGGATATCGCGGCCGCCGACAGGCGTGCCTGAGAAGTCCTTCTTGCCGAAATCCGGTACCACCGGCTGCCCCCTTGTGCCCCCAAACCCATCCCCTGAGATAGGTTCGCTTAGCATAACGGCTGGTTCCAACCCCCGCCATGGAATGAGCCGGGACCCTCTTTTGCGGGGCTCGTTCAGAGATGCGGAAGCGCTGAAGAGCGGAAAGCTGATGCCTATTTGTTTTCTTTGGGCTGCGATGACAAGAAATTACTGGAAAAGGGGTTTGGTTCGAAAGGGTGGAAAGTGCAGTAACTGTTTGGGTCAAGGTCTTGAGGTGTGCCTACGGGCCTGCTGCCCCCGGAATCGCGGGATTCTCGCCGACTGGCTTAAAAAATATAAGTAGGTATGGTACTGGGTATCGCAAAGCATAGAAAGGCGTGATTCCGATGTCCGGAAAATCCCCCAAAAGCGGCGCAGTAAAAAAGGCCGGCAAGACAATTCTCGAAAAGCGTGCCGATAAAAGGGCCAAAAACGAGAACAGCGAACTGAATTTCGCAAAGCCGCGCAAGAACCAGCGCTAACAAGCCCGCGGGCAGCCGGGACCGGAACTCCTAGCCCGCCCGGCTGCCCGCGCTCCACCCCGTCTGCAAACCCCCGTGCTCAGTTCCAAGGACACGCCATGAACTTCTCCTGCAACGCCCTGGTGGTTCCGGCCCGCCTCACCCACCCAGTGCACATCAGAACCCTGGACCTGGACGCCACAGCACTTCAGCGAGTGGCTGCCGGAGACATCGGGTACATCGCCGGCCGCGGTTGGCGTGCCTACCTGAACAATGACGGAAGCCGGTCCTTTCCCAACCTGCGGGCGGAAGTCCTCATCCGCGAAGCCGGCGTCGAGCCGGATGACACCATCCACGGAACGGCGCTCTTCCTGGGCTACGTGGACCCGGGCGAAGAGACGGACGCGCCCCACCACCTCATCAGCCTCGCTGAGCAACTGTTCGACATGCCGCTGGCTGCGTAAGCGTTGCAGGAGGGAAGGCGCGACGGCGGGAGGACCCGCCGTCGTCCTCTCCCACCTCTTGCTATACGCGCTGGGTGGTGAAAGCCGTCAGCGCCGTCAGTTTCGCCTCTCCGATGGGCTCTTCGGGCAGCAGGGGAATCAGGGCAACCCGCTCCGCCATGGCCCGCACCTTAGTGATCTGGTCCGCCTCGTGGGCAGCGCGCGCCCGGAGGAAGGGCGAGCGCGGGTGGGCGGCGGCGATGGAGTTGTTGATGACCCAGGCCCACGGATGGATGCCGGCCCGTTCCAGATCGGCCTTGAGTTCCTCCGCCTCCAGCACGGGCGTGGTCTCGGCCAGCGTCACGAGGATGACCTTCGTTCCCACCGGATCCTGCAGCCGCATCAGCGGCGTCACGAACCCCAGGGAGTTCCCCACCTGCCGGGAAATCTCCCGGTGGTACGAACCCGTGGCATCCAGGAGCAGCAGCGTGTGCCCGGTGGGTGCGGTGTCCATCACCACGAAATGCCGCCGGGACTCCTGGACCACCCGGGAGAACTGCCGGAACACGGCAACCTCATCCGTGCAGGGCGACATCAGGTCCTCCGCCAGGGCTGCCCGGCCCTCATCGTCCAGGCTCCGGCCCTTGGTGTCCATCACGTGGGCCCGGTATTCCTGGATGGCCGCCGCCGGGTCGATGCGGGAGACGGCCAGCCCCGCGACAGAACCGTGCAGCGTTTCGGACAGGTGCGCCGCCGGATCGGTGGTGGTGAGGTGGACCGCGTGCCCCCTCCTGGCCAAGGCAACCGCGATGGCCGCAGCCACCGTCGTCTTTCCCACGCCGCCCTTGCCCATGCACATCACCAGCCCGTGTCCGTCGGCCTCAATGCCGTCCACCAGCGCAGCGAGCGGTGCGTCCTCGATGTCAATGGCCGACGACGGGCCCTCCTCGGCATCCGGGCCGGACGCGGGATCCACCAGGGATTCGAGCGCCGTAATCCCCACCATGTTGCCGGGCTTGAGCTCGAGGACATCGCGGGGGAGCCCCGCGACCACGCCGGGAATGGCCGCCATCGCCGCGGCCTCCCGGGCACGCAGGGCTTTCGCCAGCTCCTCGTCGCCGGCGGCCTTGGGCAGGACGCCGTTCACCACGAGGTACCCGCCGCGGATGCCGATCTGGTTGAGCTCAAGGTAGGTCCGCTCCACCTCCTTCAGCGACGACGGCTGCGCCCGGGTGACCAGGACAAGGCGGGTGCGCTGGGGGTCAGCGAGGGCCTGGACCGCCCTGGCATACACCTCCTTGTGCTTGTCCAGCCCGGACAGCGGGCCCAGGCAGGACGGTTCCCCTGCACCCGTGGCAAGGAAATCCGTCCACGAGCCGGGCAGCTGCAGCAGGCGGATGGTGTGGCCCGTCGGGGCCGTATCAAAGATGATGTGGGCGTACTCCGCATAGGACGCATCGTCCCCGAGCAAGCTGGTGAACTCGTCGAAGGAGGCCACCTCCGTGGTGCAGGAACCCGAGAGGCTCTCCGCCACGCCGGCCAGTTCGGTCTCCGGCAGGACTCCCCGGACGGGGGCGAGGATCCGCTCCCGGTAAGCCTCCGCTGCCTGCTCCGGGTCGATTTCCAGGGCAGAGAGGCCCGGCACCTCCGGAATTGCGGTGACGGTGTTTCCAACGGCCAGGCCGAAGACCTGCCCGATGTTGGACGCGGGGTCAGTGCTGACCAGCAGCACCTTCCGGCCGGCCCGGGCAAGCGAGAGCGCGGACGCGCACGCCACGGAGGTCTTGCCCACCCCGCCTTTGCCGGTAAAGAACAGGAAGCGCGGCGGGTTGTGGAGGAACTTCATGCACGCCAGTCTTTCAACATGCTGGGGACTGCCCCAGAGCCGAACGTCCCTGTGCTGAACATACGCGGTACCCAACACGCGCGGTACCCAACACGCGCGGTGCCCAGCCCACCAGAAGCCGAAACCCCGCCGTCGTCCGCTTAAGCCTGTCCGTTCTCCAGCAGCCCGCCGCTCGCCCAGCGCCGCACCGCAGCCTTTTCGCCGGCGTCGAACTCCAGCAGCGCCACCCGGCAGAGTTCCTCCACGTTGGCCGTCCACGCTGCCGCCAGTTCCGCCGCCGTCGCCTTGTCACTGAGCTGGAAATTGGCGTAGGCGAGGCCCTGCAGGACAAAACTGACCGCGTTGCGGGAAACCGGCTGGCCGGCGCTGACGCAATCGTCCCGCACCTGCCGGGAGAGTTCGGTGCGGTTGAGCGCCGGCTGGTCCCGGAGCCGGGCTGCCATGGCCGTGAAGATCTGCCGGAACTGCGCGGCGGAAAGCGCCGGGACGTCCGTCACCCGGGTGACCTGCTCCTCGACGCCCGGCTGGAGGTCCGCCGGCACGGGAAGGTCCTCGCTGGAGAACCGCTTCGCGTCCCACACCCAGCCGCCCTGCGCTGCCGAATACTCCACGTCCTTGCCGATCTGCGAGACCCACGTCCCGAACTTCCCGAAGCCGCCCCAGTCCGTCTTGAGCGAGGGGTCGGCCGTGAGCGCCCGGTGGGCCACCATCGCGCCCACCACCGGTCCCGGCGCGGACCGGACGAAGTCCAGCACCTCGCGGATGCCAGGGGAGCTGGCCCTGGTTTTCGCCTTGGCAGCGGCTGGGGCCTGCGGCTGCTTCGGGGACGCCACGGCGTGGATGGGTTCAACGGTGGTGCCGTTGAGGATGGCCACGAAGTCGTGCGACTCCACCACATGGTCCGCCATCTCCCGGTAGGCGAAGGCCACGGCGCCGGCAGCGATCACGGTGGTCATCCGGTCGGCGGCCCGGAACCGCTGGATCAGGGACGTGAAGTCGGCATCGGCCGAGGCGATGAAGAACTCCTCGATCCCGCCGCTGCCGGACAGTGCGTCCATCGCGTCCAGCACCAGGTTGATGTCCGTGCTGCTCTTGCCCCGCTGGGTCAGCGACGGGCAGTCGATCACGCGGAAACCGGCCCGGGTCCAGTAGGTCCGGTACTTCGAGTACACCATCGGGTTCAGGTAGCAGTTGCGGATCAGGAACCGGCGGGTGCCCTCCCCGGCTCCTCCGGCTGACAAGGCGTCCGCCCAATGCTTGGGGTCCTCGGCAAACCGCTTGGCTGCCAGCGGATCCAGGGCCTGCAGGCCTGTGAACACATTGTCGAAATCAACAAACATCGCAGCCCGGATGCCGGGACGGCGGGAGGGGGAGAGTGCCTCGTTCATTGGCTTAGTGTGCCAGCATCGCGGGGCGCGGGCACCCCCTCCGGGTGCGACACGCAAGCGGACGACGGCGGGAGGTTCCGCCGTCGTCCGCTTCCCCCTTGGCTATCTTGTTCGCTCCACTTAAGCGCTGAGGTTCCAGTGGACCCGGATGGCCTCCGCAATGGGTGCCTCCTTCACGTCGACCCGGAAAGCGACGGGCGCGGTGCCTGTTTCCTCGATGACGGCGTCACGGTAGACGCGGCCGCAGGAGGGACACAGGGTGTAAAGGTCCTCGTCCGCGGGCCACTCCGCCAGCTCCGGCGGGGCAGGGGCATCTCCCGAGTGGACGGGGATGCCCTGCGCGTTGGCCTGAATAAGACCGTCCGTGCTGACGGTGTTCCCGCAGACGCAGGTGATGGTGGTGACGTCATGGCCAACCACCCCGGCGGTTTCGGTGTCCACGGCGGCCTCCGCGGCGCTGGAAGGGACGTTGCGGTACCAGCTTAAGCCCGCAGATCCGCGAGAAAACAGGTATTTCGGCCGTAGCGGGTGCCGCTGTGCGGGCGCACCATGGTGCCATGAACGCGGAAACACCCCAAACGGTTGAACTGAGCCTTCCCCAGGCCTTCCTCCTCCTGGCCACCGATGACAAAGACGGCAAACCCGAAGTTCCGGTGTTCGCACTCAGAACCACAGTGGCAGGGGCAATCCTGGCCGAGCTGGACCTCGTCGGCGCCATCGAGCTGCAGGGCAAGCACGTCCGGGCTACCGGCGCCACACCTGACACGGAGCTCCAGCACGAGCTGGAGCTCATCCGCGGCAAGTCACGGCCGCACAGCGCCAGGCGCTGGGTCTCCATGCTGGAAGGCCGTGCCCAGACGCAGCGCATCTACGAGCAGATGGCGTCAGCGGGCATCGTGGAACACGTCGGCGAGAAGCACCTGGGCCGGTTCCGGGCCGCGCGGTATCCGGAAAAAGACCATGCCCCCGAGGCCGCGCTGCTTGAAAAGATCCGGGCGGCACTCAGGGCTGCGCCGTCCGGCCTCCAGCCGCCGGACACCGGCGCGGCCGAGGACGCGGCGGCTGCGGGCACAGGACCGGAAGCCGCCGCTGTTGGCGGAGCGGCGGAGGGCACAGGGCCGGACGCCGCAAGGCCGGGGGCCGCGAAGCCCGGAACCACGAGGCCCGGAACCACGGCGCCCGAGGCCAGGACCATAGCGCTGATCGCCCTGATGCAGGCGGCCGGGCTGCTCGGCAAGCTCTTCCCGGAGGCGGACCGGGTCCGGGCCAGCGAGCTGGCCAAGGACTACTGGCCGTCCCGCGCGGTGGAGGATGAACTCCGCATGATCAGGCTGGCGGAGGAGGAAGCCGCAACCCTGTAGGCCGCAAGCCTGTAGGCGGGGCATAAGGCAAGCGGACGACGGCGGGACGTGCCGCCGTCGTCCGCCCACCCTCGCCGGATCACGCCAGCGTTAGGCCGGCTTTCTTCACGTCGCGGAAGCTGGCCTCGATGTGGACCACGTCGCGGCCGGCGCGCTGAAGGAGGCTCGCAGCCACGGCGGAGCGGTAGCCGGAGCCGCAGTGCACCCACAGCCGTCCGGCGGGGACCTCGTCCAGGCGCCGGAGCAGCTCATGGAGCGGGATGTTCACTGCGTCCCGGATATGGGATTTTGCGAACTCGTCGGTGCGGCGGACATCGAGGATGGGATCGTCCTTGGGCCTCTGCAGCACCTCCTGCCAGCCGACACTGTCGTAGGAGGAGGTTGCCGCCCCGGGCGCAAGGTCCGCAGGTCCGGCGCCGATGGCCGCATCCGGTTTGTCGATGCCGATGCGGGACAGGTCACGGATGGCGTTCTCCACGTCCTGGCGCGCGCCCACGAGCGTCAGCTGTTCGTCCCAGGGCAGGACCCACCCCAGGAAGGCGGTGAACTGCGTGCCGTCGCCGTACTCGAAGCTGACGCTGCCGCTCAGGTGGGTGTTGGCGAAGGCCACCCGGTTCCGCAGGTCCACCACCCACTCGCCCCGCCCCAGCCGGGACACCAGCTCATCCTGGTCCAGCGAGTCGGGCAGGTCCAGATCCGGCGCGGTGGGGCCCGCCATGTTGATGGGGGCCATGTGGGCGTAGTAGGACGGATAGGCCGTGAGGTTGTGGATCAGCTCGCGGACAAAGTGGTCCTCGTCCGGGTCCGTCAGGGCATGGTTCCCGCTCAGCTGCTCGCCGATGGTGGAGGATTCCGCCCCGCTGGCCGGGCCCGACGAGCAGAAGGAGCCGAAGCCGTGGGTGGGGTAGAGCCCGGCGTCCTTACCCGCTTCATCCACCAGCCGCCGGACCGACCTGTACTGGTGGTGGGTGAGCGGCACGGTATCTTCCGGGCTGACCAGGTCGGTGCGGCCCACGGAGCCGTAGAGCAGGCTCCCACCGGAGAACACCGCCTGGCGGTCACCGTCCGTCACGATGTAGGAGAGGTGGTGATGGGTGTGCCCCGGCGTGGCCACGGCCTTGAGGACCATCCGTCCCACCTGCACCGTGTCCCCGTCCGAGATCGGCTGGCGGCTGTACGGGACGTCGTCCGCTGCGTTGACCAGGTAGGCCGCGTTGTGGTCCTGGGCGAGCTGCAGCCCGCCGGTGACGTAGTCGTTGTGGATGTGTGTCTCGGCCACGTGCGTGATCCTTACGCCGGCGTCCGAGACCGCCTTTTCCACCCGGTCTGTGTCCCGCTGGGGATCGATGACCACGCCCACCGCGCCGTCGTGCACCAGGTAGGTTCGGTCGCCCAGCTGCGGCGTTTCGATCGTGATGACTTCCATGCCGGGTTCCTCCTTGAACGGGTGTCAGCCTGATCGCCACGTTACCCCCGGGCGCCCGGTGCCGGTACCCCGGTGGCCGGGACGGCCTCCCATACCCCTAGGGGTATTGTATAGTGGACTCATGACGCATCGGGGCGTCAGTCAACGAACCTGCAACGAAGGACCTGTTATGTGCCGTGTGGCCACCTGCCAAAAATGTTCCAAGGCCACGTGGGCAGGCTGCGGCAACCACGTGGACCAGGTTATGAAGAACGTCCCGGAGTCCCGCCGCTGTACCTGTTCCACCGCGCCGGCTCGGCCATCGGCCACCCAGTCGGGCGCCGGGTTTGGATGGATCGCCAAGCTGTTGGGGCGCTGAGGATAAAACGGAAGCGGACGACGGCGGGAGGTTCCGCCGTCGTTCGCCTGCTTCAGGCGGCGCCCACCTGAAGTGAGGGCCTGCTGGCCGGCCGCCCGGCTAGACTCGCCTGCATGGGGGACAACAGCACACCTGACGAGCGCGAAGGCGCACCTGATGAACACGAATCGCGGAAATCGGCCCGGCTGCCGGGTGTGGTCCTGCCGATCGCAGGGCTCGTGGTCCTGCTGGTGGGGTGCGTGGTGGCCTGGCTCAACAGGAACACCTATATCGGCTGGTTCGCCTACGCGCCGCTGAGCAACCAGCCTTTCTCAGGCACCGGGATGGCGTTCCTCAGCCCTGGGACGCAGGCGGGCCTGGCAATCGCCGTCGTTGGCCTGCTGCTGCTCGCCTTTTGGGCGGGCTACCGAACCGGCAGGAAAGCTGCACCAAAAACTCCTGGCCAGTTCTAAGCCCAAGCGGACGACGGCGGCGCCTCCCGCCGTCGTCGTCCCGCCTCTGCGGGTCCCGAAGTTTGGATCCCGGCGCGCATCTTGGTATCCTGTGAGTCGTGTCACCCACCAGTGGCACATGCTTATGATCTGCGGCGGGAGAGTCCTGCCGGTACGTTCAGCAGGCGCCGTAGGAGCAAATCCTCCCCAGGAATCTCTCAGGCCCACGTACCGCCGCGGCAAGGCAACTCTGGAAAGCAGTCCGGGCAACCGGGCTCACCGACGGTGCAAGTGGCGTCCCGCTGAACAGCAGGGCAACGCAAAACTCTCAGGTCCAATACAGAGCGGGGAGGAACCCGAATCAACGTGGTGCTAAGGCGCCACCTGAATTATGGAGTTCCCCTCATGACGGTTCACTCGTCCCCAACCACCTTCGCAGACCGCCATATCGGCGCTCGCCGCCAGTCGGACATTGACACCATGCTCAAGGCCGTCGGTTACGACAGCCTCGATGGCCTGGTGGACAGCGCGGTCCCGGACTCGATCCGACAGGACAAGCCGCTCACCCTTGAGGGCGCCCTGAGCGAAGTCCAGGTCCTCGCCGAGCTCCGCAAGCTGGCCGGCAAGAACAAGATGGCCGTGCAGATGATCGGCCAGGGCTACTACGACACCGTGACCCCGCCGGTGATCCGCCGCAACATCCTTGAAGCGCCCGCCTGGTACACCGCCTACACCCCGTACCAGCCCGAGATTTCCCAGGGCCGGCTTGAGGCGCTGCTCAACTTCCAGACCATGGTCCAGGACCTCACCGCGCTCCCGGTGGCCAACGCCTCCCTCCTCGATGAAGCCACGGCCGTGGCCGAGGCCGTGCTGCTGATGCGCCGCGCCAATAAGAACAAGACCGTGAAGGACGGCAAGACTGTCCTGGACGCCGACCTCCTCCCGCAGACCATCGCCATCGTGCTGGGCCGCGCCGAGGCCCTCGGCTTCGAGGTGGAGGTCGCCGACCTCACCAGCGGCCTGCCGGACGGCGACATCAACGGCGTGGTCCTTCAGCAGCCCGGCGTCTCCGGCCGGGTCTGGGACCAGTCCGCCGTCATCGCCGAGGCCAAGGAACGCGGTGCGCTGGTCACGGTCGCCGCCGACCTGCTGGCCCTCACCCTCATCACCCCTCCCGGCGAGCAGGGTGCGGACATCGCCGTCGGCTCCACCCAGCGCTTTGGCGTGCCGTTGTTCTTTGGGGGACCGCACGCCGCCTACATGGCCGTCCGCGACGGCATGGAACGCACCCTCCCCGGCCGCATCGTTGGCGTCTCCAAGGACAACGCCGGCGTCCCCGCCTACCGCCTTGCCCTGCAGACCCGCGAGCAGCACATCCGCCGCGAGAAGGCCACGTCCAACATCTGCACCGCGCAGGCACTGCTGGCCATCGTCTCATCCTTCTACGCCGTGTACCACGGCCCCGACGGGCTGAAGGCGATCGCCGAAACCGTCCACAACAACGTCCGCGCCCTGGCCGCCACGCTGAAGCATGCGGGCCGCGAGCTGGCGTCCGAGACCTTCTTTGACACGATCACCGTCCGCGTGCCCGGCAAGGCCGCCAAGGTGATCACCGCCGCCGAAGCCCGCGGCATCAACCTGCGCCTCATCGACGCGGACACGGTTGGCGTGTCCGTCGATGAAACCACGACGCCGGAGGTCCTCTCCGCGGTGGCCGTCGCCTTCGGCGCCGGTCCGGTGGTGTCCGGCCAGGGCTTTGAGCTGCCCGAATCGGTGCTGCGCACCTCCACCTACCTGCAGCACCCGGTGTTCAACACG
>NZ_JCAXEF010000030.1:0-1784 GCF_059758765.1 Pseudarthrobacter sp. GQ63
TGTGTCTGTTGTTTGAGAACTCAATAGTGTGCCAAGTTTGTTGATACCAATTGTTTTAGTGATTGGTTGAATTGACTGGATCGTCCGCCCCTGTGGGTGGTCTGGTTTTTACAGCTGGTTTCAAATTTTGTGCAGCCTTTTTGTCCCGTTTTCCCGGGGCTGGGGGTTGTGTCTGTTTTACTTCAACGGAGAGTTTGATCCTGGCTCAGGATGAACGCTGGCGGCGTGCTTAACACATGCAAGTCGAACGATGAAGGGAGCTTGCTCCTGGATTAGTGGCGAACGGGTGAGTAACACGTGAGTAACCTGCCCTTAACTCTGGGATAAGCCTGGGAAACTGGGTCTAATACCGGATATGACTCCTCATCGCATGGTGGGGGGTGGAAAGCTTTATTGTGGTTTTGGATGGACTCGCGGCCTATCAGCTTGTTGGTGAGGTAATGGCTTACCAAGGCGACGACGGGTAGCCGGCCTGAGAGGGTGACCGGCCACACTGGGACTGAGACACGGCCCAGACTCCTACGGGAGGCAGCAGTGGGGAATATTGCACAATGGGCGAAAGCCTGATGCAGCGACGCCGCGTGAGGGATGACGGCCTTCGGGTTGTAAACCTCTTTCAGTAGGGAAGAAGCGAAAGTGACGGTACCTGCAGAAGAAGCGCCGGCTAACTACGTGCCAGCAGCCGCGGTAATACGTAGGGCGCAAGCGTTATCCGGAATTATTGGGCGTAAAGAGCTCGTAGGCGGTTTGTCGCGTCTGCCGTGAAAGTCCGGGGCTCAACTCCGGATCTGCGGTGGGTACGGGCAGACTAGAGTGATGTAGGGGAGACTGGAATTCCTGGTGTAGCGGTGAAATGCGCAGATATCAGGAGGAACACCGATGGCGAAGGCAGGTCTCTGGGCATTAACTGACGCTGAGGAGCGAAAGCATGGGGAGCGAACAGGATTAGATACCCTGGTAGTCCATGCCGTAAACGTTGGGCACTAGGTGTGGGGGACATTCCACGTTTTCCGCGCCGTAGCTAACGCATTAAGTGCCCCGCCTGGGGAGTACGGCCGCAAGGCTAAAACTCAAAGGAATTGACGGGGGCCCGCACAAGCGGCGGAGCATGCGGATTAATTCGATGCAACGCGAAGAACCTTACCAAGGCTTGACATGAACCGGTAATACCTGGAGACAGGTGCCCCGCTTGCGGTCGGTTTACAGGTGGTGCATGGTTGTCGTCAGCTCGTGTCGTGAGATGTTGGGTTAAGTCCCGCAACGAGCGCAACCCTCGTTCTATGTTGCCAGCACGTGATGGTGGGGACTCATAGGAGACTGCCGGGGTCAACTCGGAGGAAGGTGGGGACGACGTCAAATCATCATGCCCCTTATGTCTTGGGCTTCACGCATGCTACAATGGCCGGTACAAAGGGTTGCGATACTGTGAGGTGGAGCTAATCCCAAAAAGCCGGTCTCAGTTCGGATTGGGGTCTGCAACTCGACCCCATGAAGTCGGAGTCGCTAGTAATCGCAGATCAGCAACGCTGCGGTGAATACGTTCCCGGGCCTTGTACACACCGCCCGTCAAGTCACGAAAGTTGGTAACACCCGAAGCCGGTGGCCTAACCCCTTGTGGGAGGGAGCTGTCGAAGGTGGGACTGGCGATTGGGACTAAGTCGTAACAAGGTAGCCGTACCGGAAGGTGCGGCTGGATCACCTCCTTTCTAAGGAGCACCTACAGATTGTTCGTACCGTGTATGCGGTGCGGGGGTTTGTCAGGAGTACAGCCCGTTGCGCAGGCG
>NZ_JCAXEF010000031.1:0-1711 GCF_059758765.1 Pseudarthrobacter sp. GQ63
GCCCTTTCCTTTTGTGGTTTCGGGTTCTGTGATTGAAGCATCGGGTCCTGTTTCTGGGCTTTTGAGGGTTGTTCGCCGGGTGGCGGGTCCGGTTTTCGCTGGCGGGAGGCCCTGAGGTGGTGCCCGCGTTCAAGCGATGGCCCAGGATCCTTTTTCGCTGGTAAGTCCGAGCGCGAGGAGGCGTCGCAGGTTCAGCCCGGCAATCCGCAGTTGCAGCCAGGCATTGTTCTGGTTTGTGCCGCGGTGCCGAACGCGGCGGTTGCCGCGGGTGACCCAGGCGATGGACCGTTCGACCATGGGCCGGTGGGTGCGGTAGTCGTGCTGGAAGTCCGGGTCCGTGGCGCGTTTCCGGTGTTCGCGCTGCAGGGCGTCGTGCTCGTGCAGTTCGAGTTTGCGCCCGCGTGGGGAGCCGGTGCACCGGGCCCGGAGCGGGCAGCTGCTGCAGGCGGCGCCGAAGGTGACCCGCCGCTTAGCGGTGATCCTGCGCGTAAGCCCGTTCGGGCAGGTCGCGGTGCCGGCTGATTCATCGACGGTGAAATCATCGAGGGTGAACCCGCCTTCGACGGCCGGGCGCAGCGGCCAGGGTTTGATCACCGGGGTATGGCCGGTGCCGGCGAGAGCGGCGAGCATTTCCCCGGAACCGTAGGCCGAGTCTGCCAGGACGTCCACGCTGGTCCCGGCGATCGTGGGCTCCATGCCGATCAGCCGGGCGCCGACGGCCCCGTCGCTGTTCTCCGGTCCGGAGGCCTTGGTCAGCTCCGCGGCGGTGATCAGCCCGGTATCGGGCTCGATGACAATGTGGGCTTTGAATCCGTCCTGCTGCCGGGACCTGGTCTTATGCGCGTGCCGGGTGTCCGGGTCCACGGTGGAGATCATCCGGTCCGGTGCGACCTTCCGGGCGATCCGCCACCGCCCGTCGGTCCCGTCCGAGTCCTCGGCCGGTTCCACGTCCTGCCCGGCGACCAGTGCAAGCAGCGCGTACGCATCGGCCCCCCTGCCCTCCAAGGTCTCGGGATCGACCGCGGCCAGCAGGGCGAGGGCGTCGGTGACCAGCGCCGAGACCAGCCCGTCCCTGGCATCCTGGTCGTCCCAGGCGATGTCCGGCTTACCGGTGCGCGTGTAGTCATACCCCTTCGCGTGGGTGGCGACCAGGTCCTGGCCGCCGGGGATGTCGCGGCCGAAGCGGCGCACCGCTGCGATCAGCTGCGTGATCGTGTCCTGCCTCGCGACCGCGTCATCCAACACTGTTGAATCAACCGCCCGCCGGCGCTTGCCCGCCAGGACTCCGGTTTCCGCAACGACCTCGGCGATGGCCTTCATGATCCGGTGCGGGTTCTTCGATGCCGCCAGCCGCCGGCGCCAGTACGTCAGCGTGCTCGGATGGAATGCCGTATCGGTCAGTCCGTACCCGCACGCGGCTTTCCAGCGCAGATCGTACGTCAACGCCTCGGCTGTTTCCCGGTCAGAGAGGCCCTGCAACGCCTGCAGCACCAGCACCGAACCGATCACCGAAGCGGGAACTGACGGCCGGCCCCGCCGCGACGGGAACAGGTCCTCCATCATCGAATCCGGGAACAACCGCCCCCGATGCTTGGCCAGAAATGCGAAGACACTGCCCGGAGCCAACAACTCTCCGGCCAGTGCCTCCACATCCAAATACCCGCGTTGCGCGTCCTCGCGTCCCTGCATAAGACCAGTCTTAATCACCAGC
>NZ_JCAXEF010000032.1:0-1410 GCF_059758765.1 Pseudarthrobacter sp. GQ63
GGAGACGCCGGTGTCTTTTTGGATCTGCAGGAACAGGTCCAGGACGCGGGCCTGGGTAGAGAGGTCCAGGGCACTGACCGGTTCGTCACAGACGATCAGTTTCGGGGCGAGGGCCAGGGCCCGGGCGATGGCCACGCGCTGGCGCTGCCCGCCGCTGAATTCCCGGGGCAGGCGGTGGATCGCGTCGGCGGGCAGGCCCACCTGGTCCAGGAGTTCCTTCACCCGCTTCTTCGCGGCGGCGGGTTCCATGCCCTGCACGCCGAGGGGTTCAGCGAGGATGTCGCCGATTTCCAGGGCAGGGTTCAGGGAGGTATAGGGGTCCTGGAAGACCACCTGGAGGTCCCGGCTGAGTGTTCGGCGTTCTTTGCGGGTGGCGTGGCTGATGTCCCTGCCCTCGAAGATGATCCGCCCGCCGGTGACCGGGGCCAGGCCCAGGACGGCGCGGCCCAGGGTGGTTTTCCCGGAACCGGACTCCCCCACCAGGCCCAGGGTTTCGCCCTGGCCGATGCTGATGTTGATCTCCGTCAGGGCACGGAACGGCCGGGAGCGCCAGCCCTTGCCCGGGTATTCCACCACGAGGTCCTCCACCCGGAGCAGCTGATCGCGGCTTACCTCGGCGGGGGCGCTGGTGCCGGTGAGGGAGGCGGTCATGAGGGGGCTCCTTTCGTGCTGGAGGTTACGAGCATGGTCATGGGTTCCTTGCCTTCGAGCATGGACCCGAGCAGGGTCCGGGTGTATGCCTCTTTCGGGGTGGACAGGATGTCCCGGACCGGTCCTTCCTCCACGAGTCGGCCGTTCTGCATCACAACAACGCGGTCGCAGAGGTCAGCCACGACGCCGAAGTTGTGGGTCACCAGGATCACGCCGACCCCCAGGCGGGCCTGGAGGTCCCGGATGAGGTCCAGGACCTCGGCCTGGACGGTGACGTCCAGGGCGGTGGTGGGTTCATCGGCGATGATCAAGTCCGGTTCGCAGCTGATCGCCCCGGCGATCAGCACGCGCTGGGCCATGCCGCCGGACACCTCGTGCGGGCAAGCCCTGAAGGTCCGGTCCGGGTTGGTGATTCCGACATCGGACAGCAGCTTCAGGGCGCGTTTTGTGGCCTCCTGCTTCGAGATGCCCAGGACCCGGATCATGGGGGTGACCAGCTGGTAACCGATGGTGAACGCCGGATCCAGGTTGGACATGGGCTCCTGCGGAATGTAGGAGATCCGCTTGCCCCGGAGCCTGGAAACACGGTCCTGGTTCACCTTCTCATCGCCCGGGGCCACGGTGTAGTTGCCGTCGAACTGGATGGATCCCGCCACGATGCGGGCGGTGTCCGGGAGCAGGCCAAGGATCGAGAACGCGGTCTGGGACTTGCCTGAGCCGGATTCTCCCACGATGCCGAGGATCTCCCCGCGGTCAACG
>NZ_JCAXEF010000033.1:0-1410 GCF_059758765.1 Pseudarthrobacter sp. GQ63
TGAGACGCCGGTGTCTTTTTGGATTTGCAGGAACAGGTCCAGGACGCGGGCCTGGGTAGAGAGGTCCAGGGCACTGACCGGTTCGTCACAGACGATCAGTTTCGGGGCCAGGGCCAGGGCACGGGCGATCGCGACGCGCTGGCGCTGCCCGCCACTGAACTCCCGGGGCAGCCGGTGGATCGCGTCGGCGGGCAGTCCCACCTGGTCCAGGAGTTCCTTGACCCGTTTTTTCGCGGCGGCGGGTTCCATGCCCTGGACGCCGAGGGGTTCAGCGAGGATGTCGCCGATTTCCAGGGCCGGGTTCAGGGAGGTGTAGGGGTCCTGGAAGACCACTTGGAGGTCCCGGCTGAGTGTTCGGCGTTCTTTGCGGGTGGCGTGGCTGATGTCCTTGCCCTCGAAGATGATCCGCCCGCCGGTGACCGGGGCCAGGCCCAGGACGGCGCGGCCCAGGGTGGTTTTCCCGGAGCCGGACTCGCCCACCAGGCCCAGGGTTTCGCCCTGGCCGATACTGATGTTGATATCCGTCAGGGCACGGAACGGCCGGGAGCGCCAGCCCTTGCCCGGGTATTCCACCACGAGGTCCTCCACCCGGAGGAGCTGATCGCGGCTTGCCTCGGCGGGGGCGCTGGTGCCGGTGAGGGAGGCGGTCATGAGGGGGCTCCGTTCGGGCTGGCGGTGACGAGCATGGTCATGGGTTCCTTGCCTTCGAGCATTGAACCCAGCAGTGTCTGCGTGTAGGGCTCTTTCGGGGTGGACAGGATGTCCCGGACCGGTCCTTCCTCCACGAGGCGGCCGTTCTGCATCACCACGACGCGGTCGCAGAGGTCTGCCACGACACCGAAGTTGTGGGTCACCAGGATCACGCCGACGCCCAGGCGGGCCTGGAGGTCGCGGATGAGGTCCAGGACCTCGGCCTGGACGGTGACGTCCAGGGCGGTGGTGGGTTCGTCGGCGATGATCAGGTCCGGTTCGCAGCTGATCGCACCGGCGATCAGGACGCGCTGGGCCATGCCGCCGGAGACCTCGTGCGGGTAGGCGCTGAAGGTCCGTTCCGGGTTGGTGATCCCGACGTCGGCAAGCAGCTTCAGCGCGCGGCGCTTCGCTTCGACCTTGGGGATCCCCAGGACCCGCACCATGGGGGTGACCAGCTGGTAGCCAATGGTGAACGCCGGATCCAGGTTGGACATGGGCTCCTGCGGAATATAGGAGATCCGCTTGCCCCGGAGCCTGGAAACACGGTCCTGGTTCACCTTCTCATCCCCCGGGGCCACGGTGTAGTTGCCGTCGAACTGGATGGATCCCGCCACGATCCGGGCGGTGTCCGGGAGCAGGCCAAGGATCGAGAACGCCGTCTGGGACTTGCCCGAGCCGGATTCTCCCACGATGCCCAGGATCTCACCGCGGTCCACA
>NZ_JCAXEF010000034.1:0-865 GCF_059758765.1 Pseudarthrobacter sp. GQ63
AAGGACACCATCAGCCGCATCACGGAGAAAGTCGCCTCGGAGCTGGCCGAATGGTCGGCCCGGCCTTTGGATCCGATCTATCCGGTGCTGTTCGTTGACGCGGTCGTGGTCAAGGTCCGTGACGGGCAGGTGCGCAACACCCCGTTCTACGTCGTCATGGGGGTCACCACCAGTGGGGAGCGGGAGATCCTGGGCATCTGGGCCGGCGACGGTGGCGAGGGTGCCCGGTTCTGGCTGCAGGTCTTCTCGGAGCTGAAGAACCGGGGCGTGGAAGATGTGTTGATCGCCGTCTGCGATGGGCTCAAGGGCCTGCCGGAGGCGATCACGACCACGTGGGAGCGGACGGTGGTGCAGCAGTGCATCGTGCACCTGATCCGCAACAGCTTCCGCTACGCCGGACGCCAGCACCGCGACGGGATCGTCAAGGCGCTTAAGCCCGTTTACACGGCCCCGTCCGAGCAGGCGGCGAAGGACCGGTTCGCCGAATTCACTGCCGAGTGGGGCCAGCGGTATCCGGCCATCGTGCGGCTCTGGGAATCCTCCTGGGCCGAATTCGTGCCCTTCCTGGAGTACGACGTGGAAATCCGACGGGTCATCTGCACGACGAACGCGATCGAGTCGATCAACGCACGCTACCGAAGGGCGGTGAGGGCCCGCGGGCACTTTCCGAACGAGACCGCTGCCCTGAAATGCCTATACCTGGTCACCAGATCTCTTGATCCAACCGGCGGTGGCCGTGCACGCTGGGTGATGAGGTGGAAGCCTGCGCTAAACGCGTTCGCTATTACCTTCGCTGGCCGGTTCGAAAGAACCACTCAACAATGAAAACCGGCCGGACTCCACACACCGTTTATCGGACAGTCCC
>NZ_JCAXEF010000035.1:0-680 GCF_059758765.1 Pseudarthrobacter sp. GQ63
GCCGGCGGCGGTGAAGGCTGCCACGGCGCCGGCTTCGTTGATGCCGGGGTGGATCAGCTGGCCCTGGGCGGATTCCTTGTAGGCCAGGACCAGGTCCCGGTCCACGGAGAGGTAGTTCTGGCCCTTGGGGTTGTAGATCTTCGCGGTGGGGAAGAACGCGTCCATGCCGAACGTGCGTGCCTCGTCCGGAATGATCGGGGCGATGTGCTTGCCGAAGTTCTTGTCCCGCATCAGGTCCTTGAGCAGGCGCACGAAGGCCATGGTGGTGGCGGCCTGCTGTTTGCCCGAGCCTCGTTTGGCGACCTCGTAGGACTTGGCCTCGGGCAGGGTGATCTCGGCGTGCTTGGACCGGCGTTCGGGAACGGACCCGCCCAGGGCCGCGCGGCGCTCCATCATGTACTTGATTTCCGGGGCGTCCGTACCGGGGTGGTAGTACGGGGGCTGGTACAGGTCTTTTTCGAGCTGTTCGTCCGTGACGGGGATCCGCAGGTGGTCGCGGAACTTCTTCAGGTCATCCAGGGTGAGTTTCTTCATCTGGTGGGTCGCGTTGCGGCCCTCGAAGTGCGGTCCGAGGCCGTAGCCTTTGACGGTTTTGGCGAGGATGACGGTGGGTTTGCCCTTGAATTCGGTGGCTGCCTTGTACGCGGCGTAGACCTTGCGGTAGTCGTGGCCGCCGCGTT
>NZ_JCAXEF010000036.1:0-680 GCF_059758765.1 Pseudarthrobacter sp. GQ63
GACGCGGCGGCCACGACTACCGCAAGGTCTACGCCGCGTACAAGGCAGCCACCGAATTCAAGGGCAAGCCCACCGTCATCCTCGCCAAAACCGTCAAAGGCTACGGCCTCGGACCGAGGTTTGAAGGCAGGAATGCCACACACCAGATGAAAAAGCTGACTGTCGAGGACCTCAAGGAGTTCCGGGACTACCTGCGGATCCCCATTGCCGATGCGCAACTGGAAGCGGATCCCTATTCCCCGCCGTACTTCCACCCCGGGCATGATGCACCGGAGATCGTCTACCTCCATGAACGGCGGAAGGCCTTGGGCGGCGCCGTCCCGGAACGCCGGTCATCCCATGATGCCGTTGCTCTGCCGGATCCCAAGACGTTTGACGTTGCCAAACGAGGCTCGGGCAAACAGCAGGCCGCCACCACCATGGCTTTTGTCAGGCTCCTGAAAGACCTCATCCGGGACAAAAACTTCGGGCACCGGATTGTGCCCATCGTCCCGGACGAATCAAGGACCTTCGGCATGGACGCGTTCTTCCCCACCGCGAAGATCTACAACCCCAAGGGCCAGAACTACCTGTCCGTGGACCGGGACCTGGTCCTGGCCTACAAGGAATCCGCCCAGGGGCAGCTGATCCACCCCGGCATCAATGAAGCCGGCGCCGTGGCTGCCTTCACCGCCGCCGGT
>NZ_JCAXEF010000037.1:0-581 GCF_059758765.1 Pseudarthrobacter sp. GQ63
GGCACCAGCACCGCCCCCGCCCCCGGTACTGCCGGCGGTCCGGGTGCGGGCCAGTCCGGGACGGTGGTCCGTTCCACGGTGCTTAAGCGCCTGTTCCGGAACCCGTTGGGCGTCATCGCGATGCTCATCCTGCTGGGCATGGCCCTGCTGGCGGTGTTCGCTGATGTCCTGGCCCCGTTTGATGAGAACTTCGCCAACATCTCCAAGACCCTTGCCGCTCCGGACGAGGTGAACATCCTGGGCACGGACAGTTCCGGCCGGGATGTCTGGAGCCGGCTGCTGTTTGGGGCACGGTTGACGCTGCTGTCGGCGTTGTTGTGCGCGGCGGTTGCGATCGGTATTGGCCTGCCCGCCGGGCTGGTCGCGGGCTATTACGCGGGCAGGTTCGAGGCGGTATCGAACTGGGTGGTCAGTATCCTGATGAGCCTGCCGGGCCTGATCGTGCTGCTGACCATCCGTGCAGCGTTCGGGCCCTCGGTGTGGATCGCGATGATCGCGTTCGGGATCCTGATCAGCCCGTCCTATTTCCGGCTGACCCGGTCAGCGGTGCAGTCGGTCCGCAACGAACTCTACGTCGACGC
>NZ_JCAXEF010000038.1:0-518 GCF_059758765.1 Pseudarthrobacter sp. GQ63
TGGAAGGACACATCATCCACGACCTTCTTGACCGACCCGTCCGCCTGCGGGTAGCCGACTCCGAGGTTGGTCACCTTGACCAGGTGGTGCTCGGTCCCGGCCTCGACGGCGGCCACCCCGTGACGTGACGGGCGCACGCCGGCCGGCGCCGTCGTCGTACGTTCCACCGCAGCAGCCGCATCAGGGGTGCGCTTTTTCCGGTGTTTGATCCTGTCGCCGTCCTCGAGGGCGTCGCGGACCGCGTTGCCCAGCAGGACCAGCGCGCCGATGGTCAGCGCCATCGCGAACGCGGGCCAGAAGAGCAGGGTGGGGGTGAGGTAGACGTTCTTGAAACCCTCGGACAGCATCACGCCCCAGGTTGCCTTGGCCGGGTCCCCCAGGCCGAGGAACTCCAGGCCGGACTGGATGGCGATCGCAACCCCGGCGATCGCCGCGGTCTGGATGATGATCGGGGCCCGGACCACGGAGAAGATGTGCCGGGCGATGATGCTCGCATCCGACAGGCCGGAGACCCGCGC
>NZ_JCAXEF010000039.1:0-498 GCF_059758765.1 Pseudarthrobacter sp. GQ63
CGTGGCTGCAGGAGAAGATACCTCCCATATCCTCAGCGGGTTGACTAACCAGCTGCCTGATCGTGATCCGGAAGAGACTGCCGAGTGGGTTGAGTCCCTGGATTCGTTGATCAGGGAACAGGGCACTGAGCGTGCCCAATTCATCATGCGGAGCCTGCTGCAGCGTGCGGGCGCGCAGAGCGTCGGGGTGCCGATGGTGACCACCACCGATTACGTGAACACGATCCCGGTGGACCAGGAAGCAGAGTTTCCGGGCAACGAGGAGTACGAGCGCCGGTACCGGGCGTACATGCGGTGGAACGCCGCGGTGATGGTGCACCGGGCGCAGCGGGCCAACATCGGCGTGGGCGGGCATATCTCCACCTATGCCGGGGCCGCGACCCTGTACGAGGTGGGTTTCAACCACTTCTTCCGCGGCAAGGACCACCCCGGCGGCGGTGACCAGGTCTTCTTCCAGGGCCACGCCTCCCCCGGCATGTACGCCCGGGCGTTCATGGA